>CAYSER010000059.1:0-1871 GCA_964430205.1 uncultured Candidatus Peribacteria bacterium | reverse complement strand
GCCATCATCTACGCTTCCAGCGATGAAGATTTCGCTGAGGCGGCTAAACGTGAAGCTGCGAAGATGCATGAAGAGATGGAGAACATCCTCATCGAAGCAGGTATCGTTTAATACATGACCATCATCTATCATCCGGACCGTGGGTATCTCCACGGTCTTTTTTTTTAATGAATTTGCATCTCCATCATATTTCACTATAGAGAAGCTATGAACTACGAACGTTTCGATCACGATAGCAATCAACCAGCAGCTAACGGCTTACCATGAACAATCAAAAAGTCTATTTTTCTCGTCGATATGACCAAAGAGCTTGCTCCGCATTTTTCGCAATTGGCGTTGCAAGGCATCGAGAAATACCTCAAGCAAGGCAAAAGGATCGGCATCCTTGTCAACAAGAAAGGCTACTCATGAGGCATCATCTGCCATGATTGCGGGCATATCCCCAAGTGCAAGAACTGCGATGTCAGCATCAGCTATCATAGATTGGAATCAGGAGAGACGATAGGACTCTGCCACATCTGCAAGACGCAATATACCGTGCCTACAACCTGTCCTGCCTGTCATAGCAAGAAAATCAAGGAATTCGGTCTATGAACCCAGAAGGTCGCTGAATTCCTCAAGACCGAATACGGGACCGATGCGCTGATCGTAGAATCCGAGACGGTGAATTCCCCAAACAAGATCAAGAGACTCTACGAACAGATCGCCAACCATCAGATCATCATCGGGACATCGCTACTCACTACGCCGCCGAAAGGACTGCCTTTCGATCTCATCATCTTCCTCAATGCAGATCTCGGATTGAACATCCCCGATTATACCTCTGCGGAGAGGAATTTCTATTTCCTGTATGAAGCATTCGTCAAACATCCGACAGCGAACTTCATCGTACAGTCCTTCAATCCGGATCAGTATAGCATCCGCAGTGCCTGCCAGATGAGCACGGAAAATTTTTATGAACAAGATAACCTATTCAGGAAGGCGAATGGATATCCGCCATTCGGTGAGCTCTGCGTCATCCTCTATAAGGATGAGATCGAGGAATCGCTTTTCACCAAAGTGGATACGCTCCACAAAGAGCTTCTCTACCTCAAAGAGAAATACGGACTGACTGATCTCGAGATCTACTCCACCCCTCCGCTCATCTACAGGATGTTCGGGAAATATAGATACAACATCATCATCAAATGACCTACCGTCAGGAACTTCATGGATATCGTCTATACCAAGCTGAACCTCGGCAAGAAAGGATTCAAGATCGATCGGATGGCGGAAAGTATCGTATAGACGCATAAACGACGAAGCGACTAAACGAGGAAACGATTGAGATGGGACAGATGGATTGAGACGGGACAGATGGATTGAGATAGATCATAGACATTAGGTGAAAGGCACCAGGCTTCTGATTCCTGATTTTTTTTATGAAAAAAATCCCGGATCATACTCCGGGAAATAGTAACTTTTCGTTGTTTCTTTACCAAGCGATTGCAATGTACTGCTTAGTGATGACATCCTTGCAGAAGACTATCCGTCCCCTGGTAGCGGCATCTGTACCCAACGCAATCACTGGCGGGGCATCAGGCACCCTGAATCCGTATACATTTACGCAGATGACCCTGTCGTCTCTACGGATATTCACTGGAGCAGGTCGTTCATTGCTGTATGTACCCATCTTGTAGAAGAGATCCTTGAGCGACTGCCAGCTTCCATTGTACTGTTCGGGGACATAGCCAGCGTATTCCGGAAGTTCGTTCCAGTGCTCGCCGAAGGCGAAATGAGATGCCACCTCCTCGATAGGTTTGAAGCCGAGGGCACTGAATTTCGATAAGATTGCTGCTAGAACCTGTGATTGACACATCGTAAGCCCTCCT
>CAYSER010000058.1:0-2047 GCA_964430205.1 uncultured Candidatus Peribacteria bacterium | reverse complement strand
GAGGCAATGTGATAACGTTCATGCAAGAGATTGAAAGGATAGATTTCCGGGATGCAGCCAAAGAATTGGCGAAGCAAGCCAATATCGATCTAGCGAAATATCAGATCGACCCGACCAAGCATGATGATCGGCAGGACGAGAAAGAGAAAATCAAACGCATCCATAAGCTAGCGCAGAAATTCTTCATAGAGCAATTGGAGAAACATCCGGAGGCTAAGCGTTACCTCCATGAACAAAGGAAACTTTCCGATCAGATGATCAATGAATTCGGGATCGGATACGCACCGGATTCGCATTATGCGTTGATCCAAGAGCTCAAAAGCAAAGGCTTCAACGACAAAGACCTCATCGATGCCTCGTTGGCGAAAAGGTCACAGACCTGATGAGATATCTACAGCTTTTTCAAGCACAGGATCACCTTCCCGATCTACGATACCATGAACAATATCGTCGGCTTCAGTGCAAGGATAGTCGATCCGAATGACAAACCGAAATATCTGAATAGCGCCGAGCATAAGGCATTCCAAAAGTCGCAACTCCTCTACGGATTGAATCGGGCCAAGCAGCAAATCAAGGAACATGATGCGTTATTCATCGTAGAAGGCCAAATGGATGTGATCGGATTGGCAAGATTAGGATACAGACTGGGCGTAGCAACCTGCGGCACGTCCTTGACGCAAGAGCATCTGAAACTCATCAAGAGATACACAGAGCATGTCTTCCTGTTGTTCGATAGTGACGAAGCTGGACAGGAAGCGAGCTTAAGGGCGCTTTCCCTAGCCTACCAGAACAACATCTATCCGAAGATCATAAGGCTTCCCGAGTGATATAAGGACATCGATGAACTCGCCAATGAGGCAGGAGGAAAAGAGCAATTCGATGAGCAACGAAAAAAAAGCCAGGATTGATTTTCTGTCATTTTCCAAAATCTAAAGAAAAAATTCGATCTGACTTCTCCGATAGATAAACAGAAGGTCCTCAACATCCTCTTCTGACTCATTCTCCATATCGGCAACATCCCTATGCAAGACCACTATATCCAGGTCTTGGGAGAGAAACTTGGGATAGGGTATGAGATCATGCGCGTGCAATACGTTCAATATGCCAAGAATGAAGGGAAATTCATACTCCAGCAAGCCAACAGAAAAAAAGAGAATCCATATCAGATAGATAGGGAGCTCTTGATCGCAGCGCTCTTCTATCAAGAATTCATCAGGCAATTCATAGAATCGCAAGAGAGACGGATACCGCTGCTGACGCTCATGGAGAGGATCATGACTACCCTACCGGATACCGCCATCGCGCAAGCGACCAAAGACGAATCGCAAAAAGATCATTTGCTGGAACTGCAGCTTCGATGGGATAAAGAATTGAACAACGGAAAAGAGGAAGAGAAAAGGTATCAGATCATCAAGCAGATACTCTTATCTACGCTCCAAGGATATATCCAAAGGATCACCAAGGATCCACAGATTTCAGGCAACGATAAACAGGAGATCCTCAACCTGATGAGGAAGATATAAGGAGGATAGACCACAAAAATAGCATCGATCCCAAAAGATGATAAAAATAGGAAACCTCCGGCTCCCCGGAGGTTTTTTCTATGATGACAGAGTGGTCGATGTAGTGAGAGGTAATTATTTAGGCACGATGGTAATATGGGCATATCTCACCACGAGGAAAACAAGGAACGCCGTGATCAGGAAATCGATGAGTGTGGAAATGACCTTGCCATACAAAACTCCCCTATAGGACAATTCTTCGATATTGGAAACTCTGAGTCTCTTGAGGATAGGTTGAAGGATGAGGGGCGTTATGAGATCATCGATCAATCACTTGATCAGCGTCCCTACCTTGGTGGCGATAAGCAATCAGATAGCTATTCCGAAGATATTGTATTGAGCGAGGAAAGCCATGAAATCTTTGAGCATAGGCAGAGATCAGAAGATAAAACCAATGGAATGATAAGTATTTAGTAAGATGATGCAAGATATAGTCATGTCTCGATAAGGGAAGTATGGAGCAAGGACAAGAAAAAGCGCTTGCA
>CAYSER010000057.1:534-2094 GCA_964430205.1 uncultured Candidatus Peribacteria bacterium | reverse complement strand
GTCACTGGGCATTTATGAAAGACGATCTAGACTTAGCTACAATCTGGGATACAATCCCTGATGATGTTGATATAGTCGTAACTCATGGTCCAGCTTACTTTATTGGAGATAAAGTTCTTAATCCTCAATATGGACTATCACCTCATGTGGGTTCTCAAGCTCTTAGAATGAGATTAACAGAACTTCCTAAGTTAAAACTTCACGTTACTGGTCATATCCATGAAGCTGCTGGACTCTATTTCGAGCACTACGTTACTATCAACGCATCAATCTGTGACCTAAACTATGTTCCATTCAATAAACCTATTTCGGTAATACTATGACTTTAGCAGAATACATTAAGTCTATCGAAGATGATATTCTCACTCTAGAGGAGTACGAGGCAAGAACAGGACCATTAGACTGTTGTGATAATCGAGAATTAGAAGTTCTTAATATCCTATTAGTTTCTTTAAGGAGTATCACATCACTAGATTAGATTATATCCCAGGCTCATCAATAACGCCTCCAGATGCATTTACAATCTCTCCCTCATCGCTAGGTAAATTCTTTGACGACCCTCACTTATGGTACCGTGAGTACGTATTAGGTCAACGAGAATTTGACTCTACCACATCAACTGTCTTAGGTACAATCGTACATTTCTGTGGCGAAGAATTCATTAAGACTAAGTCAGTTGATAAACTTGAAATTTTTAAGTATTTATATTCTTTAACTCATACAACTCAATGTCCATTTCTTAATTTAGATCAAGCTGAAAATTACTTCAGCTCATTCACTCATCCTCATTATGATATTCAACATATCTTATCTCAATACAAACCTATGGGTAATTGTCTTATCAAATACCTATCAGAATTACCAAAATTCAAACTAAACCAAGCTGTCTCAGAACAAATGGTAGCTGCGGAAATCATTCCAGGCTACTACGTTTCTGGTTCATGCGATCTTCAAATCGGTCCAGACATCTACGATTACAAGACGACTTCAAGTCTATCTGCTCCATCCTCTGTTAATTATGGTTATCGATTACAACTATTAGCTTATGCTTATGCTCTAATCAAATCCGGAGTACAGATAAACTCAGCCTCTATAATCTGGGTAACTACAAATCAAGTTAACCGATTCAATGAAAAAGGAAAACCTTTAGCTGATTACCCGGCAACCTGTTCAGTATCTCAGACAATAACTATTGATGAGCAATCTCTTAATTTCATAGAGAGTATACTGAAACTTGTTGCCGAAACTGTTCAGTTCGTGAAAGCTAATCCTCAGTATGCATACATTGCATTCAGAGACTACAGACTTAAACTATCTGAACTTCCTCAAATCCCATTCACAAAGGCCCTCAATGTCAGCAGTTAAATTATTAATCGCAGGACAAAGTAACTCAGGAAAGACTACTCTCTTAAAGTCACTTGAAGATGCTTATGTTCTATCACACGATGGAAAGAAATTCCCATTCCCAATTCCTCACACAAATGTGCCAACATTTGACTCAGTAGCTCAATTAACAGACTTAATGACTACTAAAATCCAAGCGTATCAAGAAGCTAAAGG
>CAYSER010000057.1:0-524 GCA_964430205.1 uncultured Candidatus Peribacteria bacterium | reverse complement strand
TACCTAAAACGGTAGTTATCGACACAGTATCTAAAATCTTCGATACAATTTACGACAACTGTAATAAGAAATATACAGGTTTCAAAATCTACTCAGAAATAGACTTAGAAATCAAAGCATTCACAGACTACGTACAAAACATGTTAGTAGAAAATGGAATGAATGTTATATTACTATCTCATGCAATCTATGATTCAGAAACATCTAGCTACAACCTAGTTGGAAAAGGATCATTCTTAAAAAGAGGTGGATTCTTAGCAGAAGTTGACTTTTCTTCTTTTTTAGAATTAAAAAACAACAAACGATATGTTCACCACAGATCAACGAAATTCCCAGCTAGAACACTATTAGAATCTGCTCCAAACTCTTCATTAGTTGACGAATTTAATCTTCAAGAATACATCGACCAAATTGCCGAAATCAATTCAGCAGTTGAAACTTTCGAATTATAATAAATCACCACAGGACTCATCACCATGTCATTCATCAAAATAAACACATCAGAAGAAGTTGTAAAAGAAAGT
>CAYSER010000056.1:0-2261 GCA_964430205.1 uncultured Candidatus Peribacteria bacterium | reverse complement strand
GATAGGATTCCCCTTTGCTGTCATCCCATCCTCTTGTCTGTTGCATGAATATCTCTCCGGCTTCGTATATCTTCTCTTGTCTTGCCTGTTCATGTTCAATCGCTCTTTTGATCATACCGAATGAATTGATGTTTTTTACTTCTACTCTTGTACCGAACGCATCCGTTTCTGATTTTCTCAATGAAATATTCACATCTACTCTCATCTGCCCTTTTTCCAAATCTGCATCAGCGATGTCGTTATATCTTACCATTCTTTGAAGCTCTTTCAGGAACTCCACGACTTCTTCTGCGGTCCTAAAATCCGGTAAGGTTACTATCTCTACCAATGGCGTTCATGCACGATTGAAATCGAGAAGGGCTTGTCATCCCTCATGGATCATCTTTCCGGTGTCGCATTCCATATGTGCGTCTTGGATGTGGATTGTCTTCTCTGTCGTATAGTTATCCAAGAAAAAAGATACTTGCCCTTCGGTGTTGGTCGGATGATAGAGTTGAGTGATCTGATATCCCATCGGCAGATCAGGGTAGAAATATGATTTCCTATCGAATGTCGATAGCCTATTTATCTTGCAATGCAGCGCTTTGCCCAAAAGCAATGCCTTCTCCAGAACCTCATGACTCAGGGTAGGAAGCGCTCCCGGTTGTCCCGTACATACCGGACAGATATTCGTGTTCGGCAAAAGTTGATCGAAATTCTGTTCGTTCTTGCATTGGCAGAACATCTTATTCGATGATTTCAGTTTGATATGGATCTCTAGTCCTATCGTGAGTAACATACAAAAATGATTTTAGATTCTAAAGTTTCAATATCGGAAACGCTATTTTTATATGTATGTGCTTATTGTTTTCAACTGGCTATTTTTTCTCTTCTTTGCGATGGATCAATAGTCCGGAAGTATTTTGCAGGTATTCTGTCGTCTATGAGAGGGATGCCGTCAGCGTTCAGTTTCCTTATCTTTCCCTCGGTTCATCAATTATATCATCAGAGTCTTCCATCGCTGTTCACGACCTTGTAGCAAGGGAAAGCGTTTGGTCTGCTATTGCTGTTCAGGATTTTCCCTATGGCGCGAGGAGATGTTCAAAAATGCTCGGCGATCATCTTGTATGATACTACTTTGCCTTTCGGTATCTTCTTGAGGAAGTGATAGATGGTCTCTTTCATCGCTGTTTTGGTAAGGAATGTCTTTAAATCCCATATTGTTTCACGATCTTATGGATTTCCTTTATGGGCATGAATGCATATCCTCTTTTCTTATTCTCTTTGCTTATGCGATAAGCTATCTTTCGATGTTGGAATAGCGTCTTGTATGCTTTCCATATCTTGTGCTTCGGATCATAGATATGCGTTGGCAATGATCACATACCGTTGAGCTCTATGATCTTGAATTTCCCCTTGTAAAGCTCTTCAACGCTTTTCGCTTTGATATCATAACGTCCGTAATAGAATCAGGGAACCTTTTGGGTGATAGCATCAATGATCATCTCCAGCTGCGGAGTGACCAGGTGCGATACATCATAGAACACTGATCATCTCACATGATTCCCGATATAGTTGAGCTGGAGTTCCTCTCCGTCCGCTAATATGTCCGACCGCTTGTTTGCGTATTCTTTCCTTAGTTGATCATAGTAGTATTTTGCTCTAGGATGGTGATAGACCAATCGTTGCATGGTATGTTTCCCGTCTCCATGCAGGAACATGAACTTCTTTTCTACGATTCACGTAATGTGTCATCTTTTCTCTCCAGGGATACGGAAATAGAAAATTCCGAATTCAAGCGGGTAGTCTATGAATTCCTGGATCAAGAGATCTTCGTGCATGCGTTTCAGGTATGATTTCAGCTGCGCGGTATTGTAGATCTTCTTCACGTCTCTTCACGTCCTTCAGAGTGTGGGCTTTGCAATGCACGGATAGATGATCTTCTTTTGCTTCATCATCTTCTCAACCTGATTATGGGGTGTTCATGCAATGACATGAATGCTTATCGGCAATAATTCTTGATCGAATTTGTCCAGATCTTCATGCTTTCCATGTCCAGCGAATCCACTCAAGGTCATTCAAGGATTCACGTTGGAGAAAAAACCAAGATGTCTGGCTTTGCTAGCAAGATAGAGGAAATATGCGTACACAGGGATATCAAATATGTATCCAGGCCGGAATTCCCGTCTGCTATATTTCTGTATTCGAAGATGTATGTTTTCTAGCATATACTTAATTTCAGAAGAGATTTAAAATCCGTTTCGCTCATCGGATGACTGGCA
>CAYSER010000055.1:0-2293 GCA_964430205.1 uncultured Candidatus Peribacteria bacterium | reverse complement strand
TTGACAATGATGCTATGATCGACATTGAGATGGATATCAGCGCCGACGCTATTGAGGAAAGCGATGAGATTCCTGACATGAGGCTCGATAGCCACCTGATAGATATTGATCTCATAATCGAAGTTTTTGGCGAAAGCCAGATACGTCAGCAACGCTTCTATGGCAGTCACTGAGAATCCTTGGAGCATGATATTCTTCTTGGGCAGACCCACGACCTCGAAGGTCTTGAATTCTCATTCCGTCACTTTGATACCGGCCTTGACCAGTGCATCATCGAACATATCCAACGGTCTCTTGCCGATATTGCAGCCGCCGCTCCCCACGAATTTCACCTTTCCGAATCTGATGAGACCGAACGGGATGAGCAAGATGGATGCCCTGAATTTCTTGGCCAAATCATCGGTCAGATCGAAATAGTCTTTTGATTTAGCAATCGCCGCATTCGCCAGTGTCTCCATAGAGACGACATCCTTGATATTAGGTTTGTTGAGCAACTTCACCGCATTATCGATGCAATAATTCGCAGCGACGATAGGCAATGCAGCATTCTTGCTTCAAGAGATGAGAACCTCTCCTTTCAGATTAGGGGAATACTCTATCTGGAACATAACAACGACTAAACGATAAAACGTCAAAACGACGAATTGAAGTGTACATAATCAGTCGGACTTTTCAAGAAAAGAAAAAGCCCCAGATATGGGGCAATGTAAGATAAGTACGTAATGATCATAAACCATGGGACATCCTGATATCGTGTGCCGCCTCGTGGGCTTTTTGCGTAACCTCTGAGGTTTTTTTGGCATGATCGATATCTTTATCCATCTCTTCATGGAAAAGTACCAGGAACTTTTCGATTTTGTGCTGTAGCATAGAAGCTGCTGTCGAATCCAACCCTGATGTACGACTCTCGACAACATCAAGGGCTCGTTTTACGATTTCTTTTACGTCTTGTACGGTCATATTAGCTAGAATTTGTTTTATGAATATTTTGTTTTGTGTAAAATACTATATATATTTAACAAAAAATAGCAAGAGTTTTAAATTTATTTTAATTTATTTTAATTTATTTTAACAAATCCCTACCCTAAAGGTGCCCTTCCCTTTATCAAGGGACACCGTAGTATTACTAGAGGCCTCCTTGATAAAGGAGGAGGAATCCGCCGATGCGGATGGAGGATTTGTTCGTTATTTTTATCGTTTCCTCCGACTTGGACATGACTGATCGACATCGATATGTGAGAAGCCGGGATGCTTGATGCCATCGACAATAGCCTGCGTAAGCAAGGGAAGATCCTTATCTACCACACGGACAGAGTATCCGCAACCTGCTGATTTTGCCAATGCACTAGGGTCAAAAGGCATATAAGTATTCCCCTCAGGAGTAGACCTCGTCTTGACATGCAATGGTGTCGTAGGTGACGCTTGACCTGTCGTCAATCCATAGTTCTCATTGTTCGCTACGATATAGAGGATATTGATATCTCTTCTACAGGCATGCAAAAAGTGTCAGAGTCAGATTCCGTAGCCATCGCCATCACCACCGTAGGCTATGACGGTAAGCTCAGGGTTAGCGAGTTTGATGCCAGTAGCGAAAGGCAGGGACCTGCCATGCAAGGTCTCACAGCCATAGCTATCGATATATTGGGGAGTCTTGCTAGCGCATCCAATACCGGAAAGCACGACGACCTTATGTTTGGGAATATTCAACTGCTTGAGCGCGCTTTTGATGGCAGCATTGATGAGAAAATTTCCACATCAAGGACACCACTGAATTTTATTCAAACTGCTACGCATTTTTCATAAAAGATTAATGATTAAAAATTAATAATGAATAATTCACAAACAATCTTATTAATTATTCATCTTTCATCATTCATTATTCATTCAATTTTTGACATCCTCGTCAAAAATTGGGTATAGCGTATACTTCCTGATATTCGTCACTTTATTGTTCCGTTTCTTATCATGGAGCCGGCATTTGTTAGTGATAAGCTCCTGTAACTGTCCGCTGATATTCATCTCTACAAACACTAATTTCCTGATCTGTTTCACGTTCGCATCCAAAAACTCTTTCAGCCTCATATCCAACGGTTGAAATACCTTTATCACGATAAGACCATATTTTAATTTTCCATCTTTCAATTTTCCATTTTTCAATCTTATATAGTCTTCAAGCACATATCTATTGAATCCCATGGTAAGGAAAAAGATCTTAGCCTCAGGATTGATGATCTCATAGCCGTAGAAATCCTTGGTGAATTCCTGCTGTACGAACGTATCAAGTTTTTTGAAT
>CAYSER010000054.1:0-2298 GCA_964430205.1 uncultured Candidatus Peribacteria bacterium | reverse complement strand
TCCTGAAACTGTACATGCTGACGTTGCCTGAGATGCCGTATTTCTGCTTGATGAGCGAGAGGGCGGTTTTGACGTCATTGACGCCTTTGGTGTTGGGCAGGATGGCTCCTGATGTCTTGGTGTCGGTATTTACGAGGAAAAGCCCGTAATCCTTGGTAGGCAAGGCGAGCAATTTATTGATATCGGTCTCTTGGATATATGATTGGATGATATCGATGACGATAGTCTTGGTCGTATGTTCGTGCTTGGCGAGCAGACCGCTGTAGATGAGATCAGTGAGTTGGTTTATGGTTTTGTCGGTCTCTACGGTGCCGTGCGATGTCAGCAATTTGCCATGCACATCATATAGCGAAAAAAAGAGCCCTTTCTTTTCTTCGGGTTTGCAATGCTTACTCAGTTCTAGCTTGATCTGTTCTAACATGATGAATCGCTGAAATGGCTAAATACTGAATTGCTGAAACGATGAAATGAGGAAACGATACCATAATTCGTTCTTCATCGTGGTCGTTATCACTGTATTATTCTGCTTCATACCCTACTTAAACCCGATGGGAATGCAAGCCTTTGCCCTCTTCTCTCCCTTGACAACCCCTTGTTTTATACTTCCTTTTCTTGGTAATTGACATTTCCTTTGTGTCTTCTCTATGTATTGACTTCTGTATTTATATTACTATAAAATACCTATACAAAAATAAAAGCCTGCGTTTACGCTCGTTTTTTTATTCTCCATAAATTGGTATGCATTCATTACGAAAAAAAATCAGCATCATCGTATTCTCTATCATCTCTCTGTTTGCGGTCGCTTTCGGATTCTTCCAGGAATGAGCTTCTTCCTCTTCTGATCAGCTCACCCATAAGCTCAGGATCATCGCGATTCAGCAGTTGATCGCCAAAGGATTCGATCGTTTCGTCACTATGCCGCTAGGCCCATGAAGCGATCATCTCCATCTGACCTGATCACAGATAGCCCCTGCTTTCCCTGAGTATTATCTCACGACATGAGTGACGCTCCAAGATGATCTGGATGCGATTTTGGCTGACAAGATCCAGGAACTGGAATCGCATCGTCCGTTCTATGCTTCGTTGTCGCAATATGCTTCAGGGCATCTGCAGCTAGATGACCAGGAGATCGCTCAGCTCAACCATGTTTATCTGTTCAAGGATACCCAAGACCTCGAGGATCTCTGATATGTCGTCAGTTCCTACAGGACTAGGATCAACACCGATGCTGCTCGGAGAAAAGACAATATCGCCATCTCGTATCGGAATATCTGAAACGTCAGGGTGCTCAATCCGCAGCAACAACTTTCCTTCATGGATGAGATCCATTATGATCCGGCTGCTAAAGATCGGAAGCGCGATACGGTTTCGTGACTCGCTATCATGTGAGGCGTATCCAATGTCAAGTGATGAGGCATCTGCGGCGCTTCCCGAGGTATCAATGCCGCTATCATCTCCAACAAGGCATTCGAGATCATCACCAGATACAATCATACCAGAACCCGGAAATACCTTTATCAGAATTTCATCAACGGAAAAGAGTATCGGATTCCCGGACTCGATGTCGCCGTCTACAGGATGTGAGGCAACCAGAAAGATTTCGTCTTCAAAAATATCCGTCCCTATCCGGTTGTGCTCGTCATGAATTATGACGGCACTTCGTGAGGCGAGGAAGAGCTCTTCGTCCTCAGTCATGAACAGGATCGTGGTACCTTGGACTATGTCGGCAAGAAAGGCAATTGCTACAGCTGGAAGGCTAATGATGTCGCTTTCAGGAGCTGCTACAGTTCCGTCTCATGACGATAATCTCTCTCGAATCATAGGATTTTTTTTGACAAAACCGATAGGACAGGATATACTTGATGGTGAGGATTTTATCTCCTGTCTTTTCTATGAAAAGGACGTTCTTCCTCATCAGCATTCTCTCATTATTCAGCCGATGGATCGTGGGCGACGCTCATGCTCAGGGTCCGTTTTCTCCGTTGGCTGTGTATGACCTTTCCTACCTCTCCGCTATCTATCGCATGGATACCTTGGTATGGAAATTTGCTTATCTTATGCCGCAATTCCCTGATATATTAGCGTCTACCTTATCGGTATCCCATCCAGTCGCGGATTCCCAACCCGTGCTCTTTTTCGATAGTCACGAGATGCAACGCTTGGTCGCAGCCAGCGATACCTATACCTGATTTTCCCATGCGGTCAGGATGCATATCGTTCGCTATCTTCTCGATCATGCATTTACGTGATTCATCACCCGTCCGTATCGATGAGTCGATATGCCGATCATCGAGCAGT
>CAYSER010000053.1:0-2628 GCA_964430205.1 uncultured Candidatus Peribacteria bacterium | reverse complement strand
GGAATTTGAGCATATACCCGCACAAAAGATCGGCAAAAAACCTGCATTTGTCCAGGATCTGCCTCATGAACATGTTGCTTTCCACGAACAAAAAAACGAACAGACTCACCTCGTCATCTCTGCACCGGGATTCAAGGGCGATGACGACACCAGATACGCAGCAAACGTGTTAGCCACTATCCTAGGAGGGAATATGTCTTCAAGGTTATTCCAACACATTAGGGAAAAACAGGGATTGTGCTACTATATAAAAGCCAACCACATGAGCCAGGAAGATTTCGGTGTATTCGTCATCAGAGCCGGAATAGACAAGCAGAGATTCGATTTCGGCGTAGAGAAGATCTTCGAAGAGATCGAAAAAGTCGCAGAGGGACACATCACCCAAGAAGAATTCGATAACGCTATCGGGTATAATGAAGGGCAGATCCAAATGGGTATAGAGTCCTCAGATGAGATGGCAAGCTTCATAGGAAATCAGTACCTGATCTATAAGAAAGTGGAAACGTTGCAGGAAATCCTTGAGAAATACAAGAAACTGACCCTAGAAGATATCCAAGCCGTAGCCAAAAAACTCAATAGGGAGAATCTCTATCTCTTCTATATCAAATAGGAAGGAATAGGTACAGCAAGATTACCCGTGTGTCAAAAGTTCATCGACCTGCTGCTGCAAAGCAGCAAGATTTTTTAGCGTATCGAAAAAAGCATCACGTTCCATCTTGGTCATATCGCTACGGAAGCCTGGCTTGATGCGATCAAGTTCATGGGTCACCTCTTCTATCGACATATTCCCGAGAGAAAGGTCGTGCTGAAGCATATATCCTGCCAATGTCTGCTCTTGAAGCGTTACCAGAGAAAGGATTTTAGAACGGATCATCGGCATACGATCTTTGGTATCAGAGAGCTTCTGTCAGCAGAGGCTGCGTATCTGGCGAGCGAAGGTCAGGAATGGCTCTTTCAAGCTTTTGCCCCTCTGAAGTGCGATGTCATAAGTTTCACAAGCCAAAGCGAGCATATCGTTCTGCTGCTGTATGGTCGGCTTATGCAAAGCCAGACGTACATGAGCATGGAAAGATTGGATATCGAGCGCTTGATCTTCAAGAGCATCAGAAAGCTCAAGAAGATGTAATTGCGTATGGAACGCAATACCTAGGAGCTGGGCGATCCTTTGGGTAAAATTCCTCATACTTGCCTCCAAGAGCTTCCTATCGTTTTGGCTATGTCTTCAAGTAATCTTAGAGAGATGATAGAGCTTATCGGCAACCACCTTAGCAGACGTCGCATTATCAATCTCGGAAATGATCTCATGGACATTCTGCTGGACACGGATACCATATTCCTTCTTATTCCGATCGATCTCATGGAGAGCATCCGATAATTTGGCTTTGATAGAAATATATTGCTGGCGTTTTTCTTGTGCGGTGTCCAAAATGTGCTCCTCTCTCCTGATCATGGAAAAGATATCAGGATACACGCTCATATGTCAGATGACATCATCTTTTCTCTGTTCGCCCTGAGTAGCATGTCATGAAGGGACATAGGCAGTCTTATGAGCGGCAAAAACGATATATTGGCCACGATATTCATGGATCCTTATGGAATGTCTTTGGCGATCAGAATCATGATATTGCAAAGGACGCATATGTTTGAAGACAGCCTTGAGCTGCTGGCAATCCGGATCAAGCGTTATCCCCAAAGCCTCAAGACTTGAATCATGTACGGCCGCAGGATCAATAACGACCGTATCTATGGCACGCTCAAACACTCAACGGTTATGCTGTTTATCACCTTTTTTGAATGATGCAGGATTGATGGTGAAATAGTATTGGTGGGGAGAAAATAGCATCTGCATCCATTCATGGGTATTTTTGCCTTGATAGAATTCATTTCTCTGATTCTCAGGCAATCTCTGGGAAAGTATGATATGCTTATGAGTCAACTCCTGTTGGAACCTTTGGAATTGGGAGATGATGGATTCCGCGCTCAGAGCATCATCGATGCGTTTCGTAATATCAGCGACCGTCTGTTCCAGAGAAACCGGCACACGAGAGAGAAGCGTCTGGAATAACTCAGAAGAAACTAGCTCAGGGATATTCTTGAGTTTGGTAGCGCCATGATACAGTCTGAGCTGTTCCTTTAGGGAAGAGAGAGATGAAACATCTTGCGTGTTCATAGAAAGAGGTTGAAGTAAAGAGAGAAAATACTATATTTATTTTGATGTAATTGTCAACAAAACAAAATGAGGAAGGGAGAAATCAAAGAGATGAAGGACACACAAGAAATAGGAAATTTTTACGATTGAGAATAAGGAAGAAAAACATACAGTCTACGATATCATCCACCATTTTAGGCTTCGAGCTTCGGGCTTTAAGCTTTAGGCTACGCATACGCTATGAGCAAACTTACCGAAGATATACTTTCCACGGTCGACATCGTAGATGTCGTCGGAAGATACGTCCCTCTCAGAAGAGCAGGTGCGAATTTTACCGGTAATTGCCCATTCCACAACGAAAAAACGCCATCCTTCATGGTATCTCCCACCAAACAGATCTTCAAATGCTTCGGATGCGGAAAAGGAGGCAATGTGATAACGTTCATGCAAGAGATTGAAAGGATAGATTTCCGGGATGC
>CAYSER010000052.1:0-2725 GCA_964430205.1 uncultured Candidatus Peribacteria bacterium | reverse complement strand
AATTCGACAAATCATCAAGCTTCGAGGTAGTGGAATATAGGATCTACAAAAAATAGCGTTATTCGCGCATACGAATGATTCTAAACGAAAAGACGATCAGACGAGACTACATCGTTTGGTCGTTTTTTCGTTTGGTCGTTTCGTCGTGAAGTAGCGTATTCCTTATCTTCTCGTCGCGATTCATCAGGATGAGCGTATCCATATCATCAGGTTCCCATACTTTGCCGAAGGTCTCGAGTATCGTGGAATGATGGAAGGGGACGATATAGTTATTGGTCAGCTTCCTATATTGTTCATTGAAGGTGTCGATGAAATGCACGTTCTTGGTGATAGGTGAGATGACGATGACGTCAGTTCAGGTAAGTCCTTTCTCATTGAATCGTTTACAGAAGAGCTCGGAATAGAATCTCAGGGTATCTTTGACCAGATTCCTGGCGAGTGGATTCGATTCGATGAAATCATAGGTCTTGTACCGATATTGGACGATACCGTTGTCCTTGTACATCTGTTTCAGTGCACTCATGCCGAGATTGAGGGTCTCGACGCTATGATAGAATCCATTCTGGATCTTGATCGCTTTGCAGCTATTTTCCGTGATATAGAGCAGTACGAAATTATCTTTCTTGAGGTTATTCCTCAGGAAGAGCATGGTATGGAAAGATTGAGGAAGGATGGTGATATTCTTGATCTGGAAAAGATTCCCGTAGACGGAATTGAGGGTATTCAACGATCTCTTATGGAGATAGACGACATAGAGCCTGAAAAAGATCTCCCCTGTCTCACCGATGGCATATTTCTTCTCTTCGCCGTTGATATGCACATTATCGAGGTAGACCATGATTCTCTCGCCATCGACCACATGATGCCTTTTCGTCTCTTGGCATTTTTCATCGATGATGCTCTTGAGGTCGTGGAACGTGAATTTCTTGTCGGTCGTCAAGAAGACATCGAACCTGAAGAATGAGAATCTGCTCTCGTCGAGCATGAAATAGTGATGATATTTCGGATATTCTAGGGTCTTATTGGTTATCTTTACGAGATCCTCATGGAGGATATATTGGAGAATCTGCTCATGTTCACGCACTTTGTAGACGCGGAAGCTTGGATGTGCTAGCGAAAGGTTCTCGTATCGGATATAAAACAAACTCATATGCTTATCATATAAAATTTTGAATGATTGAATTATCGTATCTTACGATAGTCGGTATGAAGACAAGTCTTTCATTAATCATTATGGTGATATTGGTCATCCGTACTTGATCATCCGTCATCGAATGAAGCGAGGAGGTCATCGTCAAGATCTTCCGATTCTTGGGCGGTCTCTTTGGTGATAGGATCTCTTTCGGGGACATAGTCTTCATAGTTTTCACGCATACTGATCCGCAAAAAAAGATAAAATCGTTTTTTGGGGGAAGTCAGCTTCAAGGTATGGTTTTGACAAAAAAATACAAGTGGATCGATTTACTTGTAGGTAAGGATATCCATCTCGCCTTTGAGCGCCATGAGGCCATTCATGGCCAACGCACGCATCTCGTCTTCGCCAGGGTACACATGTACCGGCGCGAGTTTGTGGACGCGATCCGCTATCTGATCTGTCAGCCGTTTGCTCTTGGCCATACCGCCGGTCAACAGGATCGCGTCGACGTCGCATTTCAACACGGTCGCCATAGCGCCGATATATTTCGCTACTTGATAGACGAACGCTTCAAAGACTTTCTTGGCATCTTCATCACCCGCTAATGCTTTCATCTCGGCATCATACGCATTATTCGTTCACAAGAAGCCGACCATGCCGCCTTTGCCGACGATGATGTTCATCATCTCGCCTTCCGTATATTTTCCGCTGAAGCATAATCTCACGAGATCGCCTGCAGGCAATGCACCGCTTCTTTCAGGTGAGAATGGACCTTCTCCGTCTATAGCGTTGTTTACGTCGACGACTTTGCCGTGATGATGTGCGCCGATAGAGACTCCGCCACCCATGTGGACGACGATGAGATTCAGCTCTTCGTATTTTTTGCTGACGCTTTCCGCATACTGGCGGGCGATAGCTTTTTGATTCAAGGCGTGGAAGATGGATTCACGTTTGAACAGGGGATGTCCGGACATCCTGGCTACTTCCGTAAGTTCGTCTACGACGACCGGATCAGCGATGAACGCTTTAGCGCCGGGGATGGATTTTGCGATATCCCTCGCAATCAACGCGCCGAGATTGCTGGCGTGCTCTTTGAGCGGTTTCTCTTGGAGATCATAGACCATGGCATCATTGACTTCATAGACGCCGGACGTGATCGGCTTCAAAATCCCTCATCTTCCAACGATCGCATCTAGGGTTTTCACGTCTATATTCGCTGCTTGCAACTCTTGGAGGATCAACTCCTTGCGGAAAGCGAACTGGTCAGCGACATGCTGATAGCGAGCAATCTCTTCTGCAGGATGTTTGATATTCTTGATAAAGAGCTCTTCCGTGTTGCGGTATACCGCGATCTTGGTGGAAGTGGAACCAGGATTGATGGTCAGTATCATAAAGTCTTTCATCGTATAGGGATAATAAAATAAAAAAAGCCCTCAGGCAAGCAGTATTTGTCGTTGATGGTAGGGTAGCCTTTTTTGGCGTGTTTGCAAGATGTTCTCTTTTTCTCCCAAAACAAAAAAATCCCCCGGACGATAATCGAGGGATGGACTTGCTTAATTATTAAAGAAAGATTTAATTTCATCTAAATAT
>CAYSER010000051.1:0-2804 GCA_964430205.1 uncultured Candidatus Peribacteria bacterium | reverse complement strand
CTGGACAAATGCAGGTTTTTTGCCGATCTTTTGTGCGGGTATATGCTCAAATTCCTTATGTAATTGCTTGACGATTGCCTTTTTATCCATTATCTTGCCGGCTATCATGATGATGAGGTTGTCTTTGGCATAGAGGTTCGCTTTGTGTTCGAAGAGCATATCCTGGTTGAATGATCTGATATTCTCTTCGGTGCCTATGACCGGCCGGCCGAAGCTATTGTCTCCTAGATAATATCTCTGTCGTTTCTGCATTGCCATAGCCATGGGATTGTCCTCATACATCTTCAGCTCTTGGATGACTACGCCTTTTTCCCTTTCCAATTCCTCAGGATTGAATTTGGCGTGATTCATCATGTCCGCAAGCACATCAATCGCCCTATTTATGAAATCCGGCGCACACTTGACGTAATATCCAGCGAATTCGTCGCCTGTATAGGCGTTGAATTCTCCTCAGAACTTGTCGACCGCTTCTGCGACTGCTCTCGGAGTGGGATATTTCTTTCCTCATTTGAAGAACAGATGTTCCAAAAAGTGACTTATTCCATTATTTCATCTGTTTTCATAGATGCTTCCGGCTTTGCACATGATTTCGATGGTTATCGAGTTCGCATCTTCCATCGGTGCGAAAATGACTTCTATCCCGGCTATATTCTCTACGCTATACTTCATGACTACTGATGAAATGATAAAATGATAAATTGCTAAAATGATTATTGATTCTGGATGGGAATGCAATGATAAGACTTCTTTCTCTATCTCTATGCTCTTTTCGCTTCCCTCTCTCCGGCATTCCATCTCTTTCGATTGTTAAAATGTATTGACAAATTAAAAATTCTGATTATAATCCGCGTGTGAAAAATTTATTCTTTGTCCTGTCTGATGAGTGTAGCATCAAGAACAAAAACAAAGAGATTTATCACTGTAGTCCTTGGTTTTTTGGCAGCTTTGGTCGTCTTGCCGACTTGGGCAAATACCTCCCAAGGATATTCCGCTCTTTCTACAGTGCGTCCTATCGTGACGTCCACCTCTTCTCAGTCCAATCAAGATCTTTCAGAGCTTCGAAGAAGGCTTCAGGAAAGATTTTCTTGAATAGCATCCGAAGTGACCTCATTATTCAACTGAACAGCATCTCTTTCCGGAGCATCTCTTATCGCCTGAGCGAAGGATACTTCAGTTTCCACGGTAGATGTCAGTCAATGATACTCGCATGGGGTCGCTGCCAATAAGGATTTCTTCTCTGATATCTCCAATGACCCATATAGGACCTATATCAATAGATTAGCTGCGTATGGAGCTCTCGCTTTCAGTGAAAAATATTTCCCTCAGAACTATTTCCGTACGAACGACTTTCTCTCTCTTATCGCTAAGCTTTCTGGCTCTCTCCCTGATGAGGCCAAGACGATACTTTCCTGATCTACCTTTATGACCAAATCGTTGCTCCAACAAATCATGTATATCCTGCCCAATGTCCAAAAAATCGATATCGACGGTAATCCTTATGATAAGCTATTCAGATCAGAATGAGCCTATTATCTCGTACGTATGTTCGATCTGCCCACATTGGATAGCAACAAGGATTCCGTGATTTCGCTGTCTGACGCTTTCAGCGATATCATAGACACTCCTTTCCGTGAAGATATCAATATCCTGGCAAGCTTGGATATCGTGAATAGGCAATCCGGTAAGTTCTATCCGGACAATTATGTACGCCATTATGACTTTGTTATCATATTCATCAATGCTTTGCTCGCTTCCCAACATCAAGCACTAGCTTCTTCATCATCCTTATCTCCGTTTGCCGATGTCGATGCTTCAGCATCCTATCTTCCTCAGTTGATCTATGCCGCGGATCGTGGTCTGATAGATTATCTCATTGCGAGCAGAGGATGACAGCTTTTCTTCGATCCTGATATGTTCGTCACCAAAGATCAGGTATATCATACGCTCTCTAAGCCTACTGACGTCACTTTCACGCATATCGGGCAATATGCCGATCAGGAAAAAATATCCAGAGCGGAATTAGCTAAATTGCTTGTAGATACGTTCTGATTCAAGGCAGCGCCGGCATCTCAATCTTTCTCGTGATCTCTTTCTTCCACTGGCGAGATGTCTATGCTTATGAAGCTCAAAACCTTGCTTTCTATGCTGTAACCTATTCATGCACTAAATTTGACAAAATTATCGTTTCTGGGTATAATCAATAAAATACCCATCTATTCTTTTGTACGTTTATTTTTTACTGAATTTATTTCATTCCTCATGAACACAGCGTTGCATCATATCCATGCTCATCTTAAACGCCACCATAGGAAATATCTTTTGGGGATATTCGGCGGCTATGCAATCGTTAAACTCTTTTTGCTGCTTTTCAGTATCTCCATCATAGGATATGGACTCCGTACTACGTTCGCAGAGCTCTTTACCTGATGCGTTTTGACCGGTCAATATTATACCGGGGAGTATGCAACCTGATGATATCTCACCTGACAGGAATTGACGTGATGATATCTTACCTGATGCAGTACAGTTCCCTGATATCGAACTGGTTGATCATTGGATGAATCAGGGAATCTCACGTGACAGACCTGGGTAGAGGAGTCACAGACTTGATGTTTCTTAGAGTGACAGGAACTGACGTGATGATATCTCACCTGACAGGAATTGACGTGATGATATCGGACCTGATGATATTATTTATGTCCAGAAGAGACAGGCACTGTCCAGACATGAACCATTCAGACATGAACTGTTGAGACGTGAACTGTTGAGACGTGAACCATCCAGACATGAACTATACAAACGTG
>CAYSER010000050.1:0-2875 GCA_964430205.1 uncultured Candidatus Peribacteria bacterium | reverse complement strand
TTGTGATTCGCAAGGCAAGGAGATATCTATCCGGAATTCTTGGACAAGCAAGTGACCGACATCTGATGAGGATTCAGCACTCTAGCATTTGAATTGTATTCTAGTGCAAAGACAATCACGATAGTCGATCCTGCATTCGTTTCTGAACATCTCGGTGAGGTATTGGAGCAAGAGAGAAAGAGAGCGGGGAACAGGTTGTATATGACTCAACAATGCACGGCAAAAGATGTGGCTCAGACATTGCTCTCACAGCAAGAGATCTATACCGGGATTGAGAAGCGGCAGCGCTATGAGCAGGATGCAGATCAGAAGGTAGTGCGCAATCCGTCATATGTCCAGGATATCCAGTGAATAGCACCCAAGAGCCAAGATATGGTCTTCTTCAATTTCGTGTTGGATAAGTTCGATAAGACAAACAATCATCTCTTGATAGAGGAGATCAGGAAAGCATTGCAGAACGCATTCCGTATACTCAGGTCATGATGAAAGATTATGGGAGTCCATGATATTTCCAGCCATGCTGATGAAATCATCTATGCGTTGGATAACCTCTTGGTCTCATGATATCGTGTTGAATATGATCAGAAAGAGAACTATTTGGTATTCTGTCTCACTAAGGAATAATGTTTTTTTATGATATGAGTCTAAAAAGCATGAATATAGTTATCCTCGAAAATATCCGTTCCGCCTACAATGTGGGCAACATTATCCGTACTGCGGATGCGTTGGGTCGGCAGGTCCGATTGACGGGCTATACGCCCTCTCCGGTAGATACGCAGAAAGTCGTGAAGACGTCTTTGGGAGCGGAACAGCATGTCGGTCTCAGACAATTTTGACATACTCCTGAGGCAATCGTCTCTGCGAGGGAGTTGGGGATGTCGATCATAGCGGCTGAAATCACAAAAGAATCGTTGCCGCTGGATCAGCTCAGCGATGGTTCGCATCAGGGTGTGGCGATCGTTTTTTGAAATGAAGTCGACGGAGTCCTTGCATCTACGCTGAAGTTGGTGGATAAGGTGGTCCATATCCCGATGCAGGGGATTAAGGAATCGCTCAACGTAGGGCAGAGTTCAGCTATTTTCATGTGGGCATGCAACCAGCAATTGCATCGCTCATAAAGTATTGCTATTTGTTGTAAAATATGTATAGTATGAAAACAAAATAATAAAAAAAATAAATAAAAGCCTTACGTATGGTAAAAATTTCAAAATTGGGATTCGATCATGCTGAATGTATCCAGCTGCTCGACAAGATGTTCAGGGCCCAAGGCATCAGGCCCAAAGATCCCGACAAGAAGATGTCCTATTGGGTAGTCTCCGATGACCAGGAACAGTCGTTGCTCGATGAATCAATCCTTTCAGTGGATGAATCGGGGAATGAACTCCGTGCCGTTTACTTCGTCACAAGGAGGAAAACGGGGAAAAAACTGAGAATCTTCCGTTTCACAGAACTTTACCCGGAACTCCACCGGACAGAAAAGGACGTTAGGATCAATGAAGCTATCGAACGCTTCATGGAAGAAAAGACCGATCATATACGTCCTGTCGCTGTCGTGCTTCTTGGAAAGATGGAGGAAAACGGGCAACTCTATGCAGGAGGTTTCGTTTACAAGGTTCCTATCCCTGACAGCGAAAACTGCATCGAAGCAACATATCCGGAACTCTGTGTAGAGGAGGATGAAGAGTAATCACCAAGTAATCACAAATCGACCAAAAGACCCCGGTATTCCCGGGGCTTTTTTTCGTAAAAAATCTACTGGCTATTTGATCTCAAAACTAGAGACCATCTTCGTTACGTCGCTGGCAAAATCATTGAAAGTAACTTCCGTAGCAGCATAGGTGAGAGTATAGAGAGAGGAGTCTTTGATGATCAGGATTTCTTCGAATTGGAGATGGTATCATCTGTTGAGCGTCTTGAAGATGAGCTTCTTGGCATCGAGTCAGTTGATCTTGATGTTAGCGTTTTCTATCTCAGTATATCATTCTTGAGCATTCAGACGTTTCTGATTCATGGCATAATATTCATCTACGGTGTATGCCTTGCTCAATGATGTCTTTTCAATCCTAAGATTCTCTTTTATCTTATCCGTTCCGCCGGTCGGCGAAGTGAACGTAATGGAAGATCAGTAGACTTTTTCTTGAGCGGATCGAGAGGAGGGGAAAGAGATAGTGAATCTGTCAGCTTTGTTGGTATAGGTCTGTCGTGGAATCGTCGTCCCTGAAGCGGTCGATGTGTCTCTGACGGGAGCGGTATCTTGGATGGTGGCTGGTGCTGCCTGTTTCGTGCATCCGAACAAGAAGAGAAGGCTCATAGCCATGAGAAGTGAGATCCGTTGCTTCATAGAGTGACGATTAAACGATAAAACGCCTAAACGCTAAGCGATACTATGATGACGTAATCATACCTAATCCTCGTCATTTTGCAAGAATATGCTCTTCTTCGCTATGACAAGGGAATTTTGCGATGTTTTCCGTGAATCTGCGATCTTTCATGCATTGATATAGCAGAGTTTCTCGATGACGAATCCGCTGAGAGAGACTATGCGTTTCAACTCGGCTAACGTGAAGATGTGATAGAATCTCTTGTATATCATGGCTCAGCTTTTCCAAGGCACCAAGAGATCGTTCCAGGGATGTTTTCCCAATGAAAGGATGAATTGCCAGAGAGCAGCGATAAGGTCTGTTTGGTATTTCTTGATGAACCATCGCGAAAATGATCGGTTAGTCATTATCAGGACGCCATCGTAATTCAGTACTCTATAGATGTTCTTCATGATGAAGAATCTTTCTTTCGCTGTCGGTATATGCTGGAAGCTCGCTGCTCCTATGACGAAATCGAAGGTCTCTTGTTTGAGTCATTTGAGATAGTGAGCGAT
>CAYSER010000049.1:1191-2884 GCA_964430205.1 uncultured Candidatus Peribacteria bacterium | reverse complement strand
CCAAATATACGCAAACGTATAAACCAGTTTTTGACAATATTATACACACTACCAATACCATACATAATAATGAAAGTTTGGATGCTACATACATAATAAAAATAGGCATTTTATTTTTGTTTTTGTGTAGCGCTTTCAATACGGAACGCATAGAGCAAGGAATAGCAAGATATAATAAGTATGCTGGTAGCGTATCGTGTTATAGTCATAGACAAGACCCTCTTCCTACGGTAAATTATATCCACAATGAGAAATATTGCAAATTTTAGGAAGAGATTTTTCAAAAAGACCGGAAGAAGAACCCATACGGATAACAACCGCATACGCATAAGAGAAATGACGAGAATAAAGAATTGAAAATACGGGGAATTTCTCTATACAGGACAAAAAACAGTGAAGTTTTTTATATTCTTTCAAATGATTGCAGTATGACATTCAATCTAGACACAATAGTTGCTTGGGCAAAAAGGAGAGGATTTGTTTACCCAAATTCTGAGATCTACGGATGATTAGCGAATGCATGGGACTTCGGTCCTTATGGATCCTTGCTCAAAAAAAATATCGCAGACCTCCGGACCAAGCATTTTACCCAAGAAAGAAATGACATACTCCTGATGGACACTGCTATCATCGCGCATCCAACCACTCGGAAAGCGAGCGGGCATCTAGCATCTTTCGCAGATGCGTTGATCGATGACAAGAAGACGGGACAAAGATTCCGCGCAGACAAGCTCATTGAGGACTTTTTTGAGAAACAAAGGGATGGATTGGACGACGAAGAGTTAATCAATAAATTATGAGTAAAGAACCTTTCCCCGGAATCACGGGGCAATGATGGAATGAGAGATTTTATCGTAAAAAATATCCCGAACAACCCGGAAAGCAAGAAACCTGCTGACCGGACGGAATGCAGGAACTTCAATCTCATGTTGGATACACATCTATGACCAGTAGCGAACGACAGTTCGAAAGTCTATATGAGACCAGAAACATGTCAATCGCTATTCACGGACTTCAAAGCGATACTGGATACCACAAGAGCAAGGATACCCTTTGGGTTGGCGCAGATAGGGAAAGCATTCAGGAATGAGATTACTCCAGGGCAATTCCTCTACAGGACAAGAGAATTCGAACAGATGGAGATAGAGTATTTCGTAGAGAATGACGAAAAAAAAGCTATGGAGACCTATCACAGACGGAAAGAGGATGCCATGAAGTATCGGGTCGAAATCCTATGAATACGTCCTGAGCACCTCAGATTCAAGGATCATGAAAAATTGGCGCATTATGCGGCAGCAGCGACTGATATAGAATATCAATATCCACGATGATTCGGAGAGATCCAAGGGATACACAACAGAACGGACTTCGACCTCAGACAGCATCAAGAGACAAGCGGCAAAAACATGCAATATTCCGATCCATACACAGGGAAAAGATATATTCCACGATGTATCGAAGCATCGTTTGGACTTGGAAGAACGGTTATGGTGATCATGCTGGAATTCTACGATGAAGAAACACTGGAAAGTTGAGAATCTCGCGTAGTAGCAAGATTCCCTAAACAATTGGCGCCGATAAAATTCGCGGTATTCCCTCTAGTGAAAAAGGATGAGAAGATGGTACAGATGGCAAAGGATATATGCAACAGACTACGCAAAGACTACATAGTCGAATATGACGATAGCGGGAA
>CAYSER010000049.1:0-1091 GCA_964430205.1 uncultured Candidatus Peribacteria bacterium | reverse complement strand
GAAGCAAGAAACTTCGTAGAGAAAGAATTGGACAAAGATCGCGATGAAGAGAAGAAATCAGGGAACGAGCAAGAAATCAAACCATCGACACCCACATATACTCCTCCGCCCCAGACGGCGCAATTTGGGACACCTCCACAAATGCATGCGGAACCTACGATACAGATTGTCGAGAAAATCGTCTACAAAAAACAAAGGATCCATGGGTTTTTCAGGACGTTGACGATCCTAGCATTGCTCGTAATAGGATTTTTGATGCTCGGAGAATCGACAGGGATCATCACCTTATCGGTCGATAGCTTCAAACTGCATCAGATCTTTCCTATATTCATCATCTTCAGTACCATCATTATACGGAGTTACAGAGGCCTTTTCGGAAAGATATTCTGATTGATCCTGTTTTTGACGGTTTTTGGAGGGATATTTACGATAGGTATCTATACCGGACTCAACCCATCCACGAAACGGAAGACCTGAGAGATTTCAACATATACAGTCATCAGCACTTGACAGTCTGACGTCTACCTCGAGACCCTAATCGGAAATTCATATATCGAAGGAAGCTGAACCGACAAGAGCGTCCAGACCGTATGGAATAGCGATAGGAATCTCCTAACATATTCATGAGCCAAAAGTATGAGATTCATAGAAGACAACAATCGGAACGTCCTACAGAACTATACGAGCAGGATCAATCTGTTCCTATCGACAGATAAGCAGTTCAACCTCCTCTACATAAAAAACCTTCTCTGATTGCATACCATCGATCTAGCCACCTTCAAACGGAAAAAACTGACTTTCCACGCAGGTATCGATAATATAACGGTACGCGTAGGGAATGTGATCTCCGGCAACAAGATAGAGATCCAATGACCGGCAGCGAATATAGATATGGATATCCCCAAAGACATAGCGGTGAACATGTATTATCAGCATATCGTAGGAAGACTCGATGCACCTGAATTCTATACGCTTTCAGGACATTATTACCAATCGAACAACATAGCCACAGCCAAAGCGACCCTCAATATCTTCGTGAATCTTGGTGTCTGAAACATGAAGATCAATCGAGTAGATGCTAATAAACAAAT
>CAYSER010000048.1:0-3058 GCA_964430205.1 uncultured Candidatus Peribacteria bacterium | reverse complement strand
TCCAGAAGAGACAGGCACTGTCCAGACATGAACTGTTGAGACATGAACTGTTGAGACATGAACCGTAGAGACATGAACGGTTGAGACGTGAACCATCCAGACGTGAACCATACAAACGTGAACGCTACTCCAATCTTGAACTATTGTCTGTGAATCTAGCGATATTCTCCGAAGCTTCCCTAGCTCATGATCGACCGTCGGCAATACTATCCCTATCGCTTGGTCATATTCAGGAACAGACTGTCTGACATGATTGACGCTTCAACTCCGGGATCATAATAGTCAGCGGATCACTCTGAAAGTCCTGAATCCTTGAATCACTTGATACCTTTTTGATTCTAGATCGCTCGCAAGTTTCCAGCAATCCGGGTTCTATCATATCATCTGAACTTGAACTACCGGCCAATACTATCTCTATACCTGATCCACTACGTGAACGTATACCCGTCTATTCTCCTGATATAAGCTAAGATTGATCGATAGCGCTCAATCCACTATCTATGAATCACAGCCTTTCATCATCAATAACGAAGCACCATCATTATCCAATATCTCGCTCTTGTCGAGCTGATCATCTTCTTGATATGTCGCGCTTAGCGGAACTGTCGATCTGACCTTCACCTCCAATCAATCGCTCAGCGGTATCTTGGTGCTTTTGTGCTCCGGTATAGCTCCTACGACTTCCCTTATCTCATGATCGAATTACCGCTATTCATGTGTACTTTCGTCATGAACCGCTCAATGACCTCTTGCAGTGACTATCGCTTATGCGAACGCTTTCTGAAATACCGGTTCTTCGGTCTATACTTCATCTCTTATCTTCGATACTGTGCTTCCTGTCCTCGGAAAGATTGCCTTCAGCGGACATGACTATGGCGCTTATCTGACGTTCACTGCTAGCGAACCTGTACTCTATACGCTTTCCTATCAGACTGCATGAGGCGCTTCATTCACATGATCCAGTGCAGACTATCTGACGGCTCAGATCTTCAATTTCACGTGATTACAAAAGAATCAGCTCTATACCTTCACCATGAACGTATTCGATAGAGCTTGAAATTCTAGGACAGTGACCTGAGATCTCTTGCAGACGTCTCTATGAACTCTCCTGTCCCATGTATATGTCCTCCCCATCTCTACGACCATTAAGGAAATAGCATTGAGCTGAACGCTCTCTTCTTTGGCTGTAGTGCTCAAAGCCGAGATAGAGAAATTCAATGCGTGCAAGAACGCCTTAAGCTATACCCCTATAGAACTGACCGTAAGAGGTCATACCTTCTCCCTTCAGATGCCGCTCTTCAAGAAATCCGAGATGAAGACCTTAGTCAACGCCTTCACCCTGTTCATCCTCGATAAAGTGAAACACAATGCTTCCTTGAGTTCAGATGAGATCGTGGAGATCACCAGAAAATTCGATAACTTCCTCGTAATCCTAAAATTGCTCAGGGATGATGATAATGCATGCAAGCAGAATCTCTCTAATTATCATATCAGCCAATTCCAGAATGCGTTGGACGAATATCATATAACCCTACAATAATTACTAATTTTCAATTTCTAATTTCTAAATATAGTCCGCATCAGCGGACTATTTATTTGTTGTTATTTGGTCTCTACAGATCTCTCCGTCTCCGATGTCTTTTTGATCTCTATCTCTATATGATTCTTGATAGGTAGCTTGTCGATGAATTTGGGCCGTTCGATGACGATATGGTCGTATTCGTTGATCTGATCTATGATCCCTTTTTCCACGAGTTCGTCGTATTCCTTGATCCTATACATATCGATGTGAAGGAGTTTCGCTCCGTAGACGTTGAGATAGGCGTAGGTAGGGCTCTGGACATGATGTTCATCCAGTCCTAATCCTTTTGCGAAGCCCTTGGTCAAGAGTGTCTTGCCTGCTCATAACTCTCACTTCAATAGGAGAATCTTATGCTCTTTGGCGAGCTTTACTCAAAGTTCGAACATTTCTTCGGGAGTAGAGATCTTTAACATAATTGAGAATTGATAATGTAAAATTGAAAATTATTTTTCTGTATCGAGATTGTGTTTTGTCGTTTTGATTATTTTTGTAAGGATCGCTATTATTTCGTTTACATCTTTAATATGTTTTGTGTAATTTAGCTCTGTAAGTTTGCTTTTTTCTAAAAGCGTTAACCAGTAAAACGTTTCTTGTGCTTCTTTGAGAGAAATGCTTATCTTATGCAAGAAATCTTTCTTGGATTCTCATGAATTCGATTCCATAAGGTTTGCGCCTATGCTTGTTCATGATCTTAAAAGCTGTTTAGAGATTATAAATTCCTTTCTCTCTGTTAATTCTTTGTAGAGATATATTATACTAAGCCCAAAATCAAAACTTTTCTCTAGAATTATATTCTTGTTCTTCTCCATACTCATTGCTTATGAGATAAAAATATCGTCGTAAATCTTATTGAAAGAATAAGCAATTTACCTATAAATTTTAGGCATTTGTTTTTTGTATTCAAGAATTATTCTCAATTGTCAATTTTTAATTGTTAATTCGTTTGTTTTGAAGTTTTTTTTGATAGATTGATCGAGTTTTCTCTATAGGGCATATTACGCGTTCCCTCCTATGATGGATCAGGATGGCCATAACGTCAATGTTGTCTATGGTTTTTTCCGTATGCTCATGAGGATCTTCCAGGAAAAGCCTGACTATTTCGTCATTACCTGGGATTCTCCGGTCAAGACCTTGAGGCATGAGGAATATCCTGACTACAAAGCTAATCGCAAGAAGATGGATGACGACTTCAAACATCAGCTCCCGATTACCAAAGAGATCGTCGATCAGCTCGGTATCCCAAGCTTGGTCATGCCTGGCTATGAGGCTGATGATATCATCTCTACCTTGGTCCAGAGACATCAGACGGATCCGAATCTTGTCATCTCTATCTATTCCGGCGACAAGGATCTCAAACAACTGCTGGCTCCAAATGTCTACTGCGTGGATTCCATGAAGGATATCACTACTACGACCGACTCCTTTATCAAGGAGTTCTGATTCGAACCTAAGCACATCCTCGATTACCTGGCTTTG
>CAYSER010000047.1:0-3075 GCA_964430205.1 uncultured Candidatus Peribacteria bacterium | reverse complement strand
TCTTGAGGACAAGATACATATTGGGGCGAAGCGCCACGCCATCGAAACACCCATCGCATTCATCTAACGGAAACTTACCTTCCTTGTTCTGATAGATTTCCTGGATGACGCCTCCAACGCGAGGATCGTTGATCTCTGCCCTTCCTAGATACAAAGAATCGATATTAGGGACCTTGTCGTTTTCGTAGTCTTCGACTTCTATGCCGACAGCTTCAGCCTTGAAGCGAAGGTTGGCGTCCTTGGTAACCAAGATCACTCTACGTTTACCTTCTGCAGATTTTTGGAGTTCGAACACTTTGTTCAAGATCCGATGGTCTGGATTATCTTCAATAAAGGTATCCCTGATCACCTGATGAAGCTTTCTCGGAGATATCTGAATCTCTATCATCCCCAGCCCATCACCTAATGACACTCCCCCGTTGAATAATGCTGAAACTGTTTTTTCGACCTTCGATTTTCCTTGTCCGATAGGTTTTTTGACCCTCTCTTTCCTAAGCTCATCAAGCTCCCTGTGGAACGCGCGGACATTGAACCCTCGTGAATCGTTCAGTTTCTTGAAAGTATCCAACTCTTCCAGGACGGTAGTCAGGATAACTACATCGTGTTCATGGAACTTCCTGATGCAGGTGTAATCATGCAAGATGACATTGGTATCTAGCACGAATGTCTTTTGTTCATTTTCTGCCATATGTAAGTATTTTTTTTGGGTTATTTTTTTTGTTTGTTACATAAACCATACATATACTAATACAAAAAACAATATAAATTTTTATATAAATTTATGATTGGTAAATCAAAAAAACCATTGATTTTCTTTCTGTTATCTTTATAAGGACTCCCACTGACGTTATGGGTGAGTAGCTCAATTGGTTAGAGCAGGTCCCTCTTAAGGACAAGGTTCAGGGTTCGATTCCCTGCTCGCCTACCATTAAAAATACCCATGCTTACCTAACAAGAATAACCTTCGTGGTTATTTTTTTTGTTCAATTGGTTATCCGACCGGTCAGTGTGAAGGACAAGGTTCAGGGTTGGCATTAAAAAAACAATGGTCTGATGTACATCAGCTTTTTTCTTTTCTTGAAAAGTCATAAACTTTACCTATACTTATTACGAATTTACCCCTTAAAGATTAAAAATCTTGTTACAACTCGAGAATCTCAGACATCTAGACCCCCACCTTGCGCTCCTGCAAAAAAGGATTAAAGATTCCCATACTCTTTTTCTCGTAGGATGATGTGTCAGGGATCTACTATTGAATATCGAGAAAAAACCAATCGATATCGATTTCACGATGGCTGGCGACCCGAAACAGATCGATAGCATCATCGATAAAAAAGGGATGTCCTACTTCATGACGGAGAAATTCGGTACCATGACGCTCATACAACAGGCGAAAGGTAAAAGGTGAAAGGTAGAAGGTTCTCGTTCCTTTCCCGTAAATTCCACTTCATGAGCCATAAAATACGAGTTAACGCCATTGAGGACAGAAGGCGGATATGAGGATTATAGACATCCCGGAGAAATCCAGCGAAGTGACAGCCTTCTCCATGATTCCGATAGAAGAGATTTTACGATCAACTGCATGTATTATACGAATGTACCATACCAAACTGAATATACCAAACTCATAGCTAAAAAAGACATCCACGAATATACTGATGAAACCTTCCTGAAAAAACTTCAGGACCATGGCTATCTTTTCCTCGCTGACCACCAACTCCTGATTATCCAAGACCATACGCATATCGCGAAACTGTTTCCTAAAGGGGTAATCGGCTCAGATCATCTGACTGAGATACTGAAGTCAGCGACGATCTTCTCTACAAAAAAGAATTGAAAATCGAAAATTGGGAATTGAAAATCCTTAGGTATCTTGGTCGATCCGCATAAGGGGCTCAATGATTGCATAGCCAAAAGATTGAGAGCGGTCGGAGACGCGGACAAAAGATTCCAAGAAGATGCACTGAGGATCATAAGAGCGATCAGGTTCGTGACCGTATTGAATGCTAAATTGAAGAATTGCTGAAATGCTGGAATGCCTAAAAAACAGCAATTAGGCACTTCGAGGAGTAAACATTGAAGCTCTGTCGTTTTGTTTGATTATATCAAAGAGACACGGAATAGCGTCAAGAAGAATCATGCACTCGTAAAAAACGTAGCAAAAGAAAGGATCAAGGATGAAATCATGAAAGCGTTCACCGAGGGTGATCCATTCGGATTCATCGCCTTACTAGATGAAGCGAAAATCCTGGAGATACTTTTCCCCGCATTAGCTACTACGAAATATATCGAACAGCCGGTCAGATATCATCCATTCGATGTCTACACCCATACCCTGCTCACCTTGTTCCAGCTCCAGAGGATCAATAAGGATCCCTTAGTAAGATTGGCTATGCTCTACCATGATGTCGGCAAAGTAGAACAGTTCGCCGCCTACGGCGATAATCTGAGCAAAGAAGAGATCAGGGCAATCTTAGCATGACCGCTCAATCATAGGAGAAGCTCTCCGGAATACGCCAAGAAGGATTTCAAGGCACTCGGGTTCTCTACCAAGGATATCACCACTATTGCACGATACATCGCCAACCATCACAAGCCGGAAGAGATGCTCGCCACCAAAGAAGAAAATGTCGAGAAGAAAGTCAGGACGTTTTTCAGCGAAGCGGGCTATGAAAAAGCTATGAATCTCCTGGATATCACAATGGGAGATAGACTCGGCCAATATAACCCCCTCCAAAATAGCTCAGACATCTCCGATATCGATAAGCTCAAATCCATACTCAAGAAACTCCACAAACAGGAAGGCCAATTCACCATGAAGGATCTCGCTGTCAATGGCTCCGATATCATGCATCATTTCAAGCTGCCGGCTTCACCTGCTATCTGACACCTGCTCAAAAAAGCTATGGAATGGGTACTCAATGATATCAAAGCGAGAAATACGGAAAAAGAGATCTTCGGGTTCCTGAAGATACAGATGAAGCATTTGAAGACCAATGGGAAATGAATAATGAAAAACGAATAGTGAACGTGTGTATCTTCTTATGGACTATCGTATACTCCGATAGTCTATTT
>CAYSER010000046.1:0-3126 GCA_964430205.1 uncultured Candidatus Peribacteria bacterium | reverse complement strand
GAGATATTCATGCAACAGACAAGAGGATGGGATGACAGCAAAGGGGAATCCTATCTGATGAGATCAAAAGAGGAAGCTCTCGATTATAGGTACTTTCCTGAACCGGACATGCCTCCATTGATGATTAGCGATGAAACATTTGATCAATTGAACAATTCGGAAATAACGATACCGCATGAGATCATCAAGAGATTCAAATCAGAGTATGGTTTCCATAAAGAGTATATCAATGCGCTGATTAGCGACAAAGAAGTGCTCAATTACTTTTTTGGACTAGAAAACCTGTTTGCTAAAGAGTGAAATGAAGGGTGAGTAAAGTCTAAACTCATAGTTAAGCGGATAGCTTGACCTATCGCAGCATGGATGAAAGAGAATTTCAAGTCTATCAAAGATCTCCCCTTCCAGCAAGACAGATTCATTGAATTTTTAGCCAAAGCGCTAGAGGGATCTCTCATGGAAAACCAATTGAAGATAGTGATGGATGATATGCTGTCCACAGGCAACGATCCGATAAAAATCATCAAAGAAAGATGATTCGACGCTCCAGCTATCGGTAGCGAAGAAATCGAAGCATTAGCTAGACAGATACTGGAAGGGAATAGTGCTATAGTAGATCAATATAAAGGAGGGAAAACGACAACGATGGGATTCTTCATCGGACAATTAATGAAGAAAACATGAGGTAAGACCAATCCTAAAATCGCCCAAGAGATATTCGAAAGATTATTACAATAGAGAGTAGAGAGTACAAAAAAAGCTCCGTTGAATGGAGTCTTTTTTTGTATCATCGGATGGAATAGGGAATTTATAAGGTGGTAAGTACATAGATTCAAAGCCCTAACATGAGCAGACCTACGACAAGGTGAATGAATTTTGTCTTATCATGCTTAATCTTAGCGAGTTTATCGACAGTAGCATATCATGAAGAAACCATGAAAGCGATCAAGAACATAGGCAAGACAAAGATAATATTATAGACTATCAGATAGATATATCACCAAAGATTGAGATTTTTGCTCTGGGAGCTCAAAAATCATAAGATCGTAAAATACGGACCGGAAGAACACGGAAGCAAAAATAAGCTCACCAAGATACCGACAAAGAATGCTCATCGAGGGGAAGAAACCCTGTGGATCACGTCTTGCATCTTAGGTCTCCGACTGAAAGGCACTTCCATGACAAACCGTTTGCCGTATCGGAAATAATCCTTGAGATTAGCAAGTCAAACCAACAATCATAATATTCCTACGACCAGTTTGAGTATGAAAGTATTATTGGCCGTAGCAAGAGCCGAGAAGAGTCATACTCCCATTGCGAGATAGGTTATGAAAACAGCCAATGAGAAGAGTCATCATGCAAGCAATGTCTTTCTCCTGTTTTGATGCCTGCTCAAGATAGTCGAAAGCAAAAGCAGCATGACAGCGAAGGCACAAGGGTTTATGCTATCTGAGATAGCAGCAGGCAACATGATGCCGAAGAAAGCTAATCTCTGTTTGAGATTCTTTTCGACTGGTTGAACTCATCAGGTAAAGGTAGTATCCTTACATTCGCCTGACGAGACTTGTGCGAGCTTTCAAGAGAAATAATCGATAATATTCGTATCGCCGTTGATATAACGGCACTCCTCACCGCTATTGATGATCAAAAAAGGGACACCGATCTTATCATAGGTGAGGTGATGCTTCTCAAGATAGCCATCCATCTCTATCAGATTGGTCTTATTGAAAAAGACTTCCTTCTGGACCAGATCGAATTTTTGGGTGATATCATGTTCCTTAAAATACTTCTCTACCTTAGCGCAATGGGGACATCCATTGCCATAGAAAAGGATATATTCCTGAGCGAATCATAGACTGATCAGAGACAATACGGACATAACGATCCCTAACACATACTTCATAATCACAGACCGATGAGTTGATAAAAAAACACTACGAAAAACAATCGACGTAGGTATTGGGATATTATTTGATATATTTAGTGGCCTCTATGGTCAAGACACCATCCTTATCGACACTCACAGAAAGGAGTTGATCGATATTGGTATCAAGCAATTCATGGTTAACATAGACGATTCATTTGACAATGTCTCAGATATCTAAGCCAGAGATATATTCGACGTTTCAGAGCTTAGCAAGAGACTGTGCTTGCTGAAAATTCTTGGTAACAAAGAGATGTGCCTGCTGTGCAATAGCTTTGGCTTGCTGAAGGGCAAGATCGTAAGATCATCTGTAGATAAGCCTTGTAGTGGTACCGCTCGCGATAGGGACATTGAACGCCGAAGCAGAAGTGTCGAGTTGCATACCCGTAGGTTCGACCATGCCAAGTTTTTTTGCCCAAAGAGGAAGCTCTTTGACAATAACGGATCTTTCGGCAAAAGCCTGATCTATGGTGGCAAAATTCGATTCTATGTCATTCTGAGTACGGGAAGTGAGTTCTAGATATCTTTGCTGCAATCTATTGACGATATCCAACGCCTTATCGGTCGAAAGCTTTCATGATTTGATATCCTGAGAAACTTGGGAAACCATAACATTCAATGTCGCAAGATCCTGGATATGAGAGATATCCACAGAGCCGGATCCCTTCAATTGGCATCCTGAGACGATCAAAGAGAAGACGACGATGGAAATCAGATATTTTTTCATAAAGAACGGGGAATGGATAAATCCATGAAATGTTAATTTTTGAACATATGTTCATTTTTGATGATCAAGAGCAGAAGAATGAGGGTTATCAGGAGATTGAACAGGCTTCATCCGAAACTGCCATACGATCTATACGAATACAATCCAACAGGGATCAGACTGATGAGGAAAGAAAGACACGAAACGATAAATCCAAGGACAACCAAAGAAGGAACCCATTTCTTGAATCTGATCATCCCTATTCCTATGAAGAGAGAAAGTAGCGAAAAGATGACAGCCAAGAGGATATAGATCAAGACACGTATTCCGATACCGATTCACAAGCTGAACATAAATCCCAGACCGGTCAAGGAGATCAAAAAAGAGAAAATGCCGATGATTCAGGTAATGAGAGATATCCACCCGATAACGATGAATATCGTCTTGAGATACGATTGAAGATTGCGATTGATGTCATTGAAGAATTTAGAAGCAAGGA
>CAYSER010000045.1:0-3890 GCA_964430205.1 uncultured Candidatus Peribacteria bacterium | reverse complement strand
ACCTTCCCCTCTTTTGAGCTAACGAAGATTCTAGATGTACAGATCCCGAGAATAGTCATCAGTGAGATTCCAAAGGACGTAGAACTTGAGAAGTCATATACCTTTACCACGCTCTTGGAACATTTCAATAGAGCGTATGGAATCAGCCTCACTCCTGAGGAGCTCCTCTATTCCAGATCGAGCTTCCACGCGTTCCTCAACTTCGTGAATATCTGCATCCTCAAGAGACACCTCATCATCACCGAAGCATGCGAGAATGCATATCTATTGGCCGTGGAGAAACTCACGAATACCTACATGCAGAACCTGAGATCCCTGGAAAAATATTACGATGAGATCATCAGGACGGTCTATCGCCCGAGAGGATTGAGCAAGATGAATGCGGAAGTCAGGGAAGAGATGTATCTTTTCGAACAAGCGTATTCATTGATGAAAGTCGGATTCAGAAAGGAAAAAAGAGATAGCGGAGAAAGATATTTCGAACATCTCAAAGGGGTCATGGAGATCATCTTGAGGGAATTCGAGGCTCCGAACCTAAACAAGATTTTGATCGCCCTGCTTCATGATGTCCAGGAGGATATCCCGGAATATGCCGATACCATCAGGAAGATCTATGGTGATTATGTCGCCGATGGCGTCAATGAATTGAGTAAGAAGGAGCGGAAGCTCTTCCTTGATAAAACACAAGAGCACCTCCGAAGCCCGCTAGTGCAAGAGCAAGACGCATTATTGAACAAAGCGAGGGAAAAACTTATCTCCAGGTATCCAGACAAAGAGTTTACATCTCCGAAAAAATTCAAAGAAAAGGATCTTCTCAAAGAGATGGACCAGGTAAGCATAAAAAGGTTCAAGGAATTGGAGATCAAGATGAAGCCATTCGCCGATAGAGCAAAAGAAATGAGGAATGAAGAGTATTTCGGTCATCTCGATCAGTTAAATGATGATTATCTTGAAGTGAAATTAGCTGATAGATTGCATAATCTCAGGGACATGTCAGGAGTAACCAAAGAGAAAGCGATCCGCAAGATCGCAGAGACCGAAAGATATTTCATGGAAGTGACCAAAAAGAGGAAACCGTATATCCATGAACTCTTGATGAAAGAGATAGAGAAGCTAAAGCAAGAATTTTGCATAGGATAATGATGTTCTTGGATTATTCTTTGATTTAGAAGCGCAGAGAGGATAAGATAGACTACAGTAATCTTTTTATTCTCTGATCAGATCATATGCTCAAGACTATCTCTACGAAGAAATTACCGAGCGAACGAGAAGGGAGACCAAAGACGCTGATCATCATCAGCGGTAAGTCTATAGCAAGAGCGTTTATTACAGAAAAGGACGAGATTCAGGAATTTGCGCCGATCCATTCGGAAGAAACCGAATACAAGTATACCGACAAGGAAGGATTCAGCTATATCAATTCGGGATCAAACACCGGAATTGGAACGACTACCGGATACAAAGGAAAGAATACAGAGCACTATACGCATGTCTACGCCACCTTCCTGATGAAAGAGATCATAAAATTAGATCAGCAGTATCAACCGGAACACATAAGGATATATATACCCAAGAGACTCAAAAAGGATATCGAGATATCAATTCCGAATGCATTGAAAGAAAAGATAGAGATTTTTGTAGGCAGCTTCATCAGGGCATCATTCCCTAGGTTACTCGCTCTCTTGAAATAGTACGCATATGAATAGACAAGAAATCGCTCTTGATCAGAGTGGTTTTTTTCAATCAACACACCGGTCGTCGAAAAGATAATCATTGACTTAAAGCAGTATTTATATATACTGCACCAGATGGATTTTTTTTATTATCCGGAGAGAATGATATTCCAATATATCCTACTATGAGTGATCATATTCTTGGCCCCGTTGGTTCCGCCGATATTGAGCCCGTTAGGATTCACCTATACTGGAATATTGGTAATCCAGAAAGCGAATCCTCGAATCCTCTCCTTCGTGAGCGTATGAGCTGCAGCGATCGCCGATATCATTATCCGATTTCTGCAGAACCGTATCATAGAAAAATTCACGATCGAGGAGAAACCGCTGAAGAGCGATCATATGTTTGCCGATATCGTGAACAGACTGAATGCATACTTCAAGAAAGAGGAGAAGATAGCTAACATATCGCTCAGACGAGAAAGATATATCGAGACCAGGACAGGGAAAATAGCTACATTTCTTTTTGCGATATTTTGCTATCTACCCGTCATACCTGACATCATCAGCACGAGGCTGCTCTATAAGAAAATCAAATTCCCGTACTTCTTGATAGCGGTCATCATAGGGAAAAGCATGTCACATCTCCCGTTCATTTTCATCGGGAAGACATTGGTGCAGCTCATCACATGACGGATAGGAGGATAGAACGTTCTTCTTGCTAAACCACACAATAATCATATATATTCGCGTATATTTATTTGCATCCGCAAACGCATCCATGGACAGAGATAAGATAGTGGAGAAGACAATGGATATCATCAAGAAATACTATAAGCATTCAGAGGAATATCCAGTCCTAAAGCACACATCACCCGAGAAGCTCAAAAAAGACATAGATCTTAGGATATCCAAGAAGGGAACTGATATGGAGTCCCTTTTTTCTGAAATGGAGAAAATAGCTTTCAACAGTCCCAAGACCAACAGCAGATGATTCTTCAATCTGCTCGTGGGAGGAGAGATCATGCCCGCAGTGATGGCAGAGATGCTGACAGCGGTCCTGAACAATACCATGCACACCTTCAAATCAGCCGGCATACATATCCTCATAGAGAAAGAAGTCATCAGATTCCTGCTCAAAAAAGTCGGATACAAGAACGGCGATGGGATATTCGGACCAGGGGGATCATTGACTAATATGATATCCCTCGTGCTTGCAAGAAACGCGAAATATTCGTCGATCAGGAATGCAGGCATACGCGGAAAAAGACTAGTGGGATATACATCAGACCAAGCGCATTATTCCATCGAGAAATTCATAAGTGTCACCGGACTTGGACAGGATGCGATCAGGGCGATCCCCGAAGATGCAGAAGGGAAGATGGACATCAAAAAACTTGAAGCGAAAATCAAGACGGACATAAAGCACGGATTCATTCCTTTCTATGTGAATGCTACAGCAGGGACTACCGTGCTAGGCGCATTCGACCCCTTGCCAGAGATCGCTAAGATAGCGAAGAAATATAAGCTACGGTTTCATGTGGATGCCGCATTAGGCGGATGAGCGTTGTTGAGCAAAAAGCATAAGCACCTGCTCCAGGGAATCGAGTACAGCGATTCTGTCTCTCGGAGTCTCCATAAGATGATGAACATACCGCTCCTAGCAGCGGTATTACTCGTAAAGGATCCTACAATCCTCTATAAGAATTTCCATGAAGATGCGGATTATCTCTTCCAGATGGACAATGATGATCTCAATCCGGGAAACAAATCCATCCAATGCGGAAGAAGGAATGATGCATTCAAGGTATGGACAGCATTGAAATATCTGTGAGAGGAAGGATATGAGAAAAGGATAGATAAGGAATTTGAGAATGCAAGATATGCGACAGCGCTGATAAAGAAAGATAAAGAGCTGAAGCTCATCCTGGAACCCGAATGCATAAATGTGTGTTTCCAAGTCAAAGGGAAATCAGCGAGCAAGATATGCGACGCATTGGATAGGCAAGGGCTCATCAAGGTGAGTTACGGAAAATGGAAATGAGAGGAATTTATAAGGCTTATGACCGTCAATGCGGATATGACGCACAAAGATATAGACACCTTCTTCAAACACGTAAAATCCGTAAAAATCTAAACTACCAGTAGACAATTCTAAATTATAAATTCTTAATTCTAAATTCTTAATTCTAAATTCTTAATTCTAAATTCTTAATT
>CAYSER010000044.1:0-3899 GCA_964430205.1 uncultured Candidatus Peribacteria bacterium | reverse complement strand
CCATCATTGGTCGATGATGTGAAGATAGGCGGTATCGTCAAGATCGATGCGGGGCTTTTGGAGGCGGAGATTATGGAAAAGGGGTCAGGACATATAGTCGTGAAGGCATTGAATGCGTTCGTCGTCTGATCGAGAAGGCATATCAATCTCCCTGGTATCTACTATAATCTTCCAGGGATCACGGAGAGAGATAAAGGAAACATCTTGTTCGCTATCAAGGAAGGATTCGACTATATAGCATTGAGCTTCACAAGAAAGGCTGACGATGTAAGGGCGGCAAGGAAATTTTTGGAACAGAATGGAGGATCGCATATCAAGATCATAGCAAAGATCGAAAATCAGGAAGGAGTAGATAATATGTCTTCCATCATCGATGCAAGCGATATGATTATGGTGGCAAGAGGCGATCTCGGCACCGAATTACCAGTAGAGACGATCCCTATCCATCAGATGGATATCGTGAAAGAATGCAAAATAAAAAGCACCCCTGTCATTGTGGCAACGCAAATGCTGGAATCCATGATAATAAATCCAGTGCCTACCAGGGCGGAGGTGAGCGATATTTTCTATGCGGTGCGTGAGGGTGCGGAATATGTGATGCTTTCAGGTGAGACGGCTATCGGTAAATATCCCATCGAATGCATCAAGGTGATGAAAAAGGTGATAGCAGAAGCGGAAAAATACAGATAAATCAATAATGACTTACAACTAATAATTATGGAAGTTTTTCTTTTTTATTGTTAGTTATTCACGGTATCGCTCTTTCAATCTCTCCCATTGGATGAGGATGTGTGCATACGCTTCCAATCCGATGCTTTTTGTTTTCTCGAAAAGATGCGGTCGGAAATCGCCAAGATACGATCACCCTATGATGAAATCGACAATCCGATCATTTAATATTCTCTCCATCTCTCTTATCTTCTCTCTGAACATATCCTCATAGCGAAATAAAATAGGGCATATATCTAGGATATATAAAAAAAATCTTGTATTTATCAAACGGAAAAACTACTATTACATCTCTCCATGATGTAATGAATGGTGATAGGGTGTATGACGATTTATCTTTTGATAGGTACATGAAAAAAATAGGTATACTGTCTGTAGTAATTATAGGAATGGTGAGCTTTACACAGGCATTTAATTTTTCCGGGTGTCAGGAAAGAGTGTTGACGTTTACAGCGTATTATTCCCCGGAGACAGGTCAGGCATTCTATTATCAGCCGACATTCCAGCAGGAAGAGACACTCAATGGTGAAGGAGACTTCTGAGCGTCAGGCAAAAGAGTTTTCAAAGGCATGCTGGCATGACCATCGACGTATCCATTCGGGACTATCGTCTATCTCCCATGATTCGGGGTAGGAGAGATAGCGGACAGGGGAGGGGCTATTGTAGTATCAGGAGAAAGGTGAGAGTCCCATGATCGTATCGATATTCGGATGTGAAATGCGGAAGATGGTCTTATCAGGGCGCTGACATTCTGAAAGAAGACGATGACCTGATATGTATGCGAGGCTTGATCGATGAAGATTGCTACCAAAGATATGATGTCACGATCGAGTGTTCCGGTATTCAAGCATTTCTTCGATATCTCTATCCGAATCCAGCAACTCGAGCAATGAAGACACGACATCCGGACGCGGACATTACAGAAGTATCTTGTGAAACTCTGATTCCTTGATAAAAAGTATCGGAACGGCACATTCGAGAATCATACGAAACAGGCGTTATGCAGATACCAAGTGAAGAGAAGGATCGTAGGATCGACTACCCCTGATTGCGGAGTATTCGGCAAGATGACAAGGGAAACGATGAAATCGGAAGTGAAGCAGAAAAGCCTGCTTCCTGTCGATCTCTATGCAACAGGTAGCGTCACGGATATCATCGAGCTGGCAAAATACTACAACGGTAAACCTAAAAACACGGCAATTCAACAAGGAAATATTCCTACAGTTCAACAGTCTGTACAACCGTACATCTTCAAATTCTATAGAGCATATAGTAAGTGAGAGCAGAATTCGGAGATCAAGATGCTCCAGAGATTTCTCCAATCCCAGAAACTCTATGCTTGATCTATCGATGGAATATATTCCAGAAATACGATGGACGCGGTCTATGCCTTCCAAAAAAAATACTGACTGATCTCTGATGTGGATCCCTTGTCGGTGAGGGGATATCTCGGTCCCAAAACCAGGGCGAAGATTAATGAGTTGAGGCTCAAGGATGCATAATATATTCAAAAAAACCCCAGGGAAACCTAGGGTAGATTGATAATGGTAAGCGTTAATTAGGGCATATCCGATGGATAGGATCAGTAGCGAACGCTATCTCCTGGATGTGGGCGATATCGCCGATGATGCACGACTCACAGTTGTGGTCACAGCCGTCCATAGATAGGAATCCGACTTCAACCTCATCTGCTGCTGCATAAGCGGAGCGCATAGTGTCGATGCTTGCACGGTTTTTCCCTATTCCCTCTTTGCTTATCTCTCGGACGATGAGCTGGGTGAGGAATGCCGGATTCCTTGATGACTCGAGAGCGACTTTGATGCTTGCCTCATCATGAGATGAACAGTCGATGCCGACTAGTACCACAGTGATCTTTTCGGTATGCTCGAGTCTTTTATGGATCTTCACGATCAAGATTTTTTTTGCCATAGTATGGGTGTTTTGTTTGCTGGAAATATAGGTATTTGTAGTGAAAAATCAAGGAAATATATATTATACAATAAAATTATTAAATGTCACTCTCTTAAAGAAAAGAAGAGAGGCCTGATCAAGAGATGCAACTTATTGTGCAAAGGCTGTTTGAGATGAAATATCCGGAATTGGTACATCCGTTTCCCAAGACAGAATACTTTTTATAGAAAATCCCCTTGCAATCATACCTGATTTTCCTATATTTCTTCCTGAAACACCAAAGACAGTAGGTTGCTTTTAGCATAAAACACCAATTCCTACCTAGGTTCGGATACAAATATTATTTTTTTGTATGGACCTTGAAATGGGTCTTTTTTGTTTACTATCGGTAAATTTAAAATTTAAAGCTATAGGAAATGACAATCACTAAGGAGAAGAAAAAGGTGCTCTTAGCGAAGTATAAGGATGACCTGAGTGGATCAACCAATGCGGTCATCGTAAAGCAGGCTGGGATACCTGTCTCGCTTGCGAACAAAATCAGGATGGAGCTCAGGACCGCTGATGGAGATATGAATATCATCAAGAAAAGGATATTCCTCAGGGCGCTCAAGGACGCAGGGCTCGAGGAAGTGAACGTTGATGTGCTTGAAGGGGCAGTGTTCGCTCTCTATGCACATGAGAATGAGTTCGGACCCCTCAAGGTGATAAATAAATACCTCAAGGAATTCGCGAAAGTAAACAAAGGCTCCCAGTTTACATTCGTAGGAGGACGGTTCGAAAAAAAACGGCAAGGTGCCGACTATGTCAGCGAATTAGCAAATATACCATCCAAGGAAGAGTTGCTCTCCAAATTGTGTTATCTCTTCAATTATCCATTGCAATGATTGGCAGTTGCGCTCAATGAGATCGCGAAGAAGGATGGGGGAGCATCGGTAGAGGCCAAAGCGGAAACCAAAGAAGAGGTCAAGGCTGAGGAGACTACCCCAGTCGCAGAAGCTCCAGCTGAAGAAGCTAAGGCGGAATAATAAGAGATACTCAGACAGGGTTCAGGAATTGTAAATTAGAAATTCACTTCGTCGTTTGAACGTTTCAGCATTTCATCGCTTGAGCGTTTCAACATATATAGTATTTTATTACTTTATTTCATACAGAATGGCAGAATTATCAAAAAATGCACAGAAGATAATGGATCTCGTGAAAGAGATGAGTGCAGTAGAATTAAACCAATTGGTTAAAGGATTGGAAGAAGAATTTGGCGT
>CAYSER010000043.1:0-4502 GCA_964430205.1 uncultured Candidatus Peribacteria bacterium | reverse complement strand
ACGTGATTCATCACCCGTCCGTATCGATGAGTCGATATGCCGATCATCGAGCAGTCAGGTACTTTCAAAGTCCTCAAACCTATCGAGGCCGGTGATAGTCTCGATGATTTTCTCGATACTAAGCTTTCCTGATTTTCCGCCAATTTTGATGCGATAAAATCCTATACCGACTATCTCGATTTCATGCCGATGACTATCTCCCTAGACGATATCGCGCAGCTCTCTTCCGTTTTCCTCTTCAAGGATGACCAAGATCTGAAGGATATTTGATACGAACTGATCTCTCGGAAATCGAGAATCAACAAGGACAGGGACTATAGGAGATACAATATCATGGCAGCCTTCCACAATATCGGCAATGTCAGGCTCATCATGCCTGGCGAAACATTCAGCACGCTCCGCGAACTGCATTATAACCCCGGTCAGGGCGAGTATATGTATATGTCCGGATATGCGACGTTCTGAGATTCTGCTCGTCTTGTCTACGGCTGAGGGCTTTGTGGTGTAGCTACTGCGCTCTATCAATGATCGCTCACCAATCTCTGATTGGCGCTCGTAGAATACAGGCCGCATTCCATCTATTATAGGAATCTTTATGAGGCGGAGATCAATGGTATCACCATCAAGGATCCTTGACTCGATGCGACGATCTATTCTCCGGTCTTCGATCTGAAACTCCAGAATATCCGTCCGTATCCTATCATCCTCGTGTTCGCCTATGATGGCTGATCATGAACTCCAGAGCAGGTATTCACGATCTCCAAAGCGCAGGATAAAGGGACATTCCAATACATCGGGACCTACAAAAAGAACAGTTCCACCTGTTTCACTCGGAAGATCAATGGTGTCGATAAGACCAATTGCTATGACAAGATCAAGAATTTCTAATCCTGCCTTTCTCGTATTCGAACGGTTGCATTTCATGGATATAATCATATAGAAAGAGGATATTTATCCCGATTTTTTCTGCATGAACAAACTCAAATTCAAGATACTCAAACAACGCTGACCTGCCAGAGTATGACAGATCACGCTCAATGGCGTCACCTTGACCACTCCGGTTTTTATGCCCGTCGGCACGAAGGCTACTATCAAGGGGATGATCCTGGATATGCTCAAAGATCCGAAATATATCTGAGATCTGCCAGAGATCCAATTGATCTTGGCGAATACTTTCCATCTCTCGTTGCGTCCCGGTGATGAGTTGATCAAAGAGGCATGATGACTCCATTCTTTTGAGCATCGGGATAAGCTCATCCTGACGGATAGCGGATGATTCCAAGTGTTTTCCCTATGACTTTGAAATGAGGGACAAGGAACAAGAGGAAAGGATCAAGGAAGTCATGAAATCAAAATGAAATTGACTGAGAATGGCGTGAAGTTCCGTTCGCCGTATGATTGATCAAGACACGAATTCACTCCAGAAGGTGTCGTCGATATCCAATGCAATCTGTGATCCGATATCATGATGGTGCTCGATGTCTGCTCTCCTGCAGGAGCCGATAAGAAGACTATCGAGAAACATATGCAGATGACGCATCGCCGAGCCAAGAGAGCTTTCGATCATCTCAAGCCTAAGTATGATAAGGTCCGTGGCGTTCTTTTCCCTATCGTCCAATGAGGCACATACCTCGATCTGAGGCAGCAGTCGGTCGATTTTCTTAGTCAGTATGCATGGGACGGTATTGCAGTCGGCGGTGTCAGCGTCGGCGAGAGCAAGGACCTGATCCGTGAAGTCGTGACGTTTACCGCATCGAAGCTACCTTCGGACAAACCAAGATATCTGATGGGCGTAGGCACTCCCGAAGATATCTCCCATGCGATAGAGGAGTGATTCGATATGTTCGACTGTGTGCTTCCGACGAGATTGGGAAGGCATGGCGAGGCGTTTTCCGCTGACGGCAATATCAAGCTCACCAACGCAAAATATGCCAAGGACTTCACTCCGTTGACCGAGGATTGTGGCTGCTATACCTGCAAAAATTTCACCAAAGCCTATCTCAATCACTTACTCAAGGAGAAGGAGATGCTCTGAGGTATCTTGCTTTCGTTGCACAATATCGTCTATCTCCACAAGATCGTCGAAGATCGGAAAAAGGGTATGCTCGCCTCATAAAAAAAGCGAGGACGATACTCCTCGCTACATTTTCGATAGTCAGCATTACTTCACTTTCTGGGAGATGAGTTCTATGGCATCTCCTACCGTTTTTACCTTTTCCCATTCGTCATCGCGGATGGCGATATCGAATTCCTTTTCGAATTCCATCATCAGCTCTACGAAGTCGAGCGAGTCTGCACCTAGGTCAAAGATGAATTTGGCTTCGGTCGTCACTTCGCTTTCTACGATGTCGAGCTTCTCCGTTGTGATGGCTTTTACTTTTTCTTCTATTCGTTTGTGTTCCATAGCCTTCTTGTATATTATTTGGTTTATCTTTTTCTCTGCATAAAGCATATATTTTGTATAGATATTTTTATCAAAAAGTCAATCTAATTAAAAAACTCCCTGGAGAGGGAGTTTCTTATGATGTATCACTTACTTATTGCGGTTTTTTGCAGCATGCGAAATTAGCGATGAGTGTCCGGATCGCTCCAACAGCTACTAATGAATAGATGATCTTTGCGATCATGTTCATCGTCGTCATCGTTGTCTCCACACCAGCAGCATCTACGTTTTTGGTCACTACGTCAGGGAATACTGTTGCGACTAGGTTAAGATCCAATCGTGCATATAATCATCGATTGAGCCCTCCTACTACCAAAAGAATCAAAAAAATCCAGTACAGAACCTTCATAGAAAATGTGTTAGAAGATAAAAAAACCAAAATAACACGCATCAGTGTACCTAAACACCTATTCAATGCAATATGTTATCTCTTGTCTTATAGATATCTCTATTCGCTTAGTTATTTCTAAATATCGTTTTATTATCTATTATATATTGACTATTTGTATAAAATAATTATAACAAACAAAACAAATCCCTAATAAAAATCAATTCTATCATTATGCAAACAAAAGCATTTATCCAAGCATGGAATGAGGTTCCTGTACTTGCCGAGATCATGCGGATCTTGGAATCGAAAACTTTCACTGGTCCCGGTGGTCCTAAAAAATTAGGTGAGCCTGTCATAGCTGTCATGTCGCCTCTGGTGAGAGCGATGTACACGTTCCTTGATGGCAACAAGAATGCCTTGAAAGAGGCCAATGCCTCCACCCTCATAGGGCTTCCGATACCCTGCCCGGGTTTGGGCGTGGATTGCATCGGTAAGATCGCTATGGAACTGGACATCTGTCCGCATACTTCTGCCTTGCTCAAGGTCAAGGAATCGCATCCACTAGCTCAATATCATGATTTCATCAAGGATCTCACGCTCTCCTTGATCAAGGATGCTATGCCGGATCATGGTGAAAAGCTCTCGAGCATCAGGTTCATCGAGAATTTCCAGATCACTACCCGCCAGAAGCCCGAATCCTATCCTGATACGTTCGAAATGTTCCAGGGATGGGAATCTATGCCGCTCGAAGAGCTGGTCGCTGTATCGATCACCGGAACGTTCTTGGAACCGCTTGCGGAGATCCTGGATTCCGCTGCATTTCTGAGCGTTGAACCTCCAATGAATGAGCATGAACCCATTATCCGTGAAATGAAACTTTTGGAGAAAGCTCTCATCTCCCGCATAAATGTATTGGGCGAGGGTATGGAAGCAAAAGAACAGGAGCGCAACAAACTTTTGGAAGGCGATAACTTTATTAAAACATCGCGCCCCAAATTAAACTTCTCTTCCTTGGGATCTTTCGCTAAGATCATCTCGATTGGTATGAATGATGCAGAAGAGCAAGGATTCGAACCCAAAGACGTCAATCATCCTGATTTCCTTCGCGTGAAGGAACTGGGTAAGGAACTCGATAATGCCCAGAACGCCATCATGCCTTATCACGAAATCCTCTGGCCTATCATCCAGATGGATATCGATCCTGTAAAGATGGATGGTTTCAATGGCCTTGCGATCCGCCAAGGATTCCAGCTCGTCGCCGTCAATGAACCGGCTGACGTCGAATGATCAACTCATTGAGCGTATCGCTCTCTTAACTACCGCAGGCATGTCCTGCGGTGGTTTTTTTTGTAACAAAAAACATTGATTGCTTCTGTTGATTGGATATCTCTATTTGAGATGCCTTTATTTTTTCTCTTCCCATGAAACCACTTACCTCGTTGAGGATTATCCTGATCATCTCTCTTGCTGGTATGCTCTTCTCTTGATACCTCTCCTATGGCGAGGTCATCGCTAAATCATGCCCTATCGGAGGTTGCTCAAACCTCTTCGGACTCCCTGTATGCGTATACGGATTGGCCATGTATACCATCATTTTCATCATCAGCATGATAGCTCTTTGTTCCCATAAGAAATAAAAAAAATTAGCAATTACGCTAATTTAGTTCAGGGCGTGAAGGGATCGAACCTCCGACAACGGTTCCGAAGACCGTTGTGTTACCACTACAC
>CAYSER010000042.1:0-4835 GCA_964430205.1 uncultured Candidatus Peribacteria bacterium | reverse complement strand
TCACTTGCTTGTCCAAGAATTCCGGATAGATATCTCCTTGCCTTGCGAATCACAAGAGATCCAATACCCTGGAACCCGATGTCTGCGGTGCAACCAATACTCCATTATCTGATCCGTTATCCACATATTTCTTTTGATATGCATCCTCCCATGTTGTCTTCTTGTCCATACTGCTGCTTGCAAAAAAAAATTAAAGCTTATGCGATCGCCTTATAATGGATCTTTTCGGCTTTGTGTGGATACACTAGCCTTTTGCTGATGCTCAATCGCTATCGATAGTGGTGAACGAGTAAAACGACAACGTTTGTTCTACTGATCTGCTGTTTATTTTCAATAACGGTTGCATTGCTTCACGACATAACTACAAACAATTTCACTATTGTAGCATGATACATGAGGCATGATGCATGAAACACGGCACGGGTATATCACTATGTCATGTATCAAACAGACGGCATCACGCGAATAATCATTCCAACATCGCAATCCCGCTAAAGCGGAACTCTGCTTCTCACTCCAACACTTCAGCATTTTATCATTTCAGCATTAGAGTATGTGAATCACCGAATTCCTCGCGACCTACATCACTGCATTCATACAACAGACCTGATATATCACCGTTTTTATCTGAATGGTCATGGAAAGCATGATCTTACCGGTACCCAGTGAGGCCATTATGCCATTTGCAGGATTCTTGGTCGCCACCAAGCATTTCAGCCTTCGATGAGTGATCCTTATTAGCACGCTAGGAAGCATCATCGGAGCATTGATCTCGTATGCGATAGGATATTATGGAGGAGAACCGTTCGTCAGAAGATTCTGAAAATATTTCTTTCTCGATCAGGAAGAACTAGCATCGACCAAACGTTTCTTCAAAAAAAAATGACATATCACTATTTTTATCAGTAGGTTTATCCCTGTTATCAGGCATCTGATCTCGTTGCCGGCAGGTATGGGGAAGATGAATATGACCGAATTCATCATCTATACCGTCATCGGTGCATGACTCTGGAATACCTTTCTCACCCTTGTCGGGAAATATCTCAAAGAGAATCGGGAACTCGTCATGAAATACAGCAAGATCGTCGACATCGTCGTGCTTGCAATTATCGTCAGCATCATCGTGCGATTTGTCTATCGTCAATTAAGGAAAAGAAGTATGAAAAAATATCGCGCCTAATTCTTGATCTCTTGGATAAACTGTTTGTTCTCCTCCTCTCTCTTCAATTTATTGATGCCGCTGTTGATGGCTCTTTTCCTTGTTGAAAGCACATAGCTGCGTAGATGGTGTTGATAATATCTCGGATTGGGCAGGATCGCCGCCAACAATGTCGCCTGGCTCTTGGTCAGTTTGTCTGCCGATGTATCGAAGTAATACTGTGCCGCTTGCTGGATACCATAGATACCATCTCAGAATTCTATGATATTGAGATAGACTTCCAGGATCCTTTTCTTACTCCGTAAGAGTTCCATAAGCAGGGTGAAATACGATTCAAGCCCTTTCCTGAAGATCGAACGCCCAGGCCGGAGAAAAAGATTTTTGGCTGTCTGCTGAGTGATAGTACTACCTCCTGCACTGAAGGACTGGCTTTTCACATCCTGCTCTAATGCGTTCAGCATTGCATCAAAATCGAATCCGTAATGGTCAAGGAATTTTTGGTCCTCCCCTGCCATGACTGCATACATACTGTAAGACGAGATATTTTCGATCGGCACCCGAGTATGCTTGAGCGTTATCGGCTTCTGTTCCGTGACCTGTTCGACAGCCCTGATCACCATGAGCGGCGTCATCCCTGGATTCTGCCACTTATAAAGGATAACGAAATACAGCGAAGCTATGAAAAAAATAAGCAACAAAGACCTGAATCGTCCTTCGAGCTTCCGGAAGAATGTATCGAACTGTTGACGCAAAGATTTCATCGTTTCAGAATATACGTTTTGTCAGCTAAAAAACAAACTTTTATTGGTCTATTGGAGAGAAAAAAGACGGCAAGATATGCCGTCATGGATCATCTTTTGTCTGGAAGATTACTACTCTCTTGGTTGATGCTTTCCAGGGACACATCGTATCCTACGGATTTCGCAGTTCGCTCTGAACTCCTGAACATCAGGATCGGCCTTATCATTGTAGGGTTTTACATGAGGCCATGCATCTCCACGAAACACATCACCCATCGAAGTGACCGTAGGATGCATTTTACCTGCTGATTCAACCTTACAGACCCGATAGAATCTTCTTGCATTGAGATCGAAGTGAAAACTTCTCGCTCCTTGGAAAACTTTTGCTGTTTTTGACATACGCTATCGTGTTTTTGTTTTTGTTTTTATATAAAAATATTTTAATAAGTCAATACAATATGGTAATTTATACTGTGCCGCTGGAAATCTTCTCGATATTCCTTATGATAAAAATTAGAATTTAGAATTTAGAAATCAAAATTTAGAATTCATAATTTAGAATTCAGAAGTTAGAATTTAGAAGTTAACATGTAGAAGTTTGATACTACTCGGGCTCGCTCCTATGGATGGTTTCACGGATTGTGCCTTTCGTCAGATCGCGAAAGAGATTTTTCAGAAATATGGCGAGCAGGATAAGTACGAATTCGTTCTTCGAACGGAATTCATGAATGCCGACGGCTATCTCATCAACCCGACCGGGGTGATCAAACATTTACTCTCGACCAAGGAACAGGCACCGGTGATCGCACAGATTTTCTGATCTGATGAGAAGCTGCTGGTGAAGTGTTTCACTGATATCGAGAAAACATATGCTGATTTCTTTGCTGGAATCGATCTCAATATGGGATGTCCCGCTAGGAATGTCATGAACACATGATGAGGCAGCGCCCTGCTGAAAGATAAGGCGAATACCTTATCGATTGTCCGTTCCCTGCGCAAAACCATCACCATGCCGCTCAGCTTCAAGACCAGGATAGGAATCGATGAACAGGATAGAGAGACACAGATGCAGTTCCTCAGAGAAGCAAGCAGATATGTAGATATGATCAGCATCCATGGCAGGACTGTGAAACAGTGATATGCATGAGATGCAGACTGGGACTTCGCTTACGAGCTGAAGAAACGCTGTGATCCACACTGCAAGATCATCGGCAACGGTTCGATCAAACAGTATACCGATATCGAGAGATGCAGAGGCAATCTTGATGGGGTGATGATAGGACAGGCAGCCATAGGGAATCCGCGGATATTCACACCGCATATCCCGACTAAGGATGAGCTGAAAGAAACGATATTGAAGCATCTGGACTATATGATAGCGTACGAACGATATTTCCAGGATCAGCTAGCGAAGTTCTCCTGAACGCTCATCATGCCTACACAAGAAGAGAGAGAAAATATCATACTGAACATCAAGCACCCATCATCCCAAGGTCCATCATTCCATCGTTCCATCGTCGAATTCAGGAAACATCTCTTCCAGTATCTGAAATGAATCCCGTGATCCAAGGAGATGAAACAGAGATTGAGTACAATCATGGAATATGAGCCGCTCGTAGAAGCGATCCAGGAATTTTTCTGATAAAAAAATCTGGCCAGAATACCTGACCAGATGAGATAATTTCTTGTTTGCGATATCATCTACCTATCCGACTGAACAGTGATGATACATTCGCAAACAGCGAACTCTTGCTCAATCCTTCAGCATCCGAGCTGAATGGACTATTGATGGTGTGCAAATGCAGTTCAAGGAAATGCAAGCCGAGTGGTGTGAGATTCTTGACTTCGTCTTTCACTCCATTGGTACTCAGGTTCACCTCTCCTTTGGGAGTGCTCATGACAATGCCCTTCTCATCAGGATCTCCTTTCTCATCATTGAGTTGTTGTAACAATGACTTCTGAAGCATCTCGATGGTGTGCGCTATAATACTCAATGCTTCCGTATCAAGAGCATCAAAATCCAATACCATCCTATGACTTCCTGCGGGATCCTTACCGAAGGTCAATATATGCGCTCCGATATGTTTGAGATTTTGCAGATCTTTGATGGCTGTCTTTTGCATCGCTCCTACAAGCGACAACACGCCATCTCTCTGCTCTTTAGTCAATTGCGTAAAGTCTATCATAAGGAGTCTTTTTTTTATTTTGTTTTTTTCGTATATACTTTTATCAATAGAAAAGTCAATATATCTTATTTTATATTCTCTTGATTTGTCATTTACAATAACTATTTTTAGTATGATAAAACAGAATTACAAACCAATAAAAAACAAAATCGTATGTTACAAATCTTTCAAGAAGAAGCTCTTTTGGAGCTAGCAAGAAATGGTGGGTTCAGATTCACCGAAACCTGGTTTCCGTACACCTCAGGATGGATCGGACCATATTATGTCCAGTCGGCTGACATCCTCAAAAACGGTAAAGGTGTTCAACTTGCAACACATTCGCTCATTGCTGCCCTCGAACAGATTGACCAGACGGTTGATGTGATCTCCGGCGGAGAATCCCGTGATTGGCCTTTTGCAGCTTGTGTGGCTGAAAAACTTGGCGTAGGCCTTTGCATGATTTACAAAGACGGCAAGATGATTGGCGCTACGGATCTCCAGAATAAGCGCGTGGTGCATATCGCCGATCTCAACAATGAAGGATCTTCGCCTCGCGACCTATGGATCCCTGCTATCAGGAATGCCGGAGGGATCATCACAGATATCGTCTTCTTGGTCGATAGGCTGGAAGATGGCGTCGAAGAGATGAATACACTCAGACTCACCTCCCATGCCGTTATCCCTTTGAATAACGATGCCTGGCAATTCCTCAGAGCAGAAGGTTTCGTCACTAAACAGGTGTTTTGTTCCTTGCTCGAGTATTGGACGGAT
>CAYSER010000041.1:1402-4915 GCA_964430205.1 uncultured Candidatus Peribacteria bacterium | reverse complement strand
TCAGAGTATTGGAATTCGAACCTTCCAATGAAAAAGCAAAAAAGAAACTCAAGGAACTTGTCGTTGAATAAGATCCTCTATTTGATGTATCGATTCCTTTCCCTATCTGTCAAAATGCTGTTAAAATATTGTTAAAAATGTGGTTCTTACCTATATTTTCTCAAAATTTCGCTTGCATATCATTTCGGGATGGCTAAATATCCTTCACTGATAAAAAAATACCCACTTCATAATGAAATGGGTATCGATTCATCATTTCATCGCCCGAAGGGCATTTACCGTATTTTATTCTGTTTTGAAGTACGATGGTGAGCTTGGAAGACATAAAATTGCCTCCGCATAATATCGACGCAGAGAAGTGAGTGCTTGGTTGAGTCCTGATGGATAATGAATTGATGTATTATTATGACGGATTGGGGCTAATCCCTGAGGATTTCTATAATAGGGAGCATACCTCTATCTATCAAGGCATGAAGGCGTTGCGATGATCGCGCAAGACCATAGATGTGGTGACATTGGCCGATCAATTGACGAAGGATGCTGTCCTGGATGCAGTGTGAGGGACCGATTATCTCTATGAGCTTTCTAGCTTCTTGTTGAGCACATCCTCTTGTGCGGAATACGTAAAGATCGTGAAGGAAAAATCCATTCTCAGGAATATCCTTAAGACTTCCCATAAGATTATCGGCGATGTATATGATCAGAAAGACACTATACTTGTCCTCCAGGATATCGAGAAAAGGATCTATGATCTTACCCAGAATAATGTAGCTGAGAAAGTCCATTCTATTTGAGAGATCCTGAATAAGAGAGTAGAGGAGTATATGGAAATCGTGGATCATCCAGAAAAGGCCCATGAAAAAAAAGTCTTCTCGTGATATCATGGAATTGATGATATGCTCGGAGGATTCAAGCCTGCCGAATTGGTCATATTGGCTGCACGTCCGAGTATGGGAAAGACAGCGTTCGCTTTGAATATCCTCAAAAATATGGCTGTCGACCAAAAGAAGAGCGTCGCCTTATTCTCTCTGGAAATGAGCTCGGAACAAATCGCCGATAGAGTCCTGTCCATGGTGTCCGGTATCCCTATGGGAAAGATAGCAAAGTGACAATTGGATACCGAAGACTTTACCGTGATGGGAGAATCCATGGAGCTTCTTGCAGAAACGAATATCTTCATCGATGATAAAGGATCTACCACTATACCTGAATTAAAATCCAAGATCAGAAGGCTCAAGATAGAGAAGAACACCCTTGATCTCGTCATCATCGATTATCTGCAGCTGATGAGCTGATCGAATTCTTGATATTCCGGCAATAGAGTACAGGAAATCTCTGAGATCTCCAGGTGACTCAAAGAGCTTGCGAGAGAGCTTGAAATCCCTATCATGGCATTGTCCCAGCTTTCCCGTGAGGTCGAGAAGAGAACCGATAAGAAGCCTCAGCTTTCAGATCTTAGGGAATCTGGTGCTATCGAACAGGATGCCGATTCGGTGATCATGCTTCATAGAGAGGATTATTATGATCCGGAAACCGATAAAAAAGGCATCACGGATATCTGTCTCAGAAAGAATAGAAACGGTCCAGTATGAGAATGTGAGCTCTATTTCGAGAAGACCATCATGAAATTCAGCGAAATCAAATCCAAATCCGACGGAACTTACTAAAATCATGAATCATATTTTATCCGTATGATGCATCTATGGATCCGTTCAAGAACATAACCGAACATCGTATCAGTATCCAGGATGAGATCCATCAGGAGACGAAGATCACCAAAGAGCAGGAAATTATACTGTTCCAGCTTTATTTGGCCGATGTCCTTCTTTTTGGCGCATGAACCCTGGATTCTGAACAACAGAAGTTACAGGATACCTTGTGCGAGGAATATCTGTGCAGTCTCAAACCATGAGATACCGTAGAAATCTGATTATCTGGCATGTTCCCGTATCACCCGTGAACTGTTGTTGCCAATGATGGACATATGGTCAAGATAAAGGCAAGCTGCTATCTGAATAAGAGAAAAAAGGAAGGAATCAGATCATTCTCTATTACGGATTGATTATCAAGTTGATTCATCATGCATAGAGACGATCGGGATGATGAGACCAAGATTCAAAGGTTCTTTATTGTCATCCCTGCATCTCATACGGTAAAATCGACCAGATGAATACCTCAGGAAGCTCTTGATGAAATTCATGAAATATATAAACAGGCAGGTGATCCAACAACATGCTACGATTTGGTTAATACCCTGAAGCATTGAAGTCCACAAGATAAGGAAGATACTATGACTGACAATCTGATATCTACACGCTTGAAAGATAAGAAGGATGATTTACCTTTTTAATGATGGTCGTGAAAAGTCTGCTTAAAAGCCTTATGGTACTATTTCTATTCTGACTGGTTTACGGATTCACCATCCCGAACTATGAATGATATGTAACTGATAAAGTCGGTGTGTTCTCTGAAGCACAGAAATCCGAGCTGAATGTTAAGATACAAGAGATAGAACAGGCTACTAGCATCGAAATAGCTATTCTTGTCGTGCCGACGGTCGATGATGATATCAATCTTGCCGCTGTTGATGTCGGCAATACCCGATGAGTCGGCAAGAAGGGTCAGGATAATGGTCTGATGCTCTTGATCGCTGTAGATGACAAAAAACGGTCCATTCAGGTAGGATATGGGTTAGAAGGAGTGCTCCCTGATCTTGCGACCAAACAGATAGGCGATGTTCGTTTCCCTCCTAATTTCAGGCAGGGGAATTACTATGAATGAGTTATTGAAATGCTTGATGATGTCTTATGATATATCAAACAAGATCCTACGGTAGTACAAACGTATGCTCATACATCACAACAATCTTCATGAAACACGATACATGATAAATATGGATTTTATCTCTTGGTGCTCGCCCTTTTCCTTTTGTCGGCGTTTGGTCGTCTGATAACTGTTCCTTCGGCCAAGTGAATATGAAGGAAAATGAGAAAGCATGGATGGTATATCTACGGTGGTGTATGACTTGTCTTATCCTTCATTATTTTTTACTTTATATCAACATTTATCCTTTCTGCTGTTATATCATATATCCTTTTGCTGTTCGGTGTGCTGATGTGACTCTATGGTAAGCCAGGCAATCGTTGATGACCTATACGATTCGGTTGATGATGAGGCAGTTCTCGATGAGGAGGTGGTTTCGGATGATTTTGAGGCGGAAGTTTCGGTGGGGGAGGATCATCTTGAGGCCGATAAATCTACCTATTAATTCTCTCTATTTCTATTCTCCATTTTATATTCTCCATTTGTGGTCATGACTATCAAAAGATTGCACGATCTTCTCAAGGTATTGAAAGATTGAATTCAATCTATCTATCTATACCAAAAAGGGAAAGATAAGATCCCTGTTCTCATTGTCGATAAGGTGGATTTTGTTTCCTTAAATGGGCTCAGACATTTCTTCGCTCATGAAAGATTCATAATATTGACACAAGGTGACATTGAACAGTGAGG
>CAYSER010000041.1:0-1302 GCA_964430205.1 uncultured Candidatus Peribacteria bacterium | reverse complement strand
CTTCCGAACGATATCAAGGAGGTTGTCGCACTCTTCGATGTCGCTTGGTCTTGTAATAGTCAGATTTTTTACTATCTTATTGATGATAGGGTGGAGGAGCGCAAGATACCTCAGCTTATCAATGATCTTCATACTTACCTTTCGGAGGTATGCGATAAAATCAATGATTTTACTCTATAAACAATCTTTTCATGAAAAAAACATGGCTTATCGTGCTGGCTGTCATCGTAGTGATCGCGATCTTTGTGGTCGGCAAATATAACACTATGGTCGGATATGATGAGGCGGTGACCACGGCTCGATCACAGGTAGAGAATGTCTATCAGAGGAGACTCGATCTTATCCCGAATCTTGTGGAGACCGTCAAGGGTGCAGCAGCTCAGGAGAGCGGTGTCCTTATCGGTGTCGTCAACGCAAGATCCAATGCTCTCAAGATGACGGTCGATATCAAAGATGCACAATCTCTTGCCGCATTTCAAAAAGCACAAGGGGAGGTATCGTCAGCATTATCCAAGCTCTTGGCTGTCGTAGAGAACTATCCTACGCTCCAATCTATCCAAGCTTTCCGTGATCTTATGACTCAGCTTGAAGGTACAGAGAATAGAATAACCGTCGAAAGAAAGAATTTCAATGACACGGTCAATACCTTGAATATTTATATTCGCAGGTTTCCAGCGAATATCATAGCTTCTTTATTCGGTTTCGAGAAGAAAGAACAGTTCCAAGCAGAAGAATGAGCTGATAAAGCGCCTAAGGTGGATTTCGGTACGGCACCTACAACAACTCCTGCTCCTACTACCGAGAACATCCCTACGGAAGCAACTGAATAATATATCTCTTGTATTCTTCTATACTAAAGGTCTAGACTACGGTCTAGGTCTTTTTTTATGATATATTGTGTATTGTTTCCTATATTTTGACAATAGTAATATATTCTTTTGTCGCATCTTGTGCTAACAGATAGCTATAGGATTTTGTTATTTTCCCTTTGTTTTCCTATCATATACTCGTACATTCAAGCCGTAAACAAAAATCACCCTTCAAACAAAAATGAGTTATGCCACATGGGCTCAATCATTACTTCACTTGCAGATCTTTGGTTTTCCGAAGATTTGTCCGCAAGCACTACTAACTTACCCAAGTGAACGGCTTGCACTATATTTCAGAGACGGTTTTTGAATTTATTGGGTATACACAACTGGTAGAGGAGTCATAATTACCTGTTCTGTACGCCTAATAGATAATAGGCATGGCCGTCTCTGGAGAGATGGCTACCTGATTATCTATCAGGTAGTTTTTTTT
>CAYSER010000040.1:0-5310 GCA_964430205.1 uncultured Candidatus Peribacteria bacterium | reverse complement strand
ACTTTTCCAACTTTTATTACTCGAATACTAACAATATGCTCCCTCCTGATGTGAAGGTAAAAATCCACGGTAAGGTCAGTGTCTGACCTAAATCACAGGTGGTTATACCCAAAGACGTAAGAGAACTCTTGGATATCAAGCCGGGCGATGATCTTATGGTCGTTTCCAAGTGAGATATGGCTATTGCGATGATCAAATCCGATGATGTCCAGAAATTTCTCCAATATCTGTCCACTGAGCTTCAATAGTATATGTCTTTATCTTTTATGTCTATCTGATGAAACATCTTCCCTATATACTTGCTTTCTCTTTGTTATTGTTTTTTGCGTGATGCTGAAAACAGGCTGATACTGCTGTTTTAGCTACTTGATCTCTCCAGTGATATACGACATCATTCGTCGTAGGAAGTTCTCCATCTTTCCAGAAAGCTCTCTATGGGACTGTTATTTCAGATAATACCAAGAATATCATGACCAATAGGGGATGAATCCTGGAATATGTCAATTGCCAGCCTGGTAAACAGGTCTACAAAAATACCATCATTGCCAAGATACGTCCAAATCAGGATGATATGACCTATCAAAATTCCACGATACAGCTTTCAGCGCTCAAAGAGCAATTGGATAATCTGACAAGGATCTATGGATATACTCAGCATACGTTCGTTCTCCAGAAGGATATCCTCCAGAATCAGTATGCAAATAATACTCTTTTGCTTTCCAATCTCCAGAAGACGGCATGATATACCGATGCGTCGATCTCCTATCAACAGGATCTTCTGGATCAACAATATGACACGCTCCAGACCTCTAAATCGACGGATTTAGACAAAATGAAGACGAGCATATCCAATGCCTATAAACAATATCTCATCATGATCAAGGATGCTCTGAAAAAGGTGAATGATGCCTTTACTGCCACTGCTTATACGGTGTGAGATAAGGATCCTTCATCCAAGCAATCCGTACTTTCGCAATATTCTGTGTTGAACGCTAAAGTCTCTGATACTATGAGTGCTTCACAGTTTTCTCAATATCTTCTTGATCTTTCGGATTTCATGGCATTGGCTGCAAAGAGCATAACGGCAACCACGCCTTCTTCCGTTTTGCCTCAATCTAGCGCGTACGGGCTCTCCATAGATGGGCTGTATACTACCTATACGACGCTTGCATCAACCTTTATGACGAGCAAATCTGCCTTCGATACCCTATCTTCTTCCTATGATTCTGTGAAGAATACCTATGCTAGTCAGATCAAGGCATTGGATACCAATAGGGATAATTATAACGAGAATACCGCTGCATCAACATCGCTTCAGATAGAAAACCAGGAGGCGAATCTTCAGCTAGCTCAAAAGACCATCTCCAATCAGTTGGATTCTGCTGAAGAGAACCAAAACACTCAGCTTACTTCACTCAAGAATCAGATCATCACGATGCAACAGAATGTCGCCGTGCTCTCGAATTCCATGGGTGGCGAAATTTTGTATGCCGGCATTGATGGGGTAGTGAAGATGAGAGCTTTGGGAGAAGATAACAAGGTCGCTCCGAATACGTTATTATGCCAGATACTTCCAACGTCTCCTGGAAACTTGAGCTTACAAGTCTTTTCGTATACCCAGCTGCATATCGGCAGCAGGGTAGGTATCTCCGATGATCAAGGGACATTCCTTTCGACGTGAATATTGGTCTATGAGTATCCCTATAAGGATCCTGTGACCCAGAACTATATCTATGAGATACCTGTCATCCATGGCTCTCTCAAGGAAAATCAAAGAGTCTTGATCACCTTATCGCAGAGTCCGGATACGGATCAGATATGGATTCCCCTTCATTATATCAGCCCTAGGATCGAAGGTAATGTAGTAAGGAAGAAGGTCGGATCATGAGTCCAGGATATCTATGTACAGCTATGAGATATCGATGATCAATATGTCCGTATCTTGAGTTGATTGAATATCGGCGATGAAATAGTGAATTAATGCTGAATAGAAAATTGAGAATTGAGGATTGAAAATTGAAAATTGAAAATATGGCATTTAGTCGTTTACTAGTTAAGTATTAGTTAATTATGGTCAAGTTCCTTCAGAAGAATAGAGTAGCGATATTGGTGTTTACGGTATTTGTAGCTATTTACGGCATATCGAGCATTTTCACGATACCCAAGGAATCTACACCGTCCGTGGATATCCCTTATTATCTTATCAGCGTCAGCTATGTCGGCGCAGATCCTTCTTCTATCGAGGAACAAGTGATCGTTCCTTTGGAACAGAAGATAAAATCTGTTACCTTGATCGATAAGATCACCTCCACCTGTTATTATAATTTTTGAACCATCTTAGTTCAGTTCTCTTCCTCCAAGAGCGATGTCGATGCAACCAATGATCTCAAGGCAGCGATAGATCAAGTTTATCCTAGCTTACCTTCCGATGTCGATTATCCTATGCTCAAGAAGGTATCGGTGAATGATACCCCAGTTTATACCTTCTCTGTCGCATGAGCATTGCCGACATTAGTAATGTACGATAAGCTTACTCCATTGGAGGATCAACTCAAATCGATTCCCTGAGTATCTGATGTCTCGGTGATTGGCAAACCTGTCAAAGAGATCAAATTGATGTTCGATGCTCAGAAACTCGCCCTCTTGGATATGGATTTCTCTCTGGCAGTGAATCAACTGAAAAGCGCTTTCGTCAAATTCCCGGTAGATAAGAAAGATGTTGATGGCAAGCTTTATTCGTTCGAGATCACCAATTATGCAGGTGATCTTACCTGATTGCTTGAACAGGTCAAAGACTACGATTTGCTCAATGTCGCTGGTAAGAGCATCAAGCTGAGCGATGTAGCTTCCGTATATTTATGATATAAGCGTCTAGATAAGAAGGCATTCGTGGTTTCTGATATCAATAGCCTAGATACCGAGAATGCACTGTCATTCCAGATCAAGAAATCTCCATGATATAGTCTGGAATCGTTCATCTCCCAGATAAAGAGTACGGTAAAGTCTTTTTCTGTTGCTACTCCCGATCTCCGTTATACGGAGACACTTTCTCAGCAACAGATCATCAAGCATACGTATAATCTCTTTATCGAGAATTTTCGAGAGACGGCGTTGCTGGTGTTCTGTATTATCCTCTTGTTTTTGGGATTCAGATCTTCCCGGCTCATCATGCTTTCGTTCCTAGTCGTGTATCTCGGTAATTTCATCTACCTTAAATCCATAGGATATAGCTTCAACAATATCGTATCCTTCGCGTTGATCCTTGTGCTGTGAATCATGATAGACAACCTGATTGTCATTACCCAATGAATTGTCGTCTGACTCCAGAAATTCTGAGGAGATATCCGGGACGCTATCAAGGATTCTCTTGCAAACTACGGTAAGCCTATCTTTTTCTGAACCCTGACGACCATCGTCATCTTTATTCCGCTCTATTTCTGATTGACGGGTATCATCGGCGAATATATAAGGTCTATGCCCGTCACCATTATTTCCAATCTCGCTATTTCCCTTATCGTGACCATGTTCATGCTGCCGGTTTTAGCTTTGTTCTTCTTTAAATCGGGAGGTGAATATGTCTCTTCTCCTTCATTATCCTTGCTTGAGAGGAGCGGAAAGAGATTTGCAGGTCGGTATCATAGGATGAATCAATCGAGAATATGATCCAGAGCGATCGTATTCCTCTTCCTTGCATTTTTCCTTTGAGCGTTATCTTTGATCCCTTTGGGAATAGTTAAATTCACCTTTATGGGCAATATCGATTCCGATAATGTATGGATGAATCTTAAATATGCACCATGAATAAGTATCGAGGACAATCAGCAGTATACTTCAAAGGTCCTCCATGCGACCTTGAGATACCTCCAGACCCAACTCTCCGGTGTGGCGGACGATATCTCCATTGATTTGGGGCAAGGATATTCGTTATATGGTAATGGCGGTGCTGGCAATAATGTCAGTTCGATCACTATCAGACTCGTCGACACGAATACGAGAGCGATCAAATCCTTTCAGGTCGCAGAGAAGATGCAGAAAGAGCTGTTGCCTGCATTGAAAGACAGATATGCTTTCCTTCGTGATATCTCTATCTTCACTATGCAGGCATGAGCGTCTTCAGGCAAACCCGTCTCTTTCAATATCGTCGGTGATGACTATCAGCAGATCAATGCATATGTGCAGGAGATATTGCCTGAGATCAAAGCGATCCCTGGCGTATACAATGTCGGCATTTCCATCGAATATACCAATGGAAAGATAAGATACGTGCTGGATGAGAATAAAGCCAAATCATTATGAATCACCAGTTTCTCATCTGTCATGCCGCTGATCGCTCTGAAAAATGCCGGATACGAATCCAATGGCGTAGCCATCAAGGAATTCTCAGATTTTGGCAGCGATACTTTATCCATGAATGCGTTCCTGTCCACGGATCTTCCTGTGGATCAGACAAAGATCGGCAAGGTCACCATCGATCAAATTATCAGCAAAAAAGATCTTCAGCCTGAGATTAACGCAATCACTAGAGAGAATGGCAAGAGATATATCTCTATCCAATGAGACAAGATCAATAGCGCTGCTTTGAGCGACATCACCGCAGCGATCGATACGGTCATAAAACATCATCCTTTGCCTTCATGATTGCAGAAGACGAGCGGTGGAGATATCGCTTCTCAGACACAGAGTTCACAGGATCTGAGCAAAGCGATGATGATCTGACTCATTCTCATGCTTTTGGTGCTCATCATCCAATTCAATAATATCAAGTATGCCATCGTCATCGTCGGCAGCGTCTTCCTTTCTCTCTGATGAACTATTGTCATGCTTGCCTTGACCTGATATGATCTGACTTTCCCTGCTATGATAGGGATATTCTGAGTCATGGGCGTCTGAGTCAATCAGGCTTTGATCCATATCGAGGACTTTAAGCATTATTATGAGGAGCAATGACTATCTGTCGTAGATAGTTTCCAGCAGAGCATAGCGGAGAGATTCATTCCGATCTTTTTGACGAAGCTAACGACCATCATATGACTCTTGATCCTTGCTTTCAAGGATGAGCTGTTCTGATCCATGGCGATAGGTTTCATCTGATGACTTATCGTATCTTTCTTTATTACCTTGCTCTATATCCCTTCCTTGATGAATTTGGTGACCAAAGAATATCATGCGGACTAAGAATTGCAATAGTATCTGTTTCCATACGTAAGATGCGGAATTATCATCTTGATCGTATGTCTAGCGTTTTTTTTGGGGGGATCATGAAATTGGTGCTCAAATAATTTTTTTTGCATTATCGCTATTTTTTCTCCT
>CAYSER010000039.1:0-6872 GCA_964430205.1 uncultured Candidatus Peribacteria bacterium | reverse complement strand
TATTTTTTGTAGATCCTATATTCCACTACCTCGAAGCTTGATGATTTGTCGAATTTCTCTTCGATGAAGATCTTTTCATTCCCTTGTTCATCACGCTGCAACGCTCAGCCGAAATGTTCAGCTATCTTCCTTGAGGCGAGGTTATCTGTCTTTGCCCTATAGATGATATGATCAAACTCCTTGTTCTTCTGCAATCGATCGATAAGCGCGCCTACCATCTCCTTCCCATATCCCTTTCCCCGTACCGACTGTTTCATCCGAAGCCCGATCTCTGGCGTATGGGTGCCGAGATGCATGATGCCGCAGCAACCGATGAAAGTCCCTTCCTTATCCGCAACACAGAAATTGATATCCGTGCCTTGCTTGAATTTCTCGATGGATCTCTTGACTCGCTCCTCTTCCTCGTCGATATGCTTTGGCGTGGATGCTCTCAACGTCTTGGTGACTTCGTTGGTAAATTCCTTGAAGATCTCTTGGAGATACTTCATGCTCAATGTCTCTATATCCAATCTGGATGTGGAGATATATATCCCTTCTTGTTCTTTATGTTGTTCCATGATGCTATCATTAGCGATAAAACGATTGAAAGATTGAAGGGTGGAATCAAGCATTGGGAGCTTGGACCTGGTGCCTGGGACCTGGGAATAGGAACCTGGGAATAGGAACCAAATTTTCCCCGTTTGCCTATTTCCACCCATGTATTTTTATTATTCGCTTGGTAAGAATCCTCCTGATTGGATGTCTCGGAGCTTCTTATAGATACCGTCTTCCTTAGCGAGCAATTCCTTGTGACTGCCGCTCTCTATGATCATACCCTTGTCCATGACGATGATCCTATCCATCTTCATGATGGTGGAGAGCCTGTGCGCGATGACGATAGAGGTCTTGTTCTTCATGACTTCGTCCATCGCTTCCTGGATGAGCTGCTCGGATTCGGAATCCAATGACGAGGTCGCCTCATCGAGGACAAGAATCCTCTTATTCTCCAATATCGCTCTTGCGATAGCGACTCTCTGTCTCTCACCGCCGGAGAGCTTGATACCTCTCTCTCAGACTAACGTATCATATCCGTCCTGCAATCTCGTAACGAATTCATGGCATCTCGCCATCTTGGCGGCTGCGATGATCTCCTCTTCGGTCGCATCAGGATTGCCGTACGCAATATTCTCCTTGATCGACCTATGGAAGAGTACCGTATCCTGAGGGACCATAGAGATGCTTGATCTCAATGAATCCTGCGTAACCTGTGCAACATCCTGTCCATCGACTAAGATATTCCCTCATTGGATATCAAAGAACCTGAAGAGCAATTTGACGAGCGTTGTCTTGCCTGATCCGGATTGGCCTACGATAGCGACTTTCTCTCCCGGCTTGATCCTTAGATCCAAACCGTCGAAGATGTATCTGCTATCATTATACGCGAACCTGATGTGCGAAAATTCCACTTTGCCTGCATCGACCACCAATTCCGTATCGGAATGATCTATGATCTCATGTGGCTCATCGAGGATCTCCAGCATCTCAGCCGATTCTCCTATCGCCCTATTGAGCTGCTTGAGGATCTGCCTGATATTGAAGAGTTGCTCGAAGACCTTGAAGATATAGACCTGGATCAGCATGATGACGCCTGCCGAGATCTTGCCCGCACCTCGTGCCTTGATGGCCAGATAGATGGATCCGATCTCAAAGATAAAGATCAAGACGGTGCTTCCGAAGAACATCCATTCAGCCCTCAATCGCTTGACTCTCCGGAGACGTTCCCGTTCCCTGATGACACCGCCGAATCTCTTGCTCTCTCTCGGCACGGAAGCGAAGGTGAGGATATTGAAGTTGTTGGTAATCGTATCGGCGAGCTCCCCTGTCGTCTTGGAGTCCTGGAGATTCGACCTAATCTCGTATGCGGTATTTCGCTTGAAGAAGAGGTATTGGAGGATCGCGAAGATCACGATGAATGCGACGAATGCCAGTCCTATCGTAATATCCTTCCTTCCCACTACGATGATGATGAATGGCAGGAAGATGATGATCCTGAGGATATTGAAGATGAAATTGTCCACGACGTTTTCGTATGAGTAGGCAAGTTTATTTATCTTCTTGACGAGCGAACCGGAGAAGTTATTGGTAAAGAATCTGAATGAATGTCTATGGATGTAGGCGAAGCATTGCTCGAATATCCTTCTCATCACTTTCGGCTCCAATGCCACCATACCGAATCCAACCATCCTCCGTCCTCCTATGGAGAAGAACTCCGTAAGCGCCATCATCCCCAAGACCCCTAACAATGCAGGCACCAAAGCTGCTCTGCTCGCTCCGCTAGCTTGGATGATATCCACGATCTTGGTGTAATAGATCGGCAGGATCAAGCTCGCCAATGATGCGATGATCATCCCTACGGATGCGATGATGAACGGCCATTTCCTAGTCATCGTCATCTTCCGGAAATACGCAATCACTCTACGCGCTCCTACGGTTCACTGCTTCATGCTCTGTTGTTCTGACATGGTATCTGGGTAATTTTGTAAAATCATTTTAACACCGACTGTTTTCGAAATCTCTCATTTCTTCATTCCATTCGAACTGATCGTTTCTCAAATCGCCGGTGTTAATCTCGACGTCGCAATAGCTTTCACTCCATTCAACCTTTTGCTGCGTCTCGATTAAAAAAAGCCACGGATTCTTTCTGTTCCGTGGCTTGATATCATGCATCTATTTACTGGGTGTTCATCGTAAAAGAAGTCTCCGATCGGTATCAAGCCACGGCATGAGGGTCAATTGAGAATTGCACACACAAGGTATTCATCTTCATGGTCCTCGGAGAGAAAAAAAATTAAAAGCTTTCATCTGTGTATACGAACGAGTGGACACTTTGTGACAAACTACATTTTCTATGAGACGGAGGGAGAATATGGGGATTGATAATTTAGAAACAAGAATTTAGAAACAAGAATTTAGAATTGAGAATTGAAAATTGATCATTATATCAATGCTTTTCACGTCATCTCGGATGGGGTTTCAATGTTCATGAGCTTGAGGATGGTCGGTGCGATATCCGCGAGACCTCATACCTTGCTGATCTGCTGGACGTCGCCGTGGCTGATGTATCGGCATGGGACGGGATTCATGCTATGCGCGGTCATCGGCGCATCGGCGGTACCCATCTCATCGCTATTGCCGTGATCGGCAGTTAGGATAAGCTCGAAACCGTTCTCCTTGCAGAAGCCGATGATATCCCCTATAATACTGTCTAGTTTCCTGATCGCTGCGATGACCGCGGCCATCTTACCGGTATGGCCTACCATATCGCCGTTGGCGAAATTGACGACGACGAAATCGAAGTCCTTGGCGTTCATCACGAATTGATCGTAGATCTCCTGCGCCGACATCTCTGGATCCAAATCGTAGGTCGCGACCTTGTGCGATGGCACGAGGATATCTTTCTCCCCATCGAAGACGATCTGCTTGTCACCATTGAAGAACTTGGTGACGTGTGCGAATTTCTCCGTTTCGGCGAGATGGAGCTGACGAAGCTCGTGATGCGAGATCACTTCCGCTAATGTATTTTTCACCTCCTGCTCCTTGATGAGGACAGGACCGTCATATTCCTTGTAGTACTTCGTCATGGCAGCGAAATAGACATTATCAAGCTTCTTGACCATGAGGTCTTTGTTCCATGTCGGGTACTCTTCCGCTTTTTTCGGATCCATGGAGACCATGATCGCTTGCGTCATCTGTCTGGCCCTATCCGATCTGAAGTTGAGATGGATGACTGCGTCGCCGCTCTCTATCTGCGTACCGCCGACGAAGTTCACCGGCGTCAGGAATTCATCCGTTATGCCCTGCTCGTATTGCTTGGCGATATAGGCACTCGGCGTGTCGCTCGTCTGGAGTTGGCCGAATACGATCTCGTCATACGCTTTCTGGATCCTATCCCGATTATTGTCCCTGTCCATACCGTAGTATCTCCCGCCAAGCGATGAGATATGGACGGCAGGATATGCCTGAAGATACGTCTCGAACTCCTTCATCAATACGTAGGCGCTATCAGGCGCCAGATCCCTTCCATCACCGAACAGATGCAAAGAGACGGCGATATCCGATGGTATGAGTGGAAGGATCTTCTTGAGATGGCTATCCATAGCATGCACGCCTCCTGGTCCGAAAAGCTGCAACAGGTGCAAGGTCGAATTATTCTTCTTGCAGTGCTGAAGCGCTGCAGTGAATTCCGGAAGCTTCGCGAAACTGCCGTCATCGAGCATATCATCGATCTCCACGAGATATTGCTTGATGATCCTTCCTGATCCGATCGTCATATGGCCGACCTCAGAATTACCCATCTGCCCTATCGGCAACCCTACCGACTTCTCGCTAGCGTCCAAGGATGCGTATGGTTTAGTGAAGAGGTCCTTGAATACGGGAGAATCCGCTTGGATGATTCCATTATGTTGAGGGTTTTTGGTGTTGATGCCGAAACCATCGAGGATGATCAATGCGAGTCTTTTCATGTCGAAGTATGCGGGATAAAGAATGTTATCAGAAAGTATAGTCTTTGTCTATGGTTTTTCAATATCAAAAACACCGATACGGTGTTATCTTACGAAAAAAGCCTGGAGATACCCAGGCTATCATTAGTGCAACAATCTCGCTTGAGGACATTTTTCTATGGTCTCCTGCATACGCTTCCTTAGGAATCGCATACCTAACGGCGTTTTGCGTTCGATCCTCGAGAGCATATCGCGAGGCGTGTACGTTCTATTGCCCACGACCATGAGCGGTTCATCCAGGAGTATATGCTCCCTCTCGCATTGCTTAGCGAAATCGAGTTTGAAGCATTCAAGCATCAGTTCGATCTCGTGTTGCGTTTCCTTGGAGAGGAGCCCTAGATTCCTGGTCATGCTGATCGGCATGCGCTTCCATTTCCGTGAGACTGCACAGGTCAGCATAGGATTATTCCGACGATGGAGTACCAGGTAGCCTTGCACAGGTTCAGGATGATCAACATCCCATCCATATTTCCTGAATTTCTTCTTCCGACGTTCCAGCGGAGTCTGACTCCATGCGTACACCCAGAGCAAAACGAACGGTTTGATAAGGTACGGGAGTTTGCTGGTTATTGCATATCTCGCTGAGACCGACCATGCGCTGATGTAAACGTTCTTCCTGACGTGCTGTCCTGTTTGCGGATATTTTGACATCAAGAAGGCGGAATATCCATAGACTCCCACAGCTGGAAGAAAACAGAATGCTGCAAGAGCTATCTCCGATTCCATGCTCAACTCGTAACAACGAATGATCTCGTATGCGACCCATGCTGCTATAGGTAGGAATGCAGCGAAGGAAAGATGGATGATCCGTTTCCCTATGGAGGGGAAAAATAGTATCCCCACAAAGAAGAAGTTGAACGTAAACACCCAACCCGCTGCATGGATGAAGTCCGTCGCTTCCGCAGCGGAGACCAACAGATGATCCGTAGCTCCCCATGCGGGAATCATAGCAATGATCATGATCATGAAAACCAGTAGTCTTTTCATATCTATGCTTTTGTTTTTTTGTGAAAATATTTATATATATTTATATTATAAAGTCAATACCAACAAAAAAAGCCCTGGAGATACCCAGAGCTTCGGTGGTAGAGGTTGTCATAGATCAGATATTCGCAGCAAGCGATCTGACTTTGCTAGCGAATCCTTCATCGTTATTCATCCGTTCCGAATATTCGTTGGCGACATCATCACTGTCGAACGAACAGTCGCTGAAATCGGTCAGCCAGAGTTTCGCCCTGATCAATTTCTCATCAGCGAGATCATCAACTGAACTCTCGCGATCACGGGCATTGAGACCCTTCACGGAAAGCGTATTCATCACGCGCTCGACCTTTTTCCGGAACTTCTGGTCATCGATACGGTTAGCGAATTCGTCGCTGACATTCGAACTTCCGTCAAGGATATGCTGACGGATGATGTAGTCATCGGGAACCGATGAAATCAACGAATCCGCATCATCACGTTCCATCAATGCAGTTATCTCGGTATAGATGCCTCTCCCGATGATGATCGGGGTCTCTTCATCCGAGACATTATCCCAGCGCGCGATAGCGTCACTCATATCCTTGGATCCGCAGATCTTCGCGAATGCCAACTTACGGAGTGCTTCGTCATCACCCATCTCGTCTTCGATGAACTTGATGATATCGTAACCCGCATCATTGAGCGTCGAATTGATTCCCAGCAATTCATCAGCTGAGAGCTCGGCAATCACGTTCTTGAATGCTTGTTTATCGTTGAATTCATAGTTGTCTGCGACGGTCTGCGATGCACTCGGATAGATCAGTTCAAGACGGATCTTGATCGCTATCTCCTGCGGAAAATCGCAGACGATGCTTTCGGAATCATTGCGGCCGAGCAATGCATCGATATGATGTTCGTCCTTGCTGTCCATGATCGATTTCACTTCTTCCTCCGTGACATTTTCCCAACGCGCAATAGCGTCGGTCATCCTCTTGGATCCGCAGATCTTCGTGAACGCCAACTTACGGAGATCATCATCATCGTTCATCTCATCTTCGATGAACTTGATGATATCATAGTCTGCATCGTTGGATATCGGATCACCCCGGAATCCCAACAGTTCATCAGGAGTGAGTTCAGCTATCATGTTACGGAATGCCTGCTCATCATTGAACTGATAACTATTCTCAACCGTCTCTCTCGCATCAGGATAGAGCAGCTCAAGACGGATCTTGATCGCCGTCTCCTGCGGCAGATTGCATACGATATCATCGGAATCATTTCGTCCGAACAATGCATTGATGAAATCATTGTCCTTGGTTTCCATGATAGCTGTGATCTCATCTTCGGTGACATTGTCCCAACGTT
>CAYSER010000038.1:2541-7142 GCA_964430205.1 uncultured Candidatus Peribacteria bacterium | reverse complement strand
CCAATAGACGGGTCTGCAAAACCTTGGTTCGCCGGTTCGAATCCGGCAGGTGCCTCCATCACACTCTAGCTCAACAACCAAGCGACAACTCTTAGTTCCGTCGTAAAAAAAGTCCTCCTCTGAGGATTTTTTGTTTTATCCGGGTCTGCAACCCCGCTTAAGCGGGGCGAACTTGCCTACCGGCAGGCAGGTCCGGCAGGTGCCTCCATCACACTCTAGCTTTACGACCAAGCGATAATCTCTTAGTTCCGTCGTCAAAAAAAACTCCATAATAGGAGCTTTTTTTGCTATGATCAAGGATCAATTGACAATTATTTCCCGATAAATTCCTTGCCCATATACGGAACCAAGACATCAGGGATTTTGATGCTACCATCAGGTTGCTGATTGTTCTCTATGAGAGCGATAAGTATTCTTGGAGTGGCAATAGCGGTATTATTCATGGTATAGCAGTACTTAATCTTACCGTCAGCATCACGATAACGGAGATTCAATCTGCGAGCCTGGAAATCCAAGAAAGAAGTCACGGAATGAGTTTCGCCGTACGCATTACGTGATGGCATCCAGCATTCCAAATCATGGGAATTATATTTCCCTATAGCCAAATCACCGCTGCAAAGCTGCAGTAAACGATACGGGACTTTGAGATCATCGAGGATATCCATTGAGTTCTGAAGGATCTGCTGATGATATTCATTGGACATTTTCTCGTCTTCAGGCAATATCACGACCTGTTCGACTTTCATGAATTGATGCACTCTATAGAGTCCTGCCGTATCCTTGCCGTAGGTTCATGCCTCCCTACGGAAACACGCAGAATATCAGCAATATTTCTTGGGAAGTTCCTTCTCATCCAAGACTTCATCCATATGATAGGCAGTGACGGGAATCTCAGACGTTCAGATCAATCGTTGATTATCTCTCTCCAATCGGTAAGCATCCTCTTCACCCCCAGGAAAATATCCTGTTCCTATAAGACATTCAGGATTTACGATATTCGGAACATTCATAGGAATGAATCCTTTTGCCACCAAAAGTTTCAAAGTATACTGAAGCACAGCCTGCTCCAAGAGCATCCCATCGCCCTTGAGGAAATAGCTGCGAGCTCATGCGAGCTTGACTCACCTCTCTACATCGACCATATCATGCTGTTTCATGAGCGTCATATGATCCTTCGGCTCGAAATCGAAATGCGGTTGTTCGCCAAACGTCTTGACGACGACATTTTCCGTCTCATCCTTGCCGATAGGCACATCGGGATGTAATGCGGTATTCGGCATCGTCAAAAGATCCTTATTGAGCTCTTCGACGATCTTAACATACTGATCTTCTAAAGCCTGGATATCGCTTTTCAACGCTTTAGCGCCTTCATAATCCTTCTTAGCTGCTAATTCCTTCTGTTGGAATTTCATGGCATCGATCTTCTGCTGAGACTCCTTCCTTTGATCGTCCTTTGCAAGGATACCATCGACATCTATCTTTTTGCCTTTATGCTGACAAATGAGTTTGTACGCTTCGATATCATCGCGCACTTTTTTCAAATCGATCATAATTTTATATTATCATATAAAACAGTTACGAGTACCTAGTTACGAGTAATGAGTTTTATGTTAAGGATTTTATTAATCATCACAATAGTTTTGATATCTCCTTGATTTCATTGTACATTCTTTCAAACGTCTCTATATCAATATATCAAAGCCTCTTAGCCAAAACAAGCATAGAACGTAATTCTCAAGATGACCCTTTAGCAACATAGAGAAAATAGCTGAATTCATTATTATTTTTTCTTTCAAATCACTCTGCGATATTATTGGAAATAGAAACACCTGCTCTTTGAATCTGATCCCTAAAAGCATAATCTTTTATAGAAGAAAGCTTTTGATAAATTTCATAAGCAAGATCCTGTGCTTTCTGCCAAGATAAAATTTCTTCAAAGTCATTTATAAGCATCGACACATTTTAGGACTAAAGCAGGTACTCGTCACGTTGCACTCGTCACTCGTCACAGAAAATTTTTTATCTGAAGAACAGTTTTTTGTAGATCATTTCCGAGGCTAGCTTCAAACTATTGGAATTCTTTTGTCCTTTCGTGAGACTATAATCAGTATATCTGATATGGACAGGGATCTCAACATATTTCATATGATATCTTTTGATCTGTTCGTTGAGCTCATTGGCATAATGCATGCCATCAGCGGTAAGAATAATCTTTCTCAATGCCGGTAGCGAGATGACTCTATACCCATTATGAGGATCGGTTACCTTGGCACCATAGAATATTTTAGTCACCAAAGTAGCGATACCTAGGATAAATCTCCTCATAGGAGGCATATTCTCTCATTTGCCGCCATCTACAAATCTTGACCCCAGATAAAGATCGGGTTTCTTATGTTCAAAATCAAAGCCCAATTTCTCGTCATGCGCGATATGTTTCATAAACGTATCCATATCCTTGATATCCATCTGTCCGTCCGAATCGAATCAGACAAATCGTTTGATCTTCATTTCATCACCGTATTTCTTGATGAAGTTGTATCAAGTCTGGTTTGCAGCTCCTCATCCCCTATTGATCGTATGATCGAGAATGATGATAAGACAATCTTGATGTTGATTTTTTTTGGACTGAAGGACTTGTAAGGTAGCATCAGTCGAGCCATCATTGATGAGGACCAACTTTCTGAATCACGCATGCACGATCTCATCTATCACCTTTCCGACCGCCTGAGCTTCGTTATACATCCTGATATTGAAAATGAAATCATCTTTTTCACCAGCATTCTTCCGATGGAGGATCTGTTCTTTATTCTCTGCATATCATTGATTGATAGCCAGTTGAGAGATCAATCTGGTCAATTGAAATTTATCCTTGGTATGTTTATTGAGCACTTCGATATAAAAATAGAAAAGCAGGATAAGCGAAAAATATACCAAGAGATCAGCACCCCTAGCTACGCCAAAATACTTTCCGAATTGGTCCAAGGCATGCTGGTTCAAAGCGAAGAGAACGACCAAAGCGCCACCGACGAAGAAGACCATGAAGTGAAGGACATTCATCTTCTTGCGTTTATAGAGATCGAGCCCGAAGAGAATGAATACGAGAGCCGCCAGCAAGATGATGAATTGGAGTAGAGACATATTTCAAAACAATGATAAAGGGTCCAGCAAGCCGGACCGATAAATGCTTCGCGATAAAAACCTGTCAATTTATGCTTTTATCGCACGAAGTGCCTTTATCGTTCAATAGGAAATGTATCAATAGTTAGGGAAAAATCAAGCAATTTCAGGAAATATCATTGATTTTTGATGCTAAAACCATAGACAAAGGACACTAAATAAAAACAACCAAAAAAACAATAAGATTATGAAAAGATTTCATCCCATTATGATCATAGGATACGGTATCGAGGTCTTGATGATGATCTATGGAGAAAAAGCGACGCAGAGAAACCCTCTAGGGTTCACCTTGTTCGTTTGCGGAGCTATCATACTGCCGATAGCGGCAGCAGTAGCCATCTTATGTTAATGCTAACCAAGACAAGAAAGACCCAGGTATGTCCCGGGTCGTTTTTTTATGATAAAACTGCCTATCCAAAGCACATAAATTTATCATTTTATCGTTCCATTTCTTTCTCTTCACCTGTCTTCATATGCTTGATCTTATACCTTTTCAACGCTTTCTCGCCTTCACCTAGGATGACGACATAAGGAATGCCTTTCTTGTCCGCATAAGCGAATTGTTTACCAAGCTTATCAGCGGACGGATAGACCTCAACGACCTTTCACTCTTCGACGAATAAGGTGGAAAGCAGAAGGATATCATCGATAGTCTCTTTGAAATGGACAAAAAGATATTCGGTATCAGTAGTCTGTTCAGGTTGTTTCTTTTCGAGTATGAGGAACACGATCCTGGAGAGTCATATACTGCCACCCACTCCTGAATACTGGCTCTTCTTGGGATTGATATATCAGGTCAGATTCTCGTATCTTCCTCACGAACTAATGCTGCCGAGTGCTATATCATCATCAAAAAACGTCTCATAGACCGTGCCCGTATAATAATCAAGTCATCTGATGATGCAAGGATCCCATACGATGGAATACCTCTGTTGCCTATTCAATCCTGACACATATCCAAGCACTTCCTTGATCTCCGTATATCCTCTACGATAGGTATCATTATCCACTAGATCTGGCGAAAGCCTGGAAAAATCAGTCTGGACAAAATCGATGATCTTCTTTGCGTCAGTAGCAGAGACGAGTGTTTCAAGCTCTTTGGCGAACGCATCGGATCCTATCTTATAATATTTATCCAAGAGGCTGTAAAGCTGAGGGACAACCGTCTCATCGAACTGAGAAAAGAATCATGCGAGGAGATATCTATTGTTCACATGCAAGCTGAATGGCTTGTCATCAAGGAATCTTTGGATGATGGCATGCAACGCTTTCGCTATAACAACTAACATTTCTGCATCATAATACAGGTTTTTTCATGGAGCATCATGTGTCTCGTCACGCATAGCACGTCACTCGTCACTCCATATGACATCGATATCTGATTGCCAGAACTCCCTGAATCTTCCCCTCTGTGATCTCTCGCC
>CAYSER010000038.1:0-2441 GCA_964430205.1 uncultured Candidatus Peribacteria bacterium | reverse complement strand
AATCCATATTGACGATACGTATCTTCGATGATCTTTTTCACTTCATCGAACACCAACTGCTCTGCCGGACTGTACTCAGGGAATCACCCGGGACGCAATACCATATTACTGAATTAACAATTTAAAATTAACAATTAAGAATATGACATTTTCAATTTTCAATTCTCAATTTTTCATTCTCAATCAATGTATGTTCTTGTCGTCATTTTTCAAGTCCATTAGGCTATGTGACCATGAAGATGTTTTTTTGCATAGAGGTAGGCCAACGCGATAAGCAAGGCAACCAAACCAAACGGAGAGATATTAAGGTCGATGAGATATCCGCCGATGATAGGTCAGAAGATATTTGCCAGATTGGATAAGGCCGAGACATTCCCGTTTACCACTCATACATCTTGTCTATTTCCCAGCATCATATTCTGGAAGACCGGACGGAAAATTCATCCGAACACGCTACTCAAAGCGACAAACGTGATCACAGGAATCTCTCACTGGAAAAGGAACGCTCAAAGGTAGCAAATAATCATTCAAAAGATACTGATGTTGACCAACTTTTTGTTGGTGAATCTTTTGAGCCAAAACGGTTTCAATAAGACTCATTGGTTGATGGCCATGATAAGTCAGAATAAAGCCATGATATATCCGCTCTGTTCTCATCAGATACCAAAGCGTTGGGAAAGATATAAGGTAAAGGTCATCTGGTAAATCATGATACCGAGATTGACGAGCAAGAAAACGAAATAGTATTTCTTTTCATTGGAGACAAACATATCCTTGAACACACGGATGACTCCGATACGTATTTTCTTCGCTTTATCGAGAATCTTATTTGTCTCAGGGACTCATCGGAAGATGAATGCCAGATTCGCCAATGCTAATATCCCGCTGACGACAAACGGTATTTTGACGCCATAACCAAGCAACCGACCTCCGATCGCCGGACCGATAATGAATCCTATCCCAAACACCGCACCGAACAATCAGAAATTAGCGGCACGCTCTTTGTGATCTACAGAGATATCGCTGAGAATAGACTGGACAGCTCAAATATTTCATGAAGCCATACCAGCAATAACTCTCGCCAACAGATAGATATAAACATTTCATGACACAGCGATGATCACATAACTCAAAAAGGTGGACAGGACGGAGATCAACAGCACCGGTCTTCTTCAATACTTATCGGAGATCATTCACAGGATAGGACTGGAAAAAAGTCCGAACAACGCAAACAGCGTAACTCCAAGGGAGATCATGAAATAATCCGTTTGGAAATAGGTCACAAGATCCGGATAGGCAGGGATGACGACCGTCAATCATAGGATATCCATAAACAACGTGAAAATGACGATTCGCTTGATTTTATTCATAGCTCTACAGTAGTGGGAAAAGTAAAAATTAATCGATATTACTCTGGATTTTCTCAATGAATTCTTTGACGTTGCTCGCTTTGATAAGTCAGAGAGCAATGGTTCATTTGCTGGTTACGAGCAATTTATCTCCAGCCTTGATTCACAAAGCATCTCTTGCTTCCTTTGGAATGATGATTTGTCATTTGGTATTTACGGTAACGCTTCCATAAATATGATGATCAACCATTGGATCTCCCATATCATTGCAGAAAAGATATAAAAAAAGTAATACTTATATTACAAGTATTACTTTTATAATCAAGAGAAAAAATTTTTTTAAAAACGGAGAATGAAAAAATCAATATTTCAACGTTTCAATATTTCAACGTTTCAATATTTCAATGTTTCAGTCTTTTTACACCGCTTGTATTTTTACGCCGATCTTCTGTAATTTCGTTACGATATCGTCATATCCTCTCGCTATGATATCCTCATTCATGATATTCGTCGTACCCTGGGCCATGATTCAGGCAAGCACCATGGCACCTCAGCATCTGAGATCAGTGGAAGAGACGTAGCCTCATTTGAGCGCTGTCGGTCAGATGACGATAGCCTCATGAGGATTGAGGATCTCTATCTTGGCTCAGAGATTCTCGAGTTCGCTGAGATAATTGAATCTTCCTTCATAGAGCGTCTCGAAGATCTTGGATACTCCAGTAGCTTGAGTCAACAGCGTTCAGAAGATGGATTGGAGATCAGTAGGGAATCCTGGATAGATTCTCGTCTCGAATTTTACGGCCTGATAGTTTTTCTTATTCTTGGAACTGACCCTGATGGTGTATTTATCGAGGATCTTGAAGTCTATTCATATCTTGGCCGCAACGCTATAGATAGCGGACAGATCGTCGACATCGCATCATGTGATGGTGATCTCGCTGTTATCAGCGCCCGCTCAGATAGCGAAATAGGTGCCTGCTTCGATATAGTCCGAAATAATGGTGAATTCCTTCTGAGTCACGTGGATCTTGGATGGTTTGACAATGATGCTATGATCGACATTGAGATGGATATCAGCGCCGACGCTATTGA
>CAYSER010000037.1:0-7199 GCA_964430205.1 uncultured Candidatus Peribacteria bacterium | reverse complement strand
TCTTGATGCGAGTCATCGTACTCTGAGCGTTGTATGCAATAACAAATGCAAGCATTATACTGAGATTCACTGATATCGGCATCCAATCATTCGGTGAAAAGTTTTCCGTCATCCAATTTGCAGGACCAGGAAATAATTTTGTAGGAAGCTTTTTGCGGTTGACGGCAAAATCCATAGATCCTATAAAGATACAGTATGGAAACAATATGAAAACATGCACCAAGCAAGTAAGAGGACTGTATTTCAATTCACAGAGAGGCAAAAGATTGTGGCCATTGGATGAAGACACGTTAAATCTACTGATAATGCAGAATAATTCGTATAGTGGCTTATCGATAAGCTGATGACTCTATACGACCTGTGGTACAGGAAACAGCGCATACAGCATCTTCTGAGCGATCACCTATAACCGATGAGGCATGACCTCTCATCTTGTAGCAGGGACAAGGCTCGATTTCCAAAATAATAAGATGATATCAGGGCTCGCAAATAGCTTACAATACTTCGACAATAAGGTACCTTTGGGATATATCTATGATAGCATCGGTCGTATAGGATTCGTAGGAGGCGTGCTAAGCGGACACGACAATCTGATAACGTTCCTTAGCGGAGGCGGCACGATAAACAGCGGATTCGAATATTCTGGAAATACGATTATATCTAGTCACCCACAAGAACGGACATTCACATTGGCGACAGGCAGCAGTGCGATGCAGACGATGTGGAATATGGTGGTGCAAGGAAGCGTATGATTATCCAAGACCATAGCGGAAACTGAAAGGCTATCGCTGCTCGGGAACTTCCGGAACAAGACGGTCATCTACAATGCAAGCGACATCAATTCATCTCAATTCATCAATACAGCGAGACAGAAGGCTCAGCAGCTCTGCCAAGGAAGAACACCATTCAACGGGACAGTTTTAGATAATTCGGACAAGATCGTCTGTATAGATAATCACGACCTCACCATCAATCTATCCCAAGGGGCCACCTATGAAAACAAGACGATATTCGTAAAAAGTGGAAACGTGATATTGCAATGAGGGATGACAAAAGAATTTCCATCGCTCGATATCTTCATCGACAAAGGATTGCTCTATCTTCCAGATGATGGATTCACCAATCAGGATTTCGATGGACAATGATATCCTACTACTGCAGAGTCGGCAAGCCAAGGCCTATACATGAAAGGCAACTTCATCATCAATGGATTGATAATGCCGCCACAGAGTGCTATAGCATTCAATCACAAGCTACATATCCAAGGAAAGATTACCTTCCTCAATTCACCGCTTGAACCGACAGCCGGAAAGATCCTGCAAGTAGAGAATCTCTTCAGTGGAGATATGTATGATACGTATATCAACCTCCAGAATATCTTTACATGGAATTGTAGACTCGGAGGCCAATGATCAGACGGTACGATATGCGGCACAGGAAGCGTCGTATCAGCTACTCCGCTCGTTATTCTCAATGGAAACTATCGTTCGAACATTCTCCAATAAGACATACAAAAAAATCCCCCTGCTAAAGTGAGCCGTTACGCACTCATTAGATGAATGGCTGATTCCAAGCCAACATTCTCTAGGTCAATGGGGGACGTTCGAAATACGAACATAGATACTATAGATAATGCAACGATATTTTCAAATGAAAAAAGAGGGACTCGTGCCCTCTTTTCCGATATCATGCATTAGGTTACTTCAGATAGGTAGTGAGATCTATGGTCTGACTGAGCTTATTCTTGGCTGGATCTTCTGCAGTGACTAAGACAGGACCCAAGGCATCTATCTGGAAATCGGCTGTAGCTATGCCGTTTTTGAATTCGTAGAGCTGTACACCATTCCTGGTCACCTTTCCTGAAACGACCGCAGTCATATCTTGCAACGGAATGATCACCGAATAGGTGCCATCAGCATTTTTAGATACTTTGATACCTGAAGTCTTGATCGTAGGAGCAGCGGTATCGACAGCCGGAGCGCTTGGAGCGGTCGGTTGTTCTGTAGTAGCGCCTAGCTTGAGTTGAACGTGAACGCTTGCCTTATTGGAGAATCCGGCAAAATCGAAAGCGATGACATCGAGCGTATATGAGCCATTCTTGAATCCTGGTCAGGTGACGGTAATCTGCTTAGTATCAGACACTGTCTTAGTGTTGCCTTGAGGATATTCGAAGGTTCACACCTGCTGCTTGTTGAGAAGAACCAATATTTTTCTGATATTCTTCGGCCCCGTGACAGAATAGGAGACGGAGAAGGAAGATCATATCGTAGAATTAACTCCAGGTGAAGAGACATTTACTTGGATAGTAGCATCCAGTTTTTCATCCCTGCCTGGACACATCTGGACAGGCATCTGAGCAAAGATATTGTTGAAGGTATAGGTAACCTTTCAACTGAGAGGAAGAGAAGATTCTCAACCAGAATGAAATGCGGTCGACTCATTCCATCGCTTAGTGATCTCTTCTAGATCCATACCATTAGGCATGAAAGTCGTAGGCGTGATGAGATACCCATTCTTCACATCGCTAGCAGGGGTGAATGGGCTTATCAGACCATTGCACATGCCATCGAAGGTGATAGGGGTAGCGCCTCCATCCTCAGCCAATCCTGGTGAGTTCTTGAATTTGACGGTGCTGACCGTGAGATCTGAAGGCGTATTGGGTCCTGCGGCCTTGCCGGAAATCTTTGAGATGGTGACTCTAGTGAGATCAACATCATCGATATTCTCGTTGGTGATATAATTGTTTTTCAGGAGTCGAGTGAATATCTTCTTGACCGGTGCAGCATGGATGGTTCATCCGAACGCATTTCTATTCATAGGGGTGCCATCAGCATTCCCTGCTCGGAAAAGCATGACCTTGCTAGGCGTATAAGCAGCCAGCCATCAATCTCTCGCACGATTCCCTCTATCGGTTTTTGCATTGGATGTTCATGTCTTGAGTGCATATCTGAGTCCAGGGACATTGAATTTTGTCTCCCGACCAGGTATCCTATTGGCAGGATCGGAAAGTATTTTCCGGAGCAATGAGATGATCCCTGGTTTGATGACTTCCTGTTGAAGCTGCTGTCACGTTTTCTGGTAGATGAGAGAACCATCTCTTGATCTGATCTCTAGGATCGGATTGATAACGGCAGGAGTGGGAGTCGTGAGATGGGTATAGGCATTGGCGAATTCCAACATAGTGACTTCCGCAGCTCACAATGCCAATGGGTATCCATATTCGACATTATCGGAGATTCAACTGAGTCCGAGTGATTTGAGGAATGGCTTAGCTACCACTTCGCCGCCAAGCGCCGTGATGACTTTTGCAGCAGGGATATTCCTACTATGTCCGAGCGCTTTCTTGAGCGGAAGCATACCCTCGAATCTGTCATCAGCATCATTCGGCTGATCTGCTCATATCTTGAAAGGGATATCGAAGATAGGGGTATCGATAGTCAATGGCAGTTTCTCCAGAGCCAACGCATAGATGAATGGCTTGATAGAGGATCACGTCTGCCTAGGCCTTCTGACCATATCGTTCTGTCACTGGATCGAAGTGTTGAAATAATCGATGGATCCTACGTAAGCAAGCACATCGCCATTCTTGCTGTCCAAGTAGATCATGGAACTATTATTTGCTCCATTATCCTGGAGGACAGGATTATTAGCGAGTATCGCCTCTTCGGCTACCTGTTGAATCTTCATATCGAGCGTTGTCTTGATGATGAATCATCATTTGTTCAATGTTCAGGTCCCATAGGTCTTCTCGAGTTCTTCTATGACCCATTGGACAAAATGAGGAGCCTTGATCGGAAACGTATTTTTGCGGAATTCATAAGTGACGCCTTGTACAATAGCTTCCTTGAGTTCTTGATCAGTGATATATCCGTCTTCGAACATCCTGTCCAATGCTACATCTTTCCTTCAGTTGGTATATTTCACATCAAGCGTCGTTCCTGATACCGTGATAGCAAAAGATCATATCCCATTGAGGAATTTGACGACAGCATTGTTGTTTTTTTTGTTGGAAAGATCTGCATTATTGAGGATCTGAGAGAATTTTTGCGAAACTGCGATCATGACATCTCAGGAGAAAAGTACCGGGTTACCGTAGCTATCTTTTATCGTGAATGATCCTACGACCAGATCCCTATTCTTATAAGGATTGTACAGAGAAGGTCATTTAGGGATGGAAGCAAGGATTGAAGATTCCAGGACAGTCAGATCCTTCGCAGATTTATCGAAATAGGTCTTGGATGCTGCTTCTATACCATAAGCATTATTTCCGAATGAGATGTAGTTGAGATAGAGCTCGAGTGTCCTATCTTTCATCTCCTTACGGAGTTCGGATGAAGAGAGGTTGTTTTTCTCTTTGCGGATAGATTTTTCAAGCACTCCGCTGAGTTTGCTGGTAAGGAGAATCTCTTTTATTTTTCTCGTGATCTTCCTATCTTTGGTCAACAGGAGATTCCTGACCAGCTGTTGAGGGATAGTAGAGGCTCACTGCACTCTTGCACCAGGGTTGAGCACAGCGCTGATAGCTGCCCTGAACATTCCCATAGCATCCAACCCATTATGTTCCCGATAACGTTGATCTTCGAGCGCTACGATTGCATTGATCATGTTCTGAGAGATTCAAGAATAGGGGACATATTCCCTATTTTCATCGAACAGCCTATAAAGGACTTCACCATTCCTATCTTCGATGAGCGTCGCTTCTTTGAAGACCATATCGTTAATCTTGGTTACATCAGGGAGTCCGATCAGGATATTTCTCGTAAATCGGATGCCGAATACCACGACGAAAAAAATGAACGCGGCAAGGGCTCGGAAAAGGACCTTCTTCTTCCTATCATTAGGATGTATTGAATTATGGGAGAAGCCATGATTATGGGGTATGGGTCCAAAATTTGGAGAATAAAGCCTTTTCTGTTGGAAATAATTCATAGAGCTATGCTAAGGATAAAAAAGAGATCTACGATAACGAAATCGTAGAACCCTTTATAGAAATATATCTGACTTTTTCAACACATAAACTCTGGAAGAGTCTAATCTTCAAGCTAAAGACTACTTCCCATAGACATAACAACTGATCTTGCTATTGTCTGTGGTTTCCCGGCGTTCAGTGACGACGAATTTGCCGAGATAGTTCATATCCCTGATGATCATCTTGCCGTCCTCAGGATAGTAATTGATGACTTTACCCACATGACCAGCACTGGATCTCAATCTGCTATAGACGACCAAAGATCCGACGGCAGGTTTGTGGCCCACTCTATATCATGCTGCTTTAGCATTAGAACATCGTTGATTGGCATTACCATCGAATGGTCTCGCTTGTGTAGTCTCATCGACATAAGGGAAGATATTCGGACTGATGATAGCAGCGTACCGTGTACAATATCACGCATAGAAACCATTCTTGATCTTCTTGGTATAGGTCCGTTTGGAGATGATAGTTGACCTGCTATCAGGCGTATCGGTATCATCATCTGCGACAGAGGTCTTGGAAGTAGATATCTTAGTAGTGGTTTTTTGTGGCTTGGTACCAGACTTATTGATGGTAGGTCTATAGGTTATAGTGGATTTAGGGATGATCTCAGGCTTTGGTCTTTCGAGCAATCAAAGCTCATATGCCTTATCTTTGGTGATATTGATGAACACTTCCTGTTCTGGAGAAAAAATCTCAGTTTCATCCTGGACATAGTTCAGGGTCATGAGATCCTGGAGATTGAGATTATATTTGTTAGCAAACACCACGACATTGATTTTGTCCTTGACAGTATAGACGATACCATCGACCTGATTGGATACTTTCAATACCTGTCATGGAGCGACTGCGTCCTCTTTGAGATTATTCTCCTGCTTGATGCTAGAGACAGTCGTTCAGAAAACGCCAGCGATTTTGAGGAGAGTATCTCAGTCCTGAACAGTATACTGGATGACACCATTGTTATTGGTGTCCATATTCACATCGATATTGTCCAAGTCTATCTCATAAGCGAGACCGTCATCACCCTGGATGAAGCTTTCATTGATAGGCAATGGTTCTTGATCCATATCCTGTAAATTTGCATTTACAATGATAAAGATGAAGAAAGCAATAAAACATAACGATAAAACAAACTTGAAGTAGTTTACACGGTTAAATTTTATCATGCACATAAGAATGATAAATGGCGGAGAGAGTGGGATTTGAACCCACGGACCGGTTGCCCGATCGGCTGCTTTCAAGGCAGCTGCATTCAACCACTCTGCCATCTCTCCACGATTGCAACAAGGGGTATTATTTTTAGGTGATTGAACACTTGCAAAAGTAAACAGTAATTATTTGCCGATGATTTTCAAGCGATAAAGACGGGTCGGATTTTTGATGGTTTCTGGATAAAAAAACCCCCACCGAATATGGCGGAGGAAAAGAGAAGAAGCAAAAAGAACATTGATCCAGATGACATATTCGGTCAGCTGGCTACATCGCCCGAAGGCGAGAGGAAGAGGTGCACGAAATTCGATCCGATCCGATTCGGAGAGAAAGAATCTCGCTATGTGTCTTTTTGCACCAGCAAAGTTTTTTAGGCTACCAGTCCGACACATCGGAGGGCAGCCATTAGGCATTTCCAAGTGATAGTATATGGCTTACCTGAACTTGCGTCGCAGTAACACGCATACCAACATCACCCGGAGAGGAAGAACTCAACACGGTCCTCGAGATGAGTGGATCCACGTAAACGTAGACACCCAGAGCAAGAAGGACAAGAATGAATAAACAGAATCTTTCCATCTTCGTTGATTTTGCTGTGATGGAACGTATAGCGATATAAAAAAATAAATCAAGAGGTTTTTTGACGATAGTGGAATATGACAAATAGAGAGAAAAGGACATATACGGAAAAAAAAGAGGGAAAGATATCCATAAATCGCTTAATATTGCATTCAACGACAGATTCATTATCCATGCCTTATGCAAAACAGTTCAATATTTTAGCAATTGAGCATAGTCGTCATGAGCCATCCCATCAGAAAAGTACAGACAGGCATAAACAACCCTATCTTAAGGAGTATTTCCGAAGAAGTGAAAGAGATTGATCAGGACCTCGTACTGTTTTCGCATAAGCTGCTCGTGATGATGTATGAAAACAAAGGAGTGGGTCTTGCTGCCCCGCAGATAGGAGAGAACATCAGGATCATAGCGACGACACAACGGGAGAAAAAAAAGA
>CAYSER010000036.1:0-7454 GCA_964430205.1 uncultured Candidatus Peribacteria bacterium | reverse complement strand
GCAGTTCTCTGATTATTCAGTTTTGTTCTCCTCTATTTCCGTATAGAATTGGTCGTAATAAAATTTTATATGCTAACACCAAAAAATGGATAATACAATGGTAGATCCGAACACATGAGTAAATTTCCATCCGGTCTTCGGAGGAGCAAACCTCATGGAAGAACATCCAGCAATGGATCATAAGCAGAAAGTAGCAGAGCATGTAAGCATGCATTATAGGAAATATCTTTTCTGAATCGGAGCGCTCTCGGGATTCGTGATAGCGTTCATCGCATGGATGTTTTTCGGGACAAGTGCGACAACGCAACAGACGAAAGCAGCCTACGAATCGCTTACGCCAAAAGTGAATGCCATCATCCTCTTCAATCAAATGGATGCAATAGCTCACGAAAAAGACAATTTCTTCCATCAGAGCGGGAAAATATATACCCTGAGCGGAGAAACGCTCTTCCATAGATATGATACGATGTTCCATGTCCTGGACAATGCGTATCACCGATCCGTAGATACAGACGACAAGCTCAAACGGGCATTGAGACTGGAAGAATTCCTCAACGAACAGAACAAAATATTCGCAGCGACAGCATACTCCAATCCAGAAGAAGATCAAAGATTCGATCAATTGGACCAGCAGTTCTTGCAGATGATACAGCAGATAGAAAGCGAATCATCGACAGGAGCAAACAAGACGATCTCCTGAACAATCATAGCCCAATAAAGCGCACAATACTATTATTTATTTCCATATCAGCAAGCGATGGGGAAAATACACCTCTTTATGACACGAAGACAATATAGAATCAGCATAAGCAGACTACTACATAGGAACAGTAGGATAATCAACATTATACTTCGAAACATGGTCGGCATACTCCTCATCTTCCACATAGCACCGATCTTCCCCGTCTCAAAGACTGCACAGATAAATATCCAAGAATCAAAAGTATTGAGTATGATGATAGAGGTGGATGACATAGCCCATCAAACCAAGACACACATCAAGCAATTATTAGGAAGCAGATACAATCCATTGCGAGAAAGAAAATTCGAGCTCATAGACAACAAGTACCATAAAGCGATCTACAAAGATGAAAAGATAGATGCAGCAGAGGAATTGGAACAGATGATCCTAGATCAAGGCATACTACTACAGCAGCTAGGGAAAATGGACATGGGCTTTCTGGAAAAACTAGGCAGACTCCATGCAGCAGTCGATAAATTGGAATCTATGTAACAGGAATACTCTTTATATAGTACTATTGATCATGACCATCAAGAAGGCGACAGTACAGAGGAAGAAAAAAAAGATACTCGCACCAGCACCGAAGAGATGATTCTCACGGAGAGATTTTTCCAGGAGATACTTAATCTCGCAAATCGTCGCCATCATCATCATAGTAATAGAAGTAAGCATGCTCATAGTCAGAGAGAATGAAAGGAACAATGAGCTCAGCAAATATCAGACATTACAGATATTTGCAAATATAGATGATCTGGCTCATGAAGGAATGTTGGATCTCCGAAAGAGATGGACCATATACGGATCCTGAATACAGCAATTCGAGGAGATAGACAATCAATATCACGCTACGGATGATATCAACGAAAAATTTAAGATGGTAGAGAAAATGAACAATCTCTTCAGGGCAATGGACAAATATATTCACAAGGTTGGAGCATTGACTACGCCAGAAGATATCTCAAGAGACAAGGAATATCACGAAACTGAAGCATTATTGGAACCATTGTTGGATTAGGATATAAGACGTTTTATTTCTTATGATAACCCATGCCATTACACCAAAAGATCTCACAGCATCTCAACAAACAGAAAGAACGCATCATCGCTCATGTGAAGAAGAATCACAAGAAATATATTTTCTGAACATGAATGGCGTTCGGGATAGGGATGCTGAAATTGCTTGCTATCATAGGCGTATTCGTAGGCATAAATATGATGATAGGAAGATCGCAAGCATCGGATGAATCGCTGCACATATACAAGCAAATAGCAGTTTTCAATGTCCTAGATGACTTCATGCATCAGAAACACGATGAGATCATCAAGAATCCCGATCTCGTGAAAAAGGAGCTAAACACAAGATATGTGGAAGCGGATTTCAGATATCACCATGCAAAAAATATGACAGAGAGATATCGTGCTGCCCAGGATATTATCGAGGTCGTACAAGAAAGCATGGAAGCATTGAAGAAGCTTTGATACGTAAAACCAGAAGACATCCAGTATTTCAATGAACTAGTCTATGAGTTTTATCAGATAAGATAAGGTGTTTTATTTCCATCCCCAATACTATGGCAATCCACAGATATATAACGCACTATCTCGGAAAGCACAAGGAACTGATCGTCTCTCACGTCAATAGGCATCATAAGAAGTATCTCTTCTGATGAGGGATGGCGTTCGGGATCATGATGGTAGGAGCCATCCTGGTTGCATGAACACTTTTGGGAATCAATATGGTAGTGGAAAAATCGCAGGCTTCGGATCAAGAGACACAGATATATAAGCAAATCTCTACGTTCTCTTTTCTCGACGATTTCCTTCACGAGAGATATGATACAGGGAGAGTGAAGAGCGATCCAATGACCGCAAGCATCGACCAAGGATTCACAAAATATGACACTGCCTATCATGAAGCTAAGAATATGCACGAAAAATATATAGCCGCCAAGAATTTTGTCGATTTCTTGACGAATACGTGATATGATTTCATCAAGAATCTCGGATATATGTCGCCTGATGATGAAAGATGGTATCAAGGGATGATCTATGAATTCTATCAGATCAGATAAATGAGTTTTTATATAAATAACCCTCAACTATGCCAAAAGGACAGCAAGCAAAGATCCAAGCTAAAACGATGGAGATGAAATCACAGAAAAGAAGATGTATCTTATGAGCGAGAACGGTCATCCGGGTATTGTCTACCCTCATCCTTCTGTTGATAGGATTGGTGATGTATATGAATATCGAGAAAATGAACGTAAATAATGAAAAAATCAAAATATACCAATCGCTCGACACGATGATATCTATAGACAACTTCATCCACCAGAAATTCAATGAGGTCAGCCAGCTTCACAATCCAAGGACAGCAGAAATGGACGCTAAATTTCCGGAATTGGATTATCAATACCATTATGCAAAGAGCTTAAAAGAGAAATACCAAGCTGCAAAACAGTTCGTCGACTTCTTGATATCATGAGAGCAGCTATTGAAGAGCATGGGATACACCAAAGCAGCAGATGAAGAGACATTCAGCGGGTTAGTCAATGCATTCAATAAGATACAAATAAAATAATCGCTTTTTATGTAGTTAAACAGCAAAGCCATGCCACTTCATCATCGTATCATACATCACGTACGCAAGCATCAGCATAAGTATATCCTTGGCGCAGGTATCCTCTCCTGAATGGCGGTCTTCAAGCTAATAGGGATCGTTGCCATCTTTTTCGGTGTTACCTATATGGGAGGATGAACGTTATGAGGCGATTATTACGATGCGGAACGAGAACTCCAACAGGCCGAGAAAGAGGTCAGCATCATTGCAGAGTGATTATCCTGATGCACGCTGAGCGGAACAAACCTCACGGGTACGATGACGGGGAATTGCCCAATACCGATTACTAATCCATAGGGAACATTTATGGTATAAATAGGGAAAAACATGACAATCAATCTTATCTACATAGCGACCATCATCATCGGATGTTACGTTGCCATAAAGACATTTATCGAAACTAGACAACCTATCATTCTATGATTCCTCGGGATATTGATATTTTCATTGGGCTTGGAAATCCAATGGCTGAATCTAGGGAATTTTATCACGGATCTGACTGATATCTTCTGGACGACAAGGGATATCTTATGGACCATCATCGTTATTATAGCTATGATGTACTGCATGGAGCACAAGATGGTCAAAAGGAACAAATAAAACAAAAACAAAAAATATCCGAAGACTGCACAAACAAAGGGGCCAAGCGATTGGTCCTTTTGTTTATATGGATCATTGCGGGGAGTTTGTCAGTTTTTTTCTGTAACCAACGCTATAGAATAGCCAATAGACTTCAATGCATAGTCTTTAGTCCTAGGATAATTCAGCGTTTTAGCAGATGATTTTTTATGGACCTTATGACCTTCATAGATTTCTTGTTCCCAAGAGCATGCATCAACTGCTGAACAGTAGGTAACTATCTCTGTAAGCAATGCAAAAAGATGCTCCAGCCGCATCCGGAAATATGCCCAGTGTGCCATAGATTTTCCCAAGGGTATCAGCTATGCGTGAATTGTAGATCAGAAAAGAATTTTTTCCTGGAAGGGATCATCATTGCGTTCATGTATGACGCATTGCTCAAAAAACTCATCCTGAGATTGAAATATTTCCACAAAAAAGATATCTCAGGCTTCTTGGTCGAAAGGCTCGCCATAGCTATCCAATCGAATGAGATATTCATGAAGAGAATCAGCGTTTCCACAGGTATCATAACTCACATTCCGAGTCATCGATACAGACGTCATTTCATCAAGTGATACAACCAATCAGAGCTCCTCGCAAAGGGGCTAAGCGAGATATTACACATTCCGATGATGGCTATCGCCAAAAAAAGGAAACATACGAGAAGACAGACAGGATTGGAGAGGAAGGAAAGGTTGAAGAATCTCGAGAGTGCATTCATGCTCATCGATTGGGTGCCAATACAAGGGAATGAGACGATACTCATCGTGGATGACATCACTACCACGGGATCAACGATCAATGAGCTGGCGAAAACGATAAAAGCCAGGTATCCAAAGATACGCATCCGATGAGCAGTCATAGGCAGACACCTCAGCTAAATACCGCATCATGCTAAGCAAAAATAGGATAGTTTTTTAAAAAAAGTCAATCCGATAAAGAGCAAAATAGACTGTTTTTTCGACAAAAAAATCGTTTCCGCATATAATCAGTATAACGACTAAACGATGAAGCGACTAATCGATGAAATGATGTCGTTTGAACGTTTGAGCGTTTGAACATTTTATCCAATGTTTTGTGAGTATGGCAGACACTACGACACCGACAAATCCTCCGATCCAGGATTTCCAAATAAATCTTGAAGAAGCGCCAAAAGTACCAGAAACGCCGAAGACAGAACCCTCAAAAGCCCCTTTGGATCTCAATCTGGACCTCAATTTATCCGAAGCTCCGAAAGATGACGACCGACTCAAAGCCGAGGATCAGAAGAATAAGGAAGAAACTAATATTCCTGTAGCAGAAGTTCCTACGGCACAGACAGCGACGGCAACAACACAACCATCGATAGAAACCGTAGCCGTTGAAACGCCAACAGAACCAACGGTTGCATCGACAAGCAAGGAAACTCCAATAAGTGAAATCCCCCCTGAAAAAGAAGTAAACGCAAATGAGGCCGTATCTCAACCTATTCAAACGGAGATACCAATAGCTACGCCAGCCGAACCTGTAGCAAAACAACCATCAACCGATATGGTAGAAGAACCGATAACTACTACAGCGGAAATGGAGCTGCAAAAAGATATGGATATCATCAACGAAATCGAGAAACAGGGAAGCACATGATGACTTGCGCCGGAAGCGATCACTCCTCCACAGCCCACACCCGCGGCAGAAACGCCGAAGACATTCGATCTGGATGCGATGCTAAGCAATGTCACACCGCCGCAAGCAAAGGAGACACCTAAACAAGGAGAACTTTCAACTACAGCAACACCGACACCCGTACCGCCTCCAGCATTCACGCTACCTACCACGACAACAGAGATTCCAGTACAAGCGATGCCTCAAGTCACGATACCACAAAAGAAGAATGTCTGAGTCAAAGTATTGCTATTCTCCTCGCTCTTCGCAGGACTCGGATTCGCTACCTTTTTCATTCTCAAGACCATGTATCCGATAGAATTCGCCGACCTCTTCAGTGGACAGAGCCAGATGCATGCAAGCGAAACAACTACCGGCACACAACTTCCGACAGAAACGATAGCCACAGGGACAGAGGTTCCGCAAGATCTATCAGCAGTACAAGAAAATACCTGAATGGTAGAGATTTGAACAGGAGCGCATGAAAGTGCATGAGCAACAGGAGAAGGGGTATTCACAGAGCTTCAAGGTTTATGAACAGAAACACAAGTGCCTATGGAAAGCTATATCGGCAAGCTGACAGACTACGCAAAACAAGGGGAGGATTTCCTTGCCCAAGGGAAAGCGATGAACAACAATACCGTGATCAAATATGGACTCTTCATCTCCAAGAAGGCGACGCAGTTCCTCGAAGATATTGCAAACGGAAAACAAATAGATAATCTCAGTGGATACTTTGCACAATTCGATGGATATATAACGGAAATGACTACATTGCTCAATCAGATGAGACAAACAACATCGACCACAGCTTCATCGACAGAACAGATCGTTTCACCTTCTGCACCACAAAATGTGAACACCAATGTGAGCACAGAGACGCAGGTCTCCCCAGAAACAACAACCCAAACATCAGCAGGCAGCCTCACCGCAGAGTAAGAAGTTTTTCCAAAATGTATACTCTTCAACTATCATCAGCTCCCTCCTAGAAAAATATATCTACTATCTCAGATACGAAAAGAACGCAAGTCCAAAGACGATTGAGAACTATACCTTACGGCTCAATAGGTTTCTGGAATTCTGCTGAGATATCGAAATCAGCAAAGTGAACCGCATGCAGTTACTCGATTATAGGATGGCGCTCCACAAGAATGGACTCAACGTCAAGACCGTCAATTATCATATCGTGGCGATCAGGGCATTCCTCAAGTTCATCCTAGGCAACGATATCGATTGTATCAGTCCGGATAAGCTGGAACTCGCCAAGACGCCGCCGAGGGAAGTGAATTATCTTGACGAAAATGAGATCGGAAAGATCCTAGCGGCACCGTTGGAATATACCAAGGATACGCTCAAACAGACCAGGGATTCCGCAATCCTTCAATTCCTCTATGGGACCGGGCTCAGGGTATCGGAACTTATCCATCTCCAAAAAAAAGACATCAAGCTGGATTCCAACCAATTTTCGGTTGTCTGAAAATGATCCAAACTCCGCTCCGTCTTTGCGACCAAGAATGCTATCGACGCACTGGAAAACTATCTGGAACGCAGACATGATACCTTACCCTACCTGTTCATAAGTATTTCGAGGAATGGATTCGGTCAGCACCTCAGCAGGAATAGCATCGAAGAGATAGTTAGAAAATACGCCAAACTCGCAGGTATCCAGAAAAAAGTTACGCCCCATACCCTGAGGCATAGCTTCGCTACCGCATTGCTCAGGAAAGGAGCGGACATCAGAGGCGTACAGGCCCTGCTCGGTCACTCCTCCATTACGACCACGCAGATCTATACGCACGTGGACGACAAGCATCTGCAGAAAATCCATGA
>CAYSER010000035.1:3905-7516 GCA_964430205.1 uncultured Candidatus Peribacteria bacterium | reverse complement strand
GGATATTGAATATCGGACGATACAAAATCTCTGTAAACAGCATTCACAACATAACGAAAAATGTTTAGAGTGTAAAATATCCATGGAAAGAAGTGCAAAACAGTAGCATCACAGAAAAGGGCTCAGATATCAGGTCACAGGTTCCGGGTCCCTTAGTTTATAGAGTTACATAGTCATCACTTCATCAGATTTATTCTTCACGAGTTCATCGATCTTGTCGTTCATGGTCTTGACCAATGTATCGATATCCTTCTCGTTTCTCTTGCTTTCATCCTCACCGATCTCCTTGGCATCGAAGATAGTCTTATTGGCTTTCATGGCTTCTTGCCTTGCGAGCCTGATGCGTCCTTTGGCATCTTCGCCCATAGCCTTGACCTGTTTGGCGATTTCGGCTCTTCTGTCCTGGGTCAATGCAGGGATCCTGACGATGATATAGCCTCCTTCATTCTGCGGAGTGAGTCAGGAACCTGAATCATAGATGGCTTTCTCCACATGTTTGAGTTCGTTCTTGTCCCGAGGTTCTATTTTGATCGTCTGAGCATCCATGATAGTGATGTGAGCGACCTGAGATACTTTCATAGGGCCGTATGAAGCCTCTACGGTGATATTCTCGACAAGACCGGCAGATGCCCTTCCGACCTGCAATGCTTTGAGTTCTGATACTAAGAATTGGAGAGTTTTGTCCATGTGTTGACGATGTGATGTCAAGTCCATAAGTAAACCGTTTAAATGATAAATCGATACCTAGCCTTCGGCCGATAAAATAATAAAAGCCTTATCGCAAGCCTTTTGCGAAGCTTTTATCGTTTCGTCGACTTCATAATAGTAAATCAGTCCGGATTTGCAATATCAAAGAAACCGAAGTCTTCGTTGTAATGAGCTAGGATTTCATTAGGATAGACGTGTTATTTCAAAGCATAGGATAAGACGCTGGAACCTCCCAAGGAGGTCAACGTCAAGTATGTGGATGAATGCGTATATGACTAGCGCGATGAACGAAAGCGTTCTCACTCTTACCTGTCCTCCGTGTGCACATAGGACAACCGAGAGTGCACCGGAATATCATGAATATACAAGAGATGGACAAGCAAGAGATAACGAGAGCACTTTTTTGATTTTATTGAAAAATGATTTTTTACTCCTTCAATCAAATTTATGACCACATTCGCAGATTTTTGACTCTCAGAAAATACATTGGCCGCACTGACAAAGAAATGATTCGTGAAGCCATCTCCGATCCAGGAACAAGTGATTCCGCTCTTGCTCAAAGGAGAGATGAATATCATAGGTCAAGCGGCGACCGGGACAGGTAAGACCGCAGCTTTCGGGATTCCATTGATCGAAAGACTCCAGCCGAAAAACAAGGTGCAAGCATTGATCTTAGCGCCTACGAGGGAATTGGCGACACAGATCGCTGACGAGATACACTCATTGCAAGGAAAGAAAGGGCTCCAGGTGATGGCGATCTACGGAAAGCAATCCTACGAGATCCAACAGAGAGCGCTCAAAAGAGGGATAGATATCCTGGTAGGCACGCCAGGAAGGATCATAGATCATCTCGACCGCAAAACCTTGGATCTGACCCATTTGGAATATTTCATCCTCGATGAAGCGGATGAGATGCTGGATATGGGATTTGTAGACGACATCGAAAAAATCTTCAAACAGACGAATCCCGAAAAAAGGGTATTGCTCTTCTCGGCTACGATGCCCAAAGAGATTCTTCAGATAGCGAAAAAATATATCGGGAAATACGAATTAGTGGCGATAGAGGAAAAGAATACGACAGGAGAACAGACAGATCAGACCTACTTCGAAGTGCAGGAAAGGGACAAGTTCGAACTGCTCCGCAGGATCATGGATACCGAAACGGATTTTTATGCGATTATCTTTTGTCACACCAAAGCGGATGTAGACGAACTCGTATCCAGATTGAACGATGAAGGATATAGCGCAGAAGGATTGCATGGCGATCTAGCGCAAAAACAAAGGGAGCATTTCCTCAAGCGTTTCAAGGACAGGAAAGTGAACATCCTGGTAGCTACCGATATCGCAGCCAGAGGGATCGATGTCAACGATGTGACGCATGTCATCAATTACGCGATACCGCAAAACGCAGAGAGATACACGCACAGGATAGGAAGAACATGAAGGGCAGGCAAGACATGAACTGCAATCACCTTCATCACACCGAGGGAATACAGCAAGATGTCTTATCTCAAGAAAGTGAATAAAGTGGATATCAAAAAGGGGGTCATCCCTGATATCGCAGGAGTGATCGAGAAGAAAAAAGACAAGCTGAGAGAGAACATCCAGGGAGTATTGAACAAAGAGAGTCATAAGCCGTATAGCGAGATAGCAGACAAGCTCATAGCGCAGAATGATGCTCGTGATGTGGTAGCAGCGCTGCTCAAGATGAATTACGAGAGCGACTTCGATCAGACCAAATATCGCAACATCACGGAGCAGACAAGAGAGAATAGATTTCACGAAAGCAGATTCCCTAGTAAGGGAAACACATGAGGGCAGACAAGATTATTCGTAGCGCTGGGAAGAAGGGAATGATATACGGCTCGCTCGCTCCTGGAATTGATCACCAAAGAATCAGGAGTGGCGAGCAGGGATATCGACGATCTGAAGATGATGGATGATTTCTCATTCATCAGCGTATCACCGCAAAACGCCGATATCATCCGGAAAGCGTTTGCACACAAGACGATCAACGGGAAAAAGGCGATCATCAATAAAGCCAAAGAAAATGATGAAGGACAAAGAAGGTCAGGTCCAAGAAGAAATGAAAATCAGAGAAAATCTTTTTGAGAGAGAAAATCGTTCAGAGAAAGGAGACCAGGGAACAGGAGATAAGAAGCGTGAACGATAGTTATGCCATTCTCTTGTGACGATAACGCGGGAGGAGCGATAGCGCAAGCAAGGCAAAAGAGAGACATATGCTCACCGACAATGAACTTTTGGCTGCCGTCATAAAGAAATCAGAAGGGAAAAGCGTGATAAGCAACGAAGAGGAGTCGAAAGTCCGATTGCCCTGAGGGAAGAAGAGCATATGGAAACCATTGAACAGAGAGGAGAAATCGAGAAGAAGAGCCGATCCTACCGCGAGCAACACGATCAGAGCGATAAGGGACGATCGGAAGACTCACTTCACGATGAGAGGGCGGTGTTTAGTGATGATCAAGATCAGCAAAAAGAGAAGGAAAGCTATTCATGCGAAAATAGCCGTCATCTGAACAGCATGGAAAAGGGAGGTGACGTCATGGATATGATCAGCTTCAGCTGAAGAAAGCGAAAGAGGCGATCCATGAGCTCATCGGATAACCTGATAGATATCACGAGCATATCCCAAAGATTGGGCGGATATCTGGATTCATGGACGTTGAACATAATAGTGATAGAAACGATAGGAAGCATGAAAGAGGATCGGCACAAGCAAGATCAGCGAAAAAGTCGCCACACCCAGAAGGGAAGCGGAAACCAAGCAGAAAAAACGTTTAAGCGGAAATGATTTCATAGAGGGAGTATAGGATTTTACTCAACAAAAGACAAGAGGATTGGGACGGTTTTGAGATTGAAAAAACCGGATGAATGACTACACT
>CAYSER010000035.1:0-3805 GCA_964430205.1 uncultured Candidatus Peribacteria bacterium | reverse complement strand
CAGACCTTTGATGCCATCATAGGACAAGCGCACATCACGGAGATCCTCAAGGCCCAGATGAGCACGCACAAGCAGATCCATCACAATTACCTCTTATTCGGACCGAGAGGAACGGGTAAGACGACCGCTGCCAGGATATTGGCCAAAGCGATAAATTGCCTTGATCCGCAAGACGGGAATCCATGCAACAAATGCTTCAACTGCCAGACCATCAACGAAGGCAAGACGCTCGATTATGTCGAGATCGATGCCGCATCACATACCGGAGTGGACAACATCAGGGAAGAAATTTTAGACAAAGCGGCATATCCGCCAGCCAACCTCAAGAAAAAGATCTATGTGATAGATGAAGTACACATGCTCAGTAAGGGAGCGTTCAATGCGCTGCTCAAGACCATAGAGGAACCGAGAGATAATGTCTGCTTCATCCTGGCGACCACGGAGATTCAGAAAGTGCCGGAAACCATCATTTCCCGCTGCCAAGTCTTCAACTTCAAGAAAGTGGATAAGCAGGAGATAGGCAAATTCCTCAAACAGATCGTCCAGCAAGAGAATCTGACCTCGACCGATGAGGCGATAAGCCTGATAGCGAAGATCTCAGAAGGATGCGTCCGTGATGCAGTCAAATATATCGACCAAGTAAGCGTACTCTGAAACATCGACGAAGCGCACATCACGAAATTCTTGGGAGTAGCGCCTGAAACATTGATCAAGGAATTCATCCAACTCATCAAGGAAGGAGAAGCGGAATCCATCTTCTCAAAAGTCGACGACATTCACAATCAAGGGATAGATCTCAACAATTTTGCTAAACAAGCATTGATGTATATCGACCAAGTATTCTTGATGGATATAGAGTTCTCGACAAAGATATCAGAGATATTCACGGAGATCATCAGCAGCATCAGGCAGTATCCCTACCCTACGATCATCTACAAGGTAGCGATCCATAAGCATTTAGCCAAAAAAGGAGAGAAATAATGAGTGAACAACCAGATGTCATTGCTGATTCTCAAGCGCAGGACGAAACAATCTCAGATAATGGGTGATTTGATCAGATCCTCGAGCAGCTCATAGAGAAGATAGATAAACCCTCTATCAAAAATTCTCTCAAAGATTCACTGATCATCAACAGGATCACGAGCGACACCATCGAATTCATCACCATCAGTAAGGTGGCGCAGCTCATTTTCAACAACAATGATCATCACAGATATCTCGAAGGTCTGCTCGACGACATCATGCAGAGACCGATCCGCATTATCGTGACCTTTGAGAATAAAGACCACTATTTCGCAAGAAAACTAGAGAGCATATAACCTCATATACCCGTATCATTCACACTAATTTTATTTCGCATTTATTCGTTTTGTCACTTCAGCTTGATCACTTATATATGCACCGAGAAAAACTCCAGCGCAAGCATGGAGATAAGACGCTTTTTGCCATACACGGAGCAGGCTGCACCAAGCGTCCTGATATCTGTTTCGTATTCATGAATCCCACCGGAAAAAACGTATCAGCGGTGAAAGGACGGAAAGGGATCCGCGCTCCACGGATAGGGACAAAGAATGCATGGAAGATATTCTTTGCGAGCTGATTGCTCAGCAAGACAACCTTCGACCAGATTCATAAGATGAAGGCGGATGACCGGACCGAGAGATTCGCAGAACAAGTATATCAAGAGATAGCAGCCAATAAGGTCTATATCACCAACCTCGCTAAGTGTACGCAAATCGATGCGAGACCCTTGAAAGATAAGGTATTTAAGGAATATCTGGAATTGACGAAACAAGAGATAGCCATCCTGGAACCAAAACACATCATCACCTTCGGCAACCAGGTCAGTTCGATCATGCTGGACAAGCCAATAAAAGTTTCGGAATACAAAAATAATGATCACGAACGGCTCATCATAGATCAGAAAAAATATAGAGTATATCCCACATTTTATCCAGTCGGCCAAGGTATGAGGAACATGCCGGCAGCGATAGAGAGAATCAAGCACATAAAGAAAGAATCATAAGAAGCTTTCACAGGTCTCTTACCTAATAGTCGCCTTGATGATCCTGATATTGAAATGGAAGGTCTTCACTTCCTCGAAGATAAACTGAGCTCCATAGAGCTTACGGAGGATATCGACTTGTCGAGTCATCATCTCGAGAAACATGACGAATCCATCAGCATGAAGCTTATATCCTTCGGTAAGCATAAGTATCTGATCGAACATTTTCTTGTAATAATCGAGTCCATCTTCGCCTCAGACGAACGCAGGTCTAGGTTCTCGATTTTTGACATTGTCAGAGACATTCTCATCGAAAACCTTGTCAGGGATATAGGGAAGATTAGCGACCAATATGGCATTTCCTTGAGGAAGATCATAGGTTCCATCGAAGAGGAAATTGAGTAGATCGGAATGGAGGAAGGTTATCTTCACATCGTCTTTCTTGATCAGGTTCTTGTAATTTTTTTTGGCGACATCGAGCGCATCGGCATAATGGTCAGTAAGGATGGCCTCTGAGAATACGCCAGGATTCTGAAGCAATACGGAAATCCCGAGCACTCAGCATCAGGTACCGATATCCATCAGCAGATTATTAGCTCACTGATCGCCTTGCATACGGATATATTCTGATACGGCAGTGATCATATATTCGGTCTCTGGCCTTGGAATGAGGGTAGCTTGGTTGACATAGAACTTGACGCCGAAGAATTCAACGTGCTCCAAGATATATTCGATAGGCTTATGCTCTTCCATATAGGACTTGTAAGCATCAATGATTTTTTGTATACTCTCATGGGGAAGCTCGGTATCCATCTGAGTCCATAGAGATTCCCTGGTACAACCCAAAAAAGCGCAGATAAACTTCTGAAGGATAGATTTGTCCGTATACTCGGTGCATCACATCAATTCTCAGATTTTCATAATAATATTTATCAAGATAAAATACGTGCATGAATAGGAGATTCGCTAAGACGAAAACCGTCCATCATATCCTGCCGGAGTTCCACAAGCTGCTTTTAGAGATTGAAAAACAGCGCCTGATAGCTAGAATAATCCCTGGAAGAATATCCAGGCAGCAGAAGTGATCATCAGAGCTTCATTTCAAGGTATCGTATCCTACGCCCAGCGGCATAAAATGCATCATGAGCAAAGGGGCGACAGCTCAAGAGCTCTTCGTGATATGCAAAGACGATGATCTGGAGACGGTGATAGGCTACCTCCACCAATTCACTAAATAACATCAGTCTCAATCAATCTCAATCAATCTCAATCAGTCTCAATCAGTCTCAATCAGTCTCAATCAATCTGTTGCTTCAAATGTGTTTTATCGTGTATTCATTTCATCGTGAGTATAGTCCGGCCAATCATTACTAGCATAATAGTGATATATGTACGAATCCGGATCATAAATACAATTTTTTCGCAAAAGAAAATCAAGATCTGAATAACCCTGAAGACGCTTGGTCTCGGAATCATCATCGTGGGATCGATATTCGCGTATGCGAACATACTTTGATGGATAGGGAGACAGGACCTATCGCTGAACACCATCGTGAACAATCAGAGCATAGGGATATTCATAGCATATTGCGCATTGATCGGGATACTCATCACCATGATCCTCAAGAATCGATACAAGAGGATAGCGCAGATCCTGATCATCGGATTGATTTCTTTCATCGCGCTCGCCTACGGCGGATTCATGATGGGAATCGATGTGGGCATCGTCTACTACCGGATTTCGGCCTACGCAGAGGAATATATGAAATATTCAGCAGGGAACGACCTACTGCTCAACAA
>CAYSER010000034.1:1341-7721 GCA_964430205.1 uncultured Candidatus Peribacteria bacterium | reverse complement strand
CAGATAGGAGAGAACATCAGGATCATAGCGACGACACAACGGGAGAAAAAAAAGACCAAGGATAAGTTCTTAGGAGAAACCGTGATGATCAATCCGAAGATTACCGAAAGATCCAAAGAGATGATCCTCCGGGAAGAGGCATGTATCTCATTACCCAATTGTACAGGCATGGTAAGGAGACATCATAGTATCACGGTGGAGTTCATTGATCTGAAAGGGAAAAAACAGACCAAGAAGTATAAGGAATTCAATGCCGTCATCATCCAGCATGAAATAGATCACTTGGATGGTGTGCTCTTCATGGACAAGGTGATAGAGACCAAGGGAAAGAAAAAAACGAACAAAAAAGAGTAAAGAATGATTTATCATCTGATCTCCCTTATGATGAATGATATCCTCCATCAAGACCACCAACAACCGCACGACAACCTGACCAAGAAGCAAACGAATGCATTGAAGAGCATCCTCGCCAAAGAAGAGCATATCAAGAAGATTCAAGATGAGATAGCGCAGATCCTGAAAGATCATGATTTGAATGGTTTGGATATAGACAGATTCAAGCACGACCAGAATATAGAGAAATTCCTGAAGATGAAGATTCCGGAATAATGCGTTCCAATACGCATACATATTCATGAAAACCGCTGATGCGGTTTTTTTTAAATTTGACGATTTGATAGATAATAAATATAATATAATGCTTTAAATATCACAAAGATATAGAGATGGATACAGCAGCATGAAGCGAAATACTCTTCATCAGTGAAGAAACCATAAGGAATGCCACGCCAAGCGAATGACTGGAGAATATATTAAATATATTAAACGCATCACAAGACCCCTTGCTAAAAGAAGCCAAAAATATTCCCAAGGAAAGGAAAAACAAAGAGAAGGAGATCATTGAACCCTGAACTCGAAAATCAGAATGAAGAGACAAAACAGGGGAGAAGTGGGTTTTTTCGGAACCTCGGGAATTAGCTCACGAAAACGAAGACCTTAATCTAGAAGTGATTTTCGATAGCAATCGTGTATATAGCAGAAACAATCCTCAGGTAGAGAGAGATTTCATAAAATTCCTGAATGACATAGAGAATAGCGACAACATTTTCGTTCCGCAATCTATAAAGCAAATAGTGGACCGAGAGAATGCCACGGCTCCACAAGATAGGGAGTATGCGAGCGTTATACAATCATTCGAGAAGACGATGGAAATAGCATTGGAGAACAGCGAATCTATGCGTATACTACTGGAGACAGCAGGGCAATTTTTCGAGGAGTTCCTAAGGAGATGCAATGATCCTTCACTATCAAACACGGAAGATATGGTAAGGGAGATGACAAGAGATGGATTCATAAAAGATGATAAGATACTTATACAGAACAATAGAGCGTTTCTGAAAAAAATAGTGAAGATGAAGAAAAACAAAAAGCCCATGGAGAATATGGCGATAGACCGGATGCAGATAATATATAGTATGATTTCGAACATATATCACGCAAGGGCGGCCCATACAAACAAAACGATAACCGTAAATGTAACCAACGATAAGGATTTTAGGACGCTATGACTCATGTTTGTATATGAGATACTGCCAAGATACTTTGCCCATAGAACACTTAAGAAGCTCAAAAAAGAATATGCAGGTGATATCGATGGGTTCTTTATGGCGAACGACAATAAAGACCAAGAAGATTACCTCAAGAAAACGATCGATCTTGCAAGAAAGTACATCCAAGATATTTATGAACATGATAAGCCTAACGTGGATATCACCAAGGAAAAGATAGCATACATACTATCAAACGACGCGCAGAATGAGACAAACACAATTACCACCATTGAGATAATTAGCCCTGTAGTGCATTTTTTGAATGACATAGATACGTATGTGGAAGGAAAAACGGAAGTTTTAAAACAAATGATCCTCCAAGAGGGGAAAGAGAAAAAACTGACGCCATTGGAGATCATAGAGCAATTGGAGAAAAGAGACAATCATAATACTATATAGTAGCGAAAAAATAATTTCATCGAATTAACGGCGAGATGGTCTAGATGGCCTTGGAGTGATGTGACGAGTAGGGGTACGCGTCAGGGTATTCCTGAAGATCTCGGAGATGTTGAAACAGAATTCAGCCAAGAGGTAGAGCTGATGCAAAGGGACGATATCAAAGAGTTTCTGTCCTTCTTTGATCTTGCGGAAATCGATATCGATCGAAAGCCCATATTCCTTGCTTCATGTCCACTCTACGAAATGTTCGGCATATTTCATAAGGAACGAGAGGTCAGCGACATGCTGATCCTTGGAGAGATAGTCCTTCTGCTTGATAAAATCATCGAGTTTGATCCTGACATCAGCGGTCTCGATATGATTGAGAACATTCCTCACGAATCTGATGATCTGTTCAAAAGCGAAATAATCCTCTTTGAGCCTTTTCTTGAGAAACGACCTGAAAGCGGGCTGAGTCTCGATCATCTCCCTAGTCACAGAAAAGATTCCCTTGAACGAATTCAATTCCACCATATATCAGAAGATATTCTTCTTGTCCGGATGAGCATAGATATCGGAAAGCAATTTCTTGATAATGGATCACTTCATCACAAAGCTTTTCTTATCAGAAGTGGAAAGGGAGAAATCCGATGCAGATGAAGAGATATCGTGTTCTTTGATGTATTTCTCCAAAAACATTCATAGATAGAGGAACCTATAGAATCATTGCAAAAGTTCAATATTCTTTTGGATTGTCCTATCGATCATGCAGGAGAGAAAAATAGAGGAAGAATAGAGGGAAATATGCTAATTGAGCTGATCCTTAGCAGGGATAAATCCGAATTGGACAACGCCTGGGATTTTCACGATCTCAGCGCTTACGTCAACGACATCCCTTTTGAAATTAGTGGATTGGACCGCGTCCCGATTCTGTTGTTTATAGTCAAGCAGCTTGGTTTTGAGTATTTCATATTTGAAGGAGATTGCAGATATATCCTGATTAGCCTCTTTGAGAAAGTATCCACGAGTCGAGGAAAGGTTGACATAATAAAGATAGAAGAATCAGCAGATCAAGAGAAAGAATCACAAAGCGCTGACTTTTACAAGCTCTACGATGCTGTCATAGTGTTTGTACTTAGTAACGATTCAGGTGTATACTTTATTCACTTGTCCTGGAATAAAAGCGAATGTCCTCATGCGTTGAAACGAATTAAAAATTTATAAGTAATAATAATGGTAGTGTAGACGTATGGACTCTTATCATAGTACGATAGGTAATGAGGAATAATTCGTCCGTTTCTCATTAGTCATTGATTCTTTCGAGTATCCTCATCTTTGCGCTTCTTGCAGCCCTATTCCTAGCGACCTCCGTGTAGTGAGGAAGGAGGGGCTTCTTGGTCAACAACCTATAGCCTCATGCAGAGACAAGAGCATTGAATGCCTGTTTGACCAATCTATCTTCGATGCTATGATAGGTAATTATCACGCATCTTCAACCCGAACTTAGACATTCTGGGAATTCTGTCAAAAACGTTTTCAGATTATCCAATTCCTTGTTGGTTTCGATCCTCAACGCTTGGAAAATTACCGTCGAAGCAGGATCTCCGAGACCGCAATCATTCAAAATCTTCTTGAATTCCTGCGTCGTCTCAATAGGGGTTTGTCTCCTGGCACTAACGATATGCTGGGCGAGTTCACGCGCTTTGGGAGAAGAAAAATCCGCATATTGCTCAAATATATGGGTGAGTTGGTCTGTCGTATATTTGGCCAGGATATCCGCAGCCGTAGATCCCTTGGACGTATCGAATCTCATATCCAACGGCGCCTCGCCCCTAATGCTGAATCAGCGACTGACATCCTTGAAATGCTCGAGATTCACACCAAGGTCATTCAAGATATAATCGGCCTTCCTTCACTTCAAAACATCTTTTATCTCTGCATAATTTCCATGGACATAGGTTATCCTGCGTGAGATATCTCATTCTCCATTCTGGATTCTGGATTCTGCCTTCTTGAGCATTTTTTCATCGATATCGAACCCCATCAGCTTCGCTTCTGTTGCAATAGACAACAGGTTGACAGCATGTCCACCATGTCCAAGGGTACAATCGACGATCAGCTTCGATCATGCAGGGAGATAATCGCATACTTCATTGAGCATGACTGGGGTATGAAGCAACATAAGCGAGAAAAATAAGATAAACAGATAGAAAACAGTACTAATGATTTATCCGAAATAAGCAAGTACGATTGATTTTTCAACCCTTTTCTATAAAAGGAGAGAGATGAAAAATTCCATGAAATCGGGAATGATAAAACGATAAACATCCGCGGAAACGGATGAGGAAAAATTTATCATTTTATCGTGCGAAATGTTTTTTTATCATTTTATCGCGAAACTTTTTGGTATGAAAGTTTGATTAGTCGGTTCCACCAATGTCGGAAAATCTACGCTCTTCAATAGGCTTATCGGCCAATTCAGGGCGATCGTGACGGACATTCCATGAACAACCAGAGATATCATTCAACATGAGACCACGATCGACGACATCGGTAGAGTCACTTTTCTCGATAGTCCGGGGTTGCATGATTTCACAGAAGAGCAGCCGCTCATCCAACAAATCATCGACGAATCTGATCTGATCCTTTTTGTGATCGACGACAGTGTCGGCGTAACCGCAAAGGAACAGCAGATTTTCTCCTATATCACCAAAAAGAATAAGAAAAAAGATACCATCCTCATCATCAATAAGGTTGACATCAAGCACAAGGAAAAGGATTATGATCTGGCAGTAAATGATTACTTCGATCTAGGATTCGATCATATCATCGGTATCAGCGCCAAGAAAGGCAATAATCTCGAAGAAGTGAGAAACGTTGTCGCTAAAGCATTACTGAAGTCATCCCCTTACCTCCTTGATAAAGGAGGGGAACCACAGAGTGGTGGAGGATTAGAGGAAACGAAGGTGGATTTGCCGGCCACTAAAGACACCAAGTACACGCATATAGCAATCATAGGGAAACCGAATGCCGGCAAATCCACCTTGCTCAACACGCTAGTAGGAAAACCACTAGCAAAGGTAGAGAATATCCCATGAACCACGCGTGACTATGTCACCTGAGAATTCATTTTGGAGAAAAAGAAATATAAGGTATACGACACCGCTGGCATAAGAAAGAAAGGAAGCGTACATGGGATAGAGAAGATAGCGAACGATAAGACGCTGGACATGTTAGAATTCGTCAGGCCGATCATTCTCTTCATCGTCGACGGTACAGAGTGAATCTCACATAGGGACATGACCCTCATCCAAGAGATAAACAACCTGGCATTGCCGATGATCGTTTGTTTGAATAAGATCGATCTGCTCGAAAAGAAACAGCTAGATTTCCTTATCAAGAAATCATACGCCATGATGGACTTCGCAAAATATATGCCGATTTTCCCTATCTCTGCATTGACCAAGAAAGGAGTAAAGGAGATCTTTGGCGTTGTCGGGAAGATAAAGAAAGAGGCGGAAAAAAGGATAGAGACGAGTGAGTTGAACGATGTCATAGGAAAGGAGTTTATCAGCAGACCACCTAGGTTTCCCAAAAACAAGGCATGTAAGATCATGTATATCACACAAGTTGACATCAATGCTCCAACATTCCTTGCGTTCGTTAACCACAAATCCAGAGCAAACTTTGCATTCAAGAGACGAGTAGAGAATGTCATCAGGAAACATTTCGGATTCATAGGGACGCCCATTGTTATCAGATTCAAGGAAAGGACGGATTCCAGGTTACAAAAACCTGAAGAATAAGAAGAAATACATTACCTTTTTTACCTGCTACCTTTTTGATGAAACACATCAAGCTCCGGACATTAGTCATCATCATGATAGGGATAGATTTGGCATCCAAATACCTATTTTACACACTAAGATATCTGGACGGTTCGATGGTGATTCTTCCCGTATTCAATACGGGCATTTCATGGTCATTACCCGTTCCTCTCATAGTCACGATCATCATAAGCGTGCTCGGTATAGGAGCATTCCTCCGGCTTTTCATAAAGAGAAAAATCAGTCGGATCATCACTGCATTCCTGATAGCTGGGACTGCCGGCAATCTCATAGACAGGATCCTCTACTGATGAGTCAGGGATTTTATAGATATCGGACTCTGGAATTTCCCTGTCTTCAATGGCGCAGATGTCCTGCTATGTATCGGAGTAGGCATATGGATTATGAGAGTTACGCTTGAAAAAAAAAGATAAAACCATACAACCACCCAACGATAATAAGACCGAGAGAGACAGATGACAGAGATAACAAAAAGAATATCCTTAGTCCCTCGTAAAATTGTTTTATTCATTATCACATAGCAAATGCAGTACACAGGAACCGT
>CAYSER010000034.1:0-1241 GCA_964430205.1 uncultured Candidatus Peribacteria bacterium | reverse complement strand
CTCGTAAAATTGTTTTATTCATTATCACATAGCAAATGCAGTACACAGGAACCGTTAAATTCATCTGACCAAAAGAGACCATCGGAGTCAATGGATTAGAAAAGCAAACGATCGTATTGGAAGAAGAAACAGACAGGGAGTACAAATGATGATTGGCAGTAGATTTCTTCAAAGAGAAGACAGAATTACTCAGCAACGTCAAGATCGGAGATCTGATTACCGTCTACATAAACACCAGGGTGAACGAGTCCAAGACCCAGCCATGAAGACGATTCAATAGCATCACAGCACGGAGATTGGAACAAGGCGCTGGGAATGAAAGCAAGGGTAGCAATAAAAAAGAAGAAAACGACGACTTACCATTCTAAACGAATAGCAAAAAGATTCAAAAAAACCTGTCCTAAGAGACGGGTTTTTTTGACATAAGCGATGGAGTGCAATAGGTTGATACGATACGACTGATAATCTATCTGATGGACGATCCATTGACAGAGATCTTGATTCTGGATTTCAGCTTGGCGACCGTTGTGTACCATGGAGGTCTGATAGTGATGGTAAATGAAGCGATCTCTGGATAAGAGAAGATGACCTCTCTGGCCTTTTCTTCGGACAGCCCTACGATACGCTCTTTCATATCGGAAACCACACCATTAATATCCTTTTCGAAATCATAGTACTGTTTGATATCCACTTTGGTAGGGATGATTAAGATATGTCATGTCTCTTGCTTCATATCGTTGAAAAAGACGATGGATGAAGTATCGACGGTATAGACTTTCATCCTATCATAGAGCCTTTGTTTGATATACTTATCGACCTCATCCAGAAGATCGGTCTTCTTGATGTAATTGAAATTGAAGCGAGCGATGATGGATCATTTGAGCAAAGAAGTGTTCTCTCCGGGAACATTCTTTATCTGGACATCATTGATATGGGTAGAAATGAGTGAATCGAAATTGAGCACGATAGTATCAGATGATTTGAAGTTATTGAAAACGATGTTCTTCTTCTGTTTATAAAGGGTATCCACGAGTTTCCCGGAAAGTATTTCGATATCTTTGGAAGAAACAACTCCTTGAGATTGGATATTGCCTCAGGAGAAATCTTCGATAGCCTGACCATAAATATTCTGGGCATAATATTTACTGTACATCCATGCAATTCCGTAGCCAATAAAAAACATTAATACAAACCAGTACCAGTTTCTCAGCACTCTGCGTAAAAAGTGTTCAATATCGAAT
>CAYSER010000033.1:0-9587 GCA_964430205.1 uncultured Candidatus Peribacteria bacterium | reverse complement strand
CATGAGCATCAAAAGTCGTAGTATATCATCCCGAAGAAGAACATGAAGAGGGAAAAGAAGAGGTGATCGGATGAGACCAAAGTAAAAAATGAGGTCCTCATCACGAAGAGATCATCAGAGTAAACAAGGAAAATGCACCTACAAGAGTGCCAGAGAAGATTGAAACGAAAGAGGCTCCAGGAGAAAATCCGGACACCATGATCGCAGAGAGGATCAGGATTGCACTCAAGGAGTATAAGATGAACAATACAGGCATAGACAAAGACAAGAATATCCAAAGCATCAAGAAGACAGCAAACCCGGACCAATTCATCGTCACGATCAAAGACAAGGACCTGCTTTTCACATGCAAAAAGATTGACAAGGATCGGAATTTCGACAAAGACGAAAAGGGAAATCCCAAAGTGAAAGAAGCAGAAAAGAAATATTACGAAATGAAGCTGTTGACGACAGAGGCAAAAGACAAATTTAAAGTCTATGACGTCTCAGAGAAGGATAAGAACATTACGACAGCATTGAATGAAACGAAGACCGTAGAAGCATTCAAGGCATATTATGCGATCGACAAAGGATATGGATTCGATCCAGCGACCATCAAGATCACCAAAGACACAACAGGAGATCTGCAGACGGTTACGACAAACATCAAGTTCACGTTGCCGAAAACGATATTGGACAATCAAAACAAAGACAGCATCATCAAAGAGGATATCATCGAGAACGTCGTCTTCGACAAAAACGGAGAGATAAATGCCGGAAGCGGAAGCGTCTACAAAGAGATGACGGGCAAGAATGATCTGATAGTACTGACCAAGAATAAGGACGCTAATGACAATTATACGAAAGAGAAAAAAAAGCTCACCTATTATCTAAAATCGAGCGACAAGAACATCACCATCATCAACGACGAGCTAACGATAGATCCGACGACGAAGCTCGCCGATCGGAATGATAAGAGGAAGGCAACACAAGTAGAGAACGCTGACAATACCAAAAAAAAGTTCGAGAAATATACGACGGATCTGGAGATCAATTTTAAGAAGCGACAGATCAACTCATTGGAAGGCAACAAATACGAGCTCATGGTCATCCCGAACATCAAAGGGATCGATGAAAGCGAATATATAAAGATTCCATTTGATTATACGTTCGACACGCAGAAACAGACATCGAATTTCCTCTTTGATAAGGCGAAGATGCTCGTACCACAGAAATATGCAGACACAAAAAATCCTGGATATTTCGTGACCGAGAATCTTTACTACAAGATAGAAATTCCTACAGGCCAACAGCCATCGATCAATCCGAGAATAGTGTTGGATCACGAAGAGACCAAGACTGAAACGTTGAACAAAACTAACAAGACAGGGAAGAATGCAATTAATGAGAATCCGAACGAGAAAGCGGACAATAGCACATGAGGCCGACAGAACAGGAGCATCGCATTGGTCAACGGTATCAGATACAATAACGATCGTTATCAGGATTTCTCAATCGACGAGAATACCAAGAGCATAACCTACACCAGAGAGATCTCGCTCAACGAACCATTGGGATTCGACAAAAAGAATCCGATCAATACGCTGATATTGGGAACCATCAAGTTCGATGGCAAAGGCGAGATTATTGAGACAGAGGACCGTCTCCTCAAGGTCAATAAAGCGAACCAGACGCTTGAAGTGAAGGATCTTTTCGGATGGAACAAGACGCTCGCGATTCCGTTCGAAATCAAGGAGGGAGTATTTACGATAGGAAAGAACTCCAATCCAAAAGCGGATTATATCGTGCAAGAGTTCAACAAACAAAAGGAATATCTCAAGAATAGGATCTACAGCGAGAAATCGACGATCACGAACAAACTCAACGAACAGATCCAGAAGATAGGTACGCAGCAAGCAAGCGAATATCCATGACTTATGCTCTCCGTACCCAAAGAAGGTCTATGGAAAGATGCTAACAAAAACACCGTGGATGCTCTTCAATACCTTAAATGACCTACGAGCAAATGATTGTATTACCTGGAGATCAATAACGCATACAAAGAAGGGAATCATACAAGAGATGCAGAATTCCTCTATTTCAAGGTAAGCGGGGATGCTGTACAGCTTACAGATATGAATGACAATGAAGTAGATCTTACATACCTTCAGTCGAACAAGCAATACAAGCCCGGCAAGGGACTCTTGGAGATCAAGAAAGATCTGACGATGAGGACCATAAAGGATATCGAGGAACAGGAACAAGGATATCCTGAATTGATCGATGCTCCGGAGACCATGAAACGTTATCTCACCAAGACCGTCGATGATGCGAAACCAGCTAATTATGAAAGAGAGACTTCGGGCAAATATCTCAGGACATTCTGAAATTCGAATATCTGATATATCGCGTCCTTGCCTATCAAGGCCGAAGAGAAGAACAAGAACGAATATCTGTACAATAAGGAAGGATTGAAACAAACCACAAAGGAAGATATGGCAAAAGATCTGCGGGATTATGACGTCTTCAAGAATCTACCGAATGCCGCAGGCCTCAAGGAATCGGAACTCAAAGATATCTTCATGGATAAATTCAAGAACCATAAGGATATTGATGAGGCGACTGAAGGGGACAACATTAGGATCAAGAACGGATATGGAAAATACGAATATCGGAAAATCTCCTGATCCAAAGACGGAAGGAACGTATATTTCAAGGACAACGAAACGTCCAAAGAGATCAAGGAGAAAGTGGAAGATAACATCAAGAAGGATCTCGCAATATTGGCATCCATAGAGAATATCAGATTCAAGTATAGCAGAAGCGATGAAAAGAAAGACATCAATGATTGGCATAAAGCGGGCAATCGGACAATCAAAGATCTTAAGAAGACCGACGTCACAGACTTCATAAAGAAAGAAAACAGCAGCGAAAAAAAGCTTTCGCTCCAGTTGCTTGGACCAGCGGAAACGACGATCACCCTAGATATCAATGACGGGATATATGAAAAAATAGATGCAGAAGATCTTGCTAAAGGATATTATAAAAATCTTTTCGAAGAAAAATTGGGAGATGGTGCAGACAAGGAAGCCACGGTCCAAGAGGAAAAATATAAAGTCTATCTAAAGTCCGATGATGAGAAAAAGGAGAATCGGATCATCTTCGAATCCCAGGTAGAAACGGCGAAGCAATAAAATAGCAACAAAATAGGAGACCCTGCTGATGCAGGGTTTTTTTCGAAGCGAGACACCGTCATTGCGGTTGCCTTTTTTGGGGAAAACCATACAGTAGCGGAAAGCATGAAGCCAGTTCACCTTCATTCGCCCGAGACATAAAGCACATTACCAGCTACAACACGGCTTTAAGCAATTTATATCATAGCCCATGAGTATGAAAGTCAACATCCCGATTTCCAATGCCTTATGCGTCGATGCATCATGCACCGGCAACCCATGACCGATGGAATACAGGGCGGTGGAGTTGCATACACGGAAAGAGATCTTCCATTCACCGATCTATCCGACCGGCACCAACAATCTGGGAGAATTCCTGGCAATCTATGATGCGATCAGATACATCGAAGAGATGGAGAAACATAAAAGGAAAACAAAATACGAATGCATTTTTTCGGATTCGGAAACAGCGATTGCACGGATGAAAAACAAGAAAATCAAGACGACACTCCCCTATACCAAGGAGACCAAGGAACTCCTGACCCAAGTGCAGGACGCACTCACCTGGATCAAGACCCATGAATTCACCATACCGATCCTCAAACGGGAAACAGAGATCCGAGGAGAGATACCGGCGGACTTCGATAGGAAATAACGAAACTTATTGGAAAATTGAAGTATTGAAGTATTGAAGCATTGAAATATGCACATTTCCATGGTTCCATATTTGCATCTTTCAATGGATTTTTTAATCACAAGGCAAACACATGTTACTCAGCGAAAGATATAGATACATAGGTCTTGACTTCGAAACGACAGGGCTCGATCCGACCAAGGATGAACCGATCCAGATTGGGATCATAGAATTGGATAGCGAGGGAAAGATTATCGGGCACTACCAATCACTCATCAAGCCAGGTAAGAAGACTGATGAACTCAAGCATATCGTCGGGTTCATCACCGGACTCTCCATCAGCGACCTTGAGACGGCACCGACCAGGGAAGAGGTGCATGGTCAGATTGCATGATTCTTCGGCAAGGACGCTATCATCATCGGACACAATATCTGATTCGATCTCAATTTCTTGGAGAGATACTTCCCAGGATTGGAATATAAGACTGGCATAGATACGATGCAGCTAGCACAGACCATCGTGCATTATGCACCGAGCTATGCCTTGGATGTATTGACGGAGGAACTGAAATCAGAGAAACTCTTCAGTGAGACATTCAGTGACACAAACCACGGTGAAGAGAAAGCACATGATGCATTTTTCGATACTAAGAATGCTATGAAGCTTTTCCTCTATTTCGTGAAATACGTCTACGGATTGATGGAAGCATATCCGAATCTTGCACGCATCATCGATCAGACCAAAAGCATCCGGAACGAGATAGTGATGAGAGAAGGATATAAGGATATGCCTCAGATCAAGGTCCAATTCCCGGCATTGGAAAGGATCATGGCCAATCATACCAGCATAGCCAAAGGACCGGAAAGCATAGATACGGATGAACTGGAAAATCATAAAAGATACTATATCGGCAATATCCCGATCAAAGAGCTGCTCGCTTCGCTCGCAAGCAATAAGCAGGTGATTTTCGCTTTCAATAATATCCAGAAATTGGATATAGCGAAATCGGTGCTCAATGAAATCGGCATCAGGAATATCGGATTCATGAAAGAGGATCAGATGATCAATCAGGAGATATTCCAGAGATTCCTCAACAAAGGCATCTTCGATGAAGAGGAATGCATGTTTGTTATCAAGTATCTTTCGCATCTCAAGAAGGGGCTCGGAGTGCTGCATCTCAACACTCAATCGGACTATAGGATTTATCACTTCATCAAGGATACGAGGAACCAAAGCAGATACCCTATCATCCTGACCACGCATCATGGGCTCTTCACCAATATGCAGGACAATGGAGAGATCTACAAAGAATATGATATCTGTTTCTTCGATACGGAACAACGATACAAAAGCTACAATTTTTTCCTTTCCAGCCCATGTGACCTCTATTATACCTTGAATATCCTAGAATCGTTCCTCTATCAGCAGAAAGTGATGGGCCAGATCGACGGTACGACGAAAGAATCGCCGATATTACAGGAATTCATCAATGCTTTTCAGATATACATCGGCGTGCTTTTCAATGAAAGCACCAAACTCTTCATCAAGACGGATGCGACGATGCTTCAGCACGATCCTATACGGGAGCATGGAGATTTCTATCAGAGCAACCTACTACGGGCGCAACTGATGGACAAGAAGAGATGATTGCAAGAAGTGCTCTCCCAGGAGAACTATAAGAAATTCGAGCACCAATTCGATCATATCCAGAAAGTCTTCGATAGCATGGTGACGATTTCCAAGAAGATGTACGGCAATGGTGAATTTTATTTCACCTACGGTGAAGCACAGAAATTCACCGACCGAAAAGAATTCGTGGATATCTTCAAGAATAAGGTAGTGTTTTTCAGCGACACCAATACGCAATTAACAAAGATCACAGATACGACAATTCCGCCATTGACAACGGGAAGCACTGAAGGTGGAGGGGGCAAGAGCATCAAGGCACTCCCGCCCAAAGTCAACGTCCTCATCGATTACATCACGTCAGGAATCGAGAGATCGCCACAAGACATCTCCTATTTCATCTTCTCTCCGAAGAAAGAGGAGTCCAAAAAAATATTTGAAGATTTGTGCAAAAACGATATAAACAAGCACGCTACCTTGCTCGTAGAAAATATCACCGGCGGGATAGGCAAGAACATCTTCAAGGCTAAGCAAGCGAAAGACAAGATCCTCATCTGAGGATATAATTTCATCTTGTACTGCTATGCCAACAGGATCTCATTCAAGGAGATCATCCTCTTCAATGCAAGGGGACCGAGCGAACAGAATATCGTCGATGATATCAGACGATATGACATATCCAATTAGATGATACCCTATGTGCAAAGGGTTTTAGCTCGTATTCGATATCATGACAGACACAAGTTCCGTAATAAGGAGTTTCGAAAGGATGTTCCCACAGATCGCAGACGAAGAGAGACAGTATGAGAGGACATTGCTTGCAGAAGGGAAAAATGCTGCAGAAAGGGAGTTACGCATAAAACAGCAACAAAATGATATAACGGAAGAAACGGCAGGGACACTGATAGGGGTGATAATCGACGACTTTGAAAACGAGGAAGAAACATTTATTCCAGCAAAAGATCTATGAAAAGACAGCGAATAATCATCATTATCAAATTATTGGTACTCACCATCGTATTCTACGCACTGCTAGCATTGAATGTTTTTCATCTCGGAGACATCTTGGTACCGAGCAGCAAGGATTACCTGAAGACGGATATCTCTCCTGAAAGCCAGGATCTGGAACAGAACTATTTGGAGGAGATAAGGAGGATCCAAGGCAATACCTGACATTTCGCAGCAGGTCTCGCCGACGACCTAGAGAGACTCTGCAAAAGCATCGAGATTTGCAAAAAGATGGATTTCATAGGAAGTTTCACGGACAAAGAGAGATACACCTATACCAAGATCATCGGAAAAGTGGTAGGATTCATCAGCGAGAATAGCCAAGAGGAAAGGCCGATACAGGATGTCATATCGAGCATCCAGATCAAAAAAGATAACGGCAATAGGAGAGGATACGCGACACGGGACTCTATCATCTGCAATCTCTGATCGGTGAAGTCCAATAAGGAATTCATAGAGCTCTCGACACACGAATTCGGTCACATCACCGACTTGGGATATATCCAGTGATCATCATCCAAGAAAGACAGGAATTATACAGAATTCAGCAGGGTGGTATTTGCCGTGGACGATCCTTCGATCTCCTATTACAAGCTCTCTCGGAGCAAAGAGAAGATCAGGAAAGCAGAAGCCAAGAAAAAGGATTTCTGTAGCGGCTATGGCATGAGCGATCCCTTCGAGGATTTCGCGGAATGCTTCAACCTCTATACGAACCACAACAGTCTCTTCAGACAGATGGCGAAATCAGATGCTGTACTGAAGAAAAAATACAATCTGATCGCAAGCATATTCGATGGACAATACGTCAATGCCAGTAGCCAAGAGCTGAAACTAGTCAAGAGCAACGGAAGCCGAAGACCGCGAGACACGACGAAACTTTCCAATTAAAAAATGAAAGAATATTCAATAGTGGACTATCGTAATTACTAGAGGTCATAAAAACGCAAATTCCGACAGTATTCATTATCCATTTTACCTTATTCATTGGTTTTTATGCCCATCATCATAGCAGGAATCCTTTTGACCGTATTTGGATTACTTTCGATCTATAGCGTGAGCATCCACGAATCATTCACGCTAACCTTGTCGCTGATAGCCAAAGGGCTCAGGAAAGCAGATCCTTCCAATTATTTCTATTTCCTCAAACAGGTAAAGAATATCGGATATGCATTGATCATGGCAGGGATCGTCTATGCACTCCCGATCAAATTTTTTCAGAAGAACAAGAATATCACCATCATAGCGATCATCTTGATGATATTGCAACTATTGGTATTCGTGCCAGGAATAGGTGTCACGCTCAATGGTGCAAGATGACGGTTATCTTTGCCTTTTATACCGAATATCCAACCAGCGGAATTCTTCAAGTTGGGATACGTGCTCTTCCTCTGAGCATGGCTGATGAGGAAACGCGACAGGATAAACACCAAAGACTTTTACACCAAATTCATAATACTCAATGCAAGCCTTTTCTTCGTCTTCTTGCTAATCCCTGATCTTGGGACGGTAATGATCCTCGGTATCGTAGGATTGATCATGTGCCGATATTCGGGAGCTAAGATCAAGCATGTGCTTATCATCCTGTTGCTAGGCATCTGAGCATGACTCTTGGGAGGAAGCGTAGCGGGTATGGTGAGCGATAAGTTCTCATACATCCAGAAAAGATTCACGTATTTCATCAGTTCAAACGTAGATCCACAAGCAAGACAGATCTGATGGCAGAACGAACAAGCATTGATCGCTATAGGAGGCGGAGGATTATTTGGGAAAGGATACGGCAAATGATTGCAGAAATTCGGATTCATACCGGAAGCGCAAAGCGATTTCGTCTTCGCAGCATTCTCGGAGGAGATAGGATTTGTGGGCAACATGATCCTCTTGGCACTCTACATCTACATAGCACGATATTTCCTGACGAATCTGCGCTATGTAAAAGATGAACACAATAAGATCATCGGTATTGGAATACTATCATTGATCCTGGTGCAAGCATTCGTAAATATAGGGGTGAATGTGAAAATACTTCCGAATACCTGACTCACCTTGCCATTCATCAGCGCTGGAGGCACGGCATTGATGGTGAATTTCATAGAGATCATCCTGCTCTACAAGATCCTCAAAAACAAATAACCTCATCCCATTTCATCCCGTCTCAATCTCCGTCTACATCCAGTCTCACTATCTTTTAAAAAGGAATATGCCATGAACATCGAGATCGACAAAAATCACCTTCTGACCATCCTCAACGAAAACATCCCTCAGACGAAAGAATACACGTACAACGTCAGCGGATACCTTTTCTCAGATTATGACAAAGAGATCATCGTGTTGCACAAAAAAGAACGGAAAATCATCAACCTCAAGAATCTATGAGACACCATGTCTGTCTGTTATATTGCGCCAAGAAAAGAGATACTGACACCGTTCGACAAGGAGGGATTTATCAAAGGACTCTGTCTGTTCGAAAGTTTCGATGAAGAGACAGGAAAGAGCTATTATTTCTTGCCTAAGTTCGCAGAGAAAGATATCGGACCGACCAATGCGAGATTACAGCAGATAGGGATCCAAGCATCCATAGGGAAAACAGAGAAATGATGTATAGTCAGGTGAGACATCAAGGCAGCAGGACATGGAGGGGAACACGCATCATTCCTCTTTGCGCTCGTACTCCTCTATGGCAAGATGGATATCAAAAACGATGAACTGGTCTCGGCTAAGATACATATTCCGCTGTTCGGACAGTTTTTGAGATATGAAGAACAATTCGAAACGATGAAAAAGCAATTGGCGGAAGACGGGATATTCATCAACACAAGCACACAGAAAAATAACGAATGAATCGTCTATCAGATCAGTTGCAATGATTATGAACTATTGAAGGATTTCGCGACATATGCGAAAGACATTGAAAAGATAGACAAAATCACTAAATACGACCACACCTTGGAACACAAGGAACTCCTCTTGGAATTCATAGCAAACAACACGGATATCCCATCTGAAGGGAAAGCAGAAGTAATGAAAAAAATCAGGGAAGGAACGATAAAATTCCTGATGAAATAAAATTAGTAGTGTAGCGGGGCGTCCTGCCCCGCAGTACTGCGGGGTGAATGTAGTGGTAACACAACGGTCTCCCGGTCCGCTTTAGCGGACTCCGAACCGTTGT
>CAYSER010000032.1:0-9890 GCA_964430205.1 uncultured Candidatus Peribacteria bacterium | reverse complement strand
CGTTCATCTCGTCTTCGATGAGCTTGATGATGTCATAATCCGCATCGTTGGATGTTGGATCACTCCTGAACCCTAACAGTTCATCAGCCGTGAGCTCAGCAATTACCTTACGGAATGCCTGCTCATCATTGAATCCATACTTGTCGGCGACGGTCTGTGATGCGATGGGATAGAGCAACTCAAGACGAATCTTGATCGCCATCTCCTGCGGCAGATTGCATATGATATCATCGGAATCATCTCGTCCGAACAATGCATTGATGAGACTATCATCCTTGGTTTCCATGATAGCTGTGATCTCATCTTCGGTGACATTGTCCCAACGTTCGATAGCATCCACGAAATGCGATGATGTCCGCATCTTCGCGAATGCCAGTTTACGGAGTTCATCATCATCGCTCATCTTGTCTTCGATGAGTTTGATGATGTCATAATTCCCATTACCACGGGCATCATAGCCGAGCAATTCATCCGCAGAGAGCGATCCGATGACAGCCTGATATTCAGAGGCCGGCACTTCGCTATACGGATAGTTGTCCTTGATTTCGTCTTCATAGTCACTTTCCACTAGCTGCAATGCAACCTTGATAGCGAAATCTGCAGGAAAGATAGCGACGATGTCGCTCGTATTGAACACGTCGAACAGCACTGAAATCTCCTCCTTATGGTTGCGATCGAAGATCTTCCGAATCTCGTCTTCGCTCAAGTCATCGACTCTGCGAATCATCTCGATCAGGTTCGCACTGCCGGCAAGGATCTTGTCGAACGCTTTGTCGTGCAGCTTGGACTCCTGAGGGAGATACTGTTCCATGTGGTGGATGATATTGGTCTGGGCATACGCATAATACGATACCTCGATCTCATGGTCATCCGTAGATGCCTGCAGATCCCTGAACCAACCATCGTAAGACTCATTGGGTTCGATAGGGCGCATCCGATATCCCTGCAGTTCGTAGGCTGAGAGCTTATCAATGATAACGCTCATCGTCTCCTTGCTGAGATTCGTGAACCGGTAAACCAACAAAGGATCTTTGGCGATCAATCGATCAAGCAGCAGATAGGACATCGTCCAGGTAGGACTCTGAGAATACGCCTCAAAGAATTCATCGACCAAATTTTCCGTTCCGGTGTCGATGATCTTGATGATCTCATCATCGGTGAGCTTACGCTCCTGGATTTTGCGATGGAGTGCCCATATCGACATAGCAAGAGGCGAAGGTACCTGTTCTGCGATGTATTGCATATCGGTATCGTCGAGGGAGATCCCTGCGGCATCTTCGATATCCTCCCTTCCCCAGAGCTTGCCTTGAGCCAGTTCTTTGAGCGACATGACCGTCTCATTCAATAGTCTGATCCGTTCCTCCCGTCGTCTCTGTTCCTTTTGCTCAGGACTGATGAAGAAGGGAATCCGTGATTGTGATGGGTGAGATTCACCCGTAAAAGCTTCGCTCTGCGAAGGCTTTTCTTCCTGGCGATGATGGTCTGCAGTCTTTCTGTGCCGTATCCACAGCACTAACGTAACTACTCCCATGATCCCCAAGAATGCGAATAATGTTACAAATTGTTGCATAATAATGATTTTTTTTCTTGTTTTTTCTGGTTTATTTGTTCTTTTTGTTTGTTTCGACAGAATGATAGTAGCTCGGAAGCGTCAATTCCGGCATACGATGAGTTCGATATTCACCTCACGCAATAGATATAGCAATTGCGATGCTGTTTTCGTGGTGTTAAGGATCAGCTGTGTTCATAGTCGATTCTGATTTTTGGTCCGTATTTTGTTTGATAGTTTCTTATAGTTATTATACCAAAAAAGTCAATCTATTATTATATTTTCCCCATTTATAAGCGCTTGACTTTTTATTTAATAAAAATATATTATATCGTATAAATATATAAACCGAACAAAAAACGTAAAAAACATCGAATACTTATGGAACCGAAAACCGAAAAAAAAGATCTCACCAAGATCGAAACCAATGTCAGAGAGACCCTTGGTCTAAGCAAGGACTTCTCTCCGCAGGAACAGCAGGCGGCCATGAAGGTGAAAGCGGAAGAATTCATCAATGCATTGACGGCTGGCGATGCGACGAGCAACGAGAAGCAAGCGGCCATCTTCACGCTGGCGGACACTGAACAAAAAAAAGTGATCGAACTCGGCAAAGGATTCTCTATCAGGCTCAAAGACCTGAAACAGGATGCAGACGGAAAACAGATCTCCGATATCCTCGAGACCTTGGGCCACGAATTCGATCGCATCAACCCCGGGAGCATCGACTGGAAGACCACGCCCCGAAAAAAACTCAAAAAAATCGTGCAGAAGATCCCCTTCCTCGGCGGTCCTATCGCCCGCTACTGGGAACAGTACGAAGACGCGATAAAGATGATCAATGAGAACATCTCGCTCGTCGAAACGCTCCTGGACAAGAAGGAAGCCGACATCATCACGATCAACGCCCGCAAAGACGCATTCCTCGGCAGCATGCGCGAATATCATGACGCCATCGTCGCCGGCATCATCATCAAGGAAACGCTCGAGAAGAAGATCGATGAAGAGCCGGATGAAGCCAAGCAGCGATTCATGCAGGAAAACTGGCTGTATCCGCTCAACAAGCGGATTATGGCATTACAGGAGTCCTACCTGAGCAGCTTCGACAGCGCCATCTCCGCCGAACTGGTCGCCCGTGGCCACCGCGAACTCATCATGGATATCCGTGAAAAGAACAAGATCGCGCTGCTCCGACTGCAGACCGGTGTGTGGCTGGCCGCCGAACTCTATGATCAGAAACGGATGCTCGACAGTCTCCAGGCGCTCAAGAACGCGAACAAGAATCTGGCGGACACCGTGCACAAGATGCTCGGCACCTACCAAAACGCTATCCAAAAAGAGGCTACGGACAGCTTCCAGGCCTTCGAACAATGGCAGCAACATATGCAGCAGACTATCCAGCTGTATGATGATGCCAAAGAGTTCAGGGTCAAGGCTATCCCGGTGCTCAACGAAAAAATCACCAAATTCGGCCAGCTCATGGAACAAGCCGAAAAGAAAGCGAAAGAGATCGAAGAATCCGGGAAGACCCAACCGAAATTCCTGGGATAATCCAGATCATCGCTTACTCCTCTGCAGGGCGCGTATATGCGTCCTGTTTTTTTATCGAAAAAAAGATGATATTCGTCCGCTCATTTTTTTCGATAAAAAAAAGTTGCCGGGAAGATATCCCGGCAACCATTGCGTGATGTGTATTCAAATGGATTATTCTTTCTCTTTGTTGAATTCAGCAAAGAGCTTTTCCAGTTTGGTCAGATCGTCCTTGGTGGCATCTTTCCCCGTGAGGAATTTTACCATCAGACCGATACCGGCCAGAGTGTTTCCACCACCGGAAGCTACGAATTCCTGAACCAGGGATTTCACTTCGGTGGAGACATTGTCAGCAGCGCCCATTACTTCTGTAGCGGTTTTGAGGCCACCCAGGTAAGCGGTAACGAGTTGTTTTGCTTCTTCACGGACCTGGTTGCGAGGATCGCCACCATTTTCCAGTGCTTTGAACTTCAGGTTCATGCCCTGGCCAGCTTTAAATTGCTCAAACATTTGAGCAGCTGTATTGCCATCACCCCAGATATTGAGGTTTGCCTTACCGAAAGCAACTCCCATAGCGTTAGCATATGCAATACCAACGACTTCGTCCTTCTTGATCTGGGCAAGGTTGGTTTCCAGCGTGATTGATACCTGGCTGAACTCGGCCTTGTATTTGAGTTCCTTTCCAAGAACTTCAACCTGCTGACCGTTAACCACAACCTTGGCTTTTTCAACATTGACCGGAACCATCTGCACGGCTTCTTCACCTTGTGCTTCGAACTTCTTGGCATCAAGATTTGCCTTTGCTTTGACCGTTATGGCGTCTGCTTCATTCTGAGCAGCCTCCTTGTTGGCCGCAGCAATGGTTTTGGTCTTGTATGCTTCGATATCCGTTTCAACGTTTTTGTTGATTTTGGTTGTCTCTGCAGCTGCTTCCTGGTTTTTGATGGTAACCTGTTTTGCACGATCCGCTGTAGCGACATCCTTTGCGGTGATAACTGCCTGATTGGCTGTAGTGGCGTCTTTTTCTGCTTCAGCCTTGCTCTTTTCGACAATGGATTTCTCCTTATTCTTTTCCAGGAGGGTTGTTTCCTTATCGACCTGAGCAACCTGTATTGCTTTTTCTTTTTCCTGTTCCTGCACGGAGACAGTCTGCTCTTTGTTCAGAGTTGCAACTTCAATGGCCTTGGTTTTTTCGACTTCGGCTGTTTTGATTGCTCTCTCCTTTTCCTGTGTTCTGACTGCCACTTTTTCAGCAGCTTCGATTTCAGCTGTCTCAGCCAGTCGGCCCTGTTCTGCTGTCTTTGCTCTGGCTTCTGTTGCGTTTTCAGCCTGGAGGATCGAAACTTTCTTTCCTTTTTCGGCTGTTGATTGCTCTTCCTGGATCTTCAGATCATTGATCTTCTGTGTCCTTTCAAGGTCTTTGGCTGCAATCTTGACTTCAGCTTCCCTTTCGATGTTGTTCTTCTCAATGATTGCCTGCTGGGTTTTTGAAGCAACGGTCTTGGCTCCCTGAGCATCGAACACGTTGTTGACGTTGATGTTCTTGTAATCTGCCTGGTCAAGCTTGGAACAGGTAGTCGTTTCCAAGGTCAGACCGTTGGGGGTCAGATCCTTCTCCACGAGTGCCTGGACTCTTTCAGCAAAAGCCTGCCGGTTGCTATTCAATTCTTCCAGATCAGACTGGGCAGCAACTGAACGCAGGGAGGAAACAAGTTTTTCTTCCACAAGACCCTTGACCGATTCAGGGTTGATACCCTTATCACCCAACGATGTTGCGGCTGCTATCACGGAATCAGCATCCTTTGCTACCTTGATATAAAACTCAGCCTTGACGTCAGCACGAAGCATATCTTTGGTAAGCAGCGAATCTGATCCTGCTCTGAGGACTTCGATCTTCATGGTTTCCAGGAGGATCTCCATCTTCTCGTGAAACATCGGGATGAAAATCGTTCCTCCATCGATGATTACTTTCTTTCCCCCCATGCCCGTCCGGACATACGCCTTGTTTGACGGTGTCTTGATGTACAGTTTGGTCATCATATAGAGGATGACCCCTATCAACAGCACCACCAATCCAAACACGGAAATGATGATACTGGGCATGCCGGAAAGGATGGTGCTGGGGACGAACCATGGACCCATCATAAAGATGATGCCGAAAATAATTAGTAATGTAGAACTGAACCCTGAGCTCGAAGTTCTTGTCCGCGATGATGCATAATTGTCTTGCATAGTTTTACTTTTTTGTCGGTTAATGATTAATTGTTATTATTGGTTGATGATTTTGTTTTTAATTAAGATTTTAAGATTGATTGATTTGATCTGCAGGGATGACAACGAATTCCTTGTCCTTCTCTGAATACGATAGGATTACCACCTTGGTATTGGGCGGTATGTCGGTAGTGCAGGATGCATCTCGTCGAGCCTGTAACCTATGATAATTTTTGAATTTATCGTATAAGGTAATGGTTCCCGATTGCTCCGTGACTGTATAGAGCACTTCTGCTTCCCGATTTATTAAATCGTTTTTTTTCTCCCCATAGCTTTCGGTTTGTGGCATGATTTTGCCGATACCTCTAGCCAAGAAAGAAGTTAGTGTAAGTGAAGTTACGAAGGCAACAACACCAGAGATCAAGACTAAAACGTTGATGGAATTGAACATTCCCATCCATAGTCTGTTGAGTACCAATCCTACAAAGCCGAAAATCATCAGCCAGCAGAATCCTATGATCGAAAGAGGTACTTTACCCACTCCCAATACACCCAGAATAGTATTGAATACTGATGTATCATGATCCTGATCCAAATCGTGATCGTGAGAGAATTCATGAGGAATATGCATACCGCCAGCTCCATGAGAGATAGCAGCATCATGCTCCATACTTACATCGTGATCCATACTTACATCGTGATCAGCACTAGCGTCGTGATCGCCGCCAGCTCCCATCATGCTGAGTCCTAGCAACAAAAGTGCTAAACCCATGGAACAGACAAAAATCAGATTTTGCCATTCCAAAAAATACTGCATTGTCATTGTTTTTTTTGAATTTGTTTTGGTTACTAATCGGTTACTAATTTTCTGTTAATGAACACACACTAGTTGACTTTATATATATTTGCTATCTAATTTCAAGTACACTTTTTATTTCTATTTTTTATTATTGACTATTCTCTATATATCAATATAAATGCCATACAAAAAACAAGAAAACAAAAGAGCTTTATGACCTCTCTCACTTTACAGAACATCCTTGACGGGATGCCCGTCGAGCGCTTGTATGCCACACTGGATGAGCTTGCTTTCGCCGAGATCGAATCGACGATCGCTGCAATAGATGCCGACTTCAAGCAGCAACTGATGAAGGATGCGAAGATTGTGCATCTGAGCATGGAATCCTATTATCGGATGGGAACCATGGCGAGGGTAAGCCAGGAGTTCGCGACTATTGAGCGACACCTCACCTGCATGGTCAGAGATCGGTTGTCCTTGTATCAGCGGCTACGTATCTCGGCTATCAGTTTCTTCACGGATCCTGCTCCCCATGAGGAGTTTGAAACGTGTATCGCTAATCTGGACCAAAGCCAGCACATCATCCTGACGTACACCAATCTGCTCGGCATGAAATTCGATGTGTTCAAGCGGTATTTGGACGGCTATCGCCAATGGGTCACTGCGTTGACGCAATTCGTGCCCAAGCTCTCCGCTCGCTTCGGCGAGGAATCGTTCCAGCTTTCCTATCGTCTTTCACAGACAGTAGCTAATGCAGCGGAATTCCTCGCGACGCAACAGCAGCTGGAAAGCACCGTTTCGCTGCAGATCCAGAACAACCGCAACGTGATGACGGACATCCTCCACGTGGCGACGATCTCCAAAAGCCTGCTGCACAATACAATCTCCGCTCAGCATTTCTTCGAGCGGGAATATGTAGGCAGCATGAAGACCATCAAGAAGTATAAACCGTTAACCGGAACCCGCTGAGTATGATCAGCGGGCTTTTTTCAAATTTAAAAGTTACCATTAAACAAAACCCCTACCCACATCCACGAGTACTCCAGTCAAACCCTCCTTCGCTTCCTCCCTTATCAGGGAGGCTTTTCGTAATGAGGGTCTCCTGAGAAGGGGAAGGGTCCCAGTAGGCTGGGTAGGGGTTTGACTACAAATGCTCAAAGGGGTTTGCGACCTCTTGAACTCTTATTTCTATTTGATTGATCACATCTTTTTCTACTCGATCTAATTGATAGAAAACATCTTCATTGTCATATCTAATTATCTTTATCCCGTAATCTCATAGTATTTCCGTTCTGATTTTGTCATATACGTGTTTAGTATCATGACTTGTACCATCGATTTCTATACCCATAAGTAATTTAGAACAATAAAAATCCAGAATGAAGGATCATATCATTTTTTGCCTAATGAACTTATATCATTTTGGCCTTTCCCTAAGTATTCAGAACCAAATTTTTTCTCTGCCCTGGTCATGGGACATCTATTCTCTTTTGCAAAATCTTTATTCGCACGATTATAAGAGATATAGGGTAACATCATAGTATGCATTCAAAATTCAAAATTTAAAATTTTACATTTCATCTTATTCCGCTTCTACGAACATCGTCTTGGAGCGGTATTGGAGCGCTTCAGCGAGGTGGTTGATGGTGACGGATTCCTGGCCCTGGATATCGGCGATGGTACGCGCGAGCTTCATCGTGCGATGCACCACTCTCGTCGAGAGCGTCAGTTTCTTCGCCGCTTCCGAAAGAAAATGTTTGCAGGAATCGTCCAAAGGGATGAGGGCGTCGATATATCTCGACGTGATCTGCGCGTTGGATGCGATGGGGAGTCAGGAAAATCTTTGTTCTTGGATATGCCAGGCTTTGAGCACTTTTTCCCTGATCGTCTCCGAAGACTCCTCTGCGATATCATCCAAGATCCTGTCGACATCTTCCCTGGGAATCTCGAGGATCATATCGATCCTGTCCAGCAGCGGTCCGGAGATCTTGCTCTGATAGCGTTTGATATCGAGCAACGAACAGGTGCACGGCTTCTGCGGATCCTTGTAGTAGCCGCATTTGCACGGGTTCATCCCGCCGACGAACATCACCTCCGCGGGATATTGGATGGTGCCTGCGACCCTGGAAATCACGATGCTCTTGTCCTCCAATGGCTGACGCAGGACCTCGAGCACCTCTCTCGGGAACTCGGTCACCTCGTCAAAGAACAAGATACCCTTGTGCGCCAGACTCACCTCGCCAGGCGTCAATTGTGCGCCTCCGCCGACGATGGAAATCTTGGATGCTGTGTGATGCACCTGACGGAACGGCCTGGTCGTGATCAGCGGCAACTCTTCGCTCAGCTTGCCGACGACGGAATAGACCTTGCTCACCTCGAGAATCTCGTCGAACCCCAACGGCGGCAAGATGCTCGGCATCGCTTTGGCAAGCAATGTCTTGCCGCTGCCGGGCGCGCCTATCATGAGCACGTTGTGCATGCCCGCAGCTGCTATAGCCAACGCCCTCTTGGCGATGATATGCCCTTTGATATCGGCGAAATCCACCTCATACGATGCACTATGCTGCAGATCGGTGATCTCCTTGGGTTCGCTGATGCGCTTCAGGTCTTTCTTTTCCAAAAGATATTCAACGATCTGACTGAACTTTTTCACCGGCGAGATGCATATCCCGGGGACATATTCCAATTCATAGATATTCTCCTCCGGCACGACGAAATGCCTGTAGCCATGCTCGATCGCGCTGATGACTGATGGCAAGAGCCCGTTGACCCTCTTGATACCGCCATCGAGCCCGAGCTCTCCGAAGTAGAGCAATTCCTCCTCCGGAGGCGTAATATCGTCTTCATAGATCAGTGAGAGGATAGCCACTGCCATCGGCAGATCCAAGCTCGTCCCTGTCTTCCTGATGTCCGATGGCGAGAGATTGAGGACGATCTTTCTATTGGGCAGAGGGATATCCGCATTGCGGAACGTAGCTCTCAAACGCTCTTTGGATTCCTTGACCGCTGCATCAGGCAGACCCACGATCTCGATGGTCGGCAACGACCTGCTGGAATCCGCCTCCACGATGATCTCGTGTCCATGGAGACCGATATTGGTGAATGTCTTGATTTTCTGGATCATGATGCGGTACATAATGGTATAAAAGCTTTTTGGTAAACAAACCCCTACCCCGCAAACGGGGACCCTTTCCCCTTCTCAGGGGACCATCGTTACTTGAGACCTCCCTGATAAGGGAGGAATCGAAGGAGGGTTTGACTACGATCACTCGGAGGGGTTTGCGAGCTCTTGCGCTCTCAGAGCCATCTCTCGAGACAGATCTTTCTCAACGCTCTCTAGATAATACAACACATCCTCATTTGCGTATCTTATTATCTTGATGCCATATCTTGCTATAATATTCGTCCTGCTCTGATCGTACTCTTGCCTTTGATCATGGCTAGATCAATCTATCTCTATACCAAGCAAAAGCTTTGAACAATAGAAATCTAGGATAAACGATCATATCGTCTTCTGTCTTGTGAATTTATATCCAGCTAATCATTTTTTTCTGACCATCCATCGAAATAGTCTTTCTGCTTTCGTCTCATGTTTCCTATTCTCTCTCGCATAGCGTATGTGAGCATATTCATATTCAAAAAATTTATCTTTTCTTTTTTTAGATCAACCTCCTACCCCAGAGGGGACCCCCGCCTCCTGTCAGAGGACAGCGTTTATATCGCAGGAAGAAGGATACATTAGCGTGAATCTTTCCATGATTACAAAAAAAGATGCTAAAAATTGATGAGCATCTCATTCCATAT
>CAYSER010000031.1:0-10079 GCA_964430205.1 uncultured Candidatus Peribacteria bacterium | reverse complement strand
ATCTTCTGCTGTAGCATATGTTTTCTTTAATAGTGCTGCCTGTTCTGGGGAAAGATTTGCCATAGATATATTTAAGAATTAAATTGTATTATCATATAACCGCTGTTGGAGTAATTGGTACATTCATTATGATATTTTAGTAATATAAATTCATGATATTATCTGAAATGTTATTCAATCTCGTTTGTGTGCTGCTTGTAAATATAGAACTCATCATTTTTGTAGGTTTCAAGTAAATCAATAATTAGAATTATCAACAGTTAAATCAAACCTCTTAGATTCGTAATACACAAATGATTTTGTTCATCAATCATAGTCCGCTTGAGATATAAATGATAACAATGCCACATTTCCAAATTGTGCAACTATATCTGCCGTTGTCTTAGAATTAGTATTTACTGGCATATTAAATGTTGTGCTTACGTTTATTGCATATGTTCATGTTGCTGGAATAATTAATCATCAGTCTGCTGTTATTTTTCGTGGGTATTTTCAACTACTGTCTCATATTATGCTTAATGGTATTATATCTGTATTTTCTGCCGTATATGTTCCTGCACCAACGGCAGTTCATGTTATGTTTGTGTATCAATATATAAATCAAAAGTCTAAATATACATTATTTACTTGTGTTCTTTGATTAAGGGGTCTTGTATTAAATCAAGGAATACTTGCAGATGGTAAATCCACATTTTGCTGTTGTACTTTTTGTAATACGACCTCGTCTTTAACCATTTTGTCATACTATCTCAGCTAAAATAGGTATATCAAATACTTCTGGATTGTTGTATGTTCTCGTGGAGTTTAATTGAATCTTTAACTGTATTGTGTGCCAATCTGGCATATATGCTTGTAGGAATTCCTGTCAGAAGATTAAATCCTCTCAAGCAGTATATGTTGTAGCGCTTATATTCTTAAGATGTATGAAGTTATCGCTATCTGTTCGTGATATAGTAGCATCTCAAACTCAAGAAACCTTAGTTAGTGTTCATCATGTGGTATATGGTCATACGTAATTAGTCATTCTACAAGATATTGTTCCTGCTCACGCAACTATGTTTGTGGATATTACTTCATATAGATTATATGGACTAGAATATTCTGTATAATATATTGCTCATGCCGTAGGTGTTGTAGTTACTCAGCTAACGGTAAATGTTCTAAAGTAATTATTATTAGCAGAAACATACAGGTCTATAGATGTATATTGTGATGGTAATATATAACCTATTCTAAACCTATTAAGTTGTTTCTTTGATGAGAAGTTATCTCGTAGTATTGGATTTGTTACTAGGTAGTTTATCTTACCAGACAAGTTACTATATGGTCTAACATATGCTATTCTATTTGTTGTTGGTGTTGATTTTGTTTTATATGCTATATACATTAATCATCATATATTAGCCGTAGCGGATATGGTATCGGTATCAACAACCCATTCCTTAGTAAGTGCATTTACTCAATTGGGATTTTCAAATCAATATGTATATAATCAGTTATATGCTGGTATAAGTAGTTTATTTCCACTAAATCACATAGCATTAGTCCGTAATGGATTATTGTAGAAATCATTTCTTTGTTCTAATCTATATACCTCTTTATCATAACCGAACGCATGGTCATTTCTTTTTCCCAATGCTATAAGTTTCTTATCATAACCACTCATAACATATAGCTCTTTTCTATATCAGTTTTCACAAAGAACATACGCCAAGTTTCCATCTACTATAGCATTTGTTCATACTTTGTCTTTCCAAGTTATAACTTCTGAAGGGGCAGATGATATTCCATCTCGATAAGATATTTTTGTATCTTCGTTATTTGTGGAAAATAATACAATAGATTGTCATATCTTTTGTATTGAGAATATCGTATGTGTTCTATCTACTATAGAGAATGTATTTTCTAGTATTGGTGTTGCGGGTGCGGATATATTGATGGTATCTACCTTAGCTCAAGCACCAACGTAAAGTATTTCTCAATCCTCTAATAAAGGATGTGTTGTGGCTGATGTTATTGATAATTTTTCTAATTCAATTCCTGTTAAGTATCACACAGAAACATATTGTATAGTTCAGTTAAATGTGGTAGATGGAACTAAATCTATTGTTGTTCGTGTTCCACTTGGATTATCTATTATAAATGTGTTCCAGTTTGGACTTGTTGATGATATTGTTCAAGCTACTGTAGAGTTATCTAACTTTACCACACAAGTTCCTGTGGTGTGTCACGTTACGTTTATTGCTATCCTTTGTTTATTTGTCCAATCTACTGTTATTGCTTGTGTAATTCTATCTGTACCTGTGGTATGTGTTGCTCAATTTACTCACGTTGTCCATCAAGCATTTATTGTCCATCAGTTATTAGATGTTAGTGATGGATTTGTTACAACATTACGAGACTCTGCAAATATTCACGTATATAGGTCACCTGTTATAAGGTCTAATTTGTCTGCCGTGAAAGCATATGTATATCATCATAGTTTAATTGCGTTTACGTATCATGTTGTTCTTTTATATAATGGTCATCATATATCTCTAGACAAATTAAATCAATTATATGTTGTGTCTGATTCAATATATCAATCATCTGAGAATCAGAATGGATAATTAGAGTTGTATGGTCATGTTAATGCTATAATATTTCACGAACTATATGATATATCTGTTGATACAATATAGTCTGATATTTTGAATGATTTAGAGTTCTTTGATACATTAATATTTTGAGAATACAAGAAACTACCACCAGAGTATTCGTCTGTAGACATGCCTAATTGTCGATTGTTTAGATTTAGTCATGGTGCCTTAGCCATTATTTATACAAATTTCAGTTAGGTAAAGTTCACTGTAAATCGTTATTGAACCTATCGCTAAGCTCATCTACCATAGTATTTAGTTCTGCTAGATACTCGTTCTTAGCACTTATTTTTTGGTCTGTTTGTTTTAATTTTCCATATATATAAGGGACTATACCATAAGCAATTACCTTGTGATAATCTCTTAGTTCTGAATTATATGGGAATATGGTATTCTCTGCTCAGTCTACCACTAAATCAATAAGAGATACTATTCATTCTACCATTAAACCATTGGTTACAGACTCTGTAGGAGCAGGAAATATAAACACAGAACCATCTTTAATCTGAATAAACGGTGCTTGGTCAGGATTAGCAGCTTGTTCATCAATAGCTTGTGTACTAAGTGCCGTAGACGAATGATTTAACTTTGAATAGTATGTATCAGTTGATTTCCATTTAATATTTGCAGATATTATCTTCTTCATTCAAATATCATTATTATCAGCAGTTCTTAATGTGTATTCGTTCTGTCACGACAACGTATCTGTCTTTAATATTTCATAGAAATAATTTTCATTTACTTTTCTAATTAATGCATTCTGCATTTCTTTATAAACAATATTAGCATATTTCAAAAGTGATGCACTAGGAAATTGTGCGGAAGTTACTCAACCCGCCTGTTCCCTTGCCATCTCAAATATGTCCTCCATTATCATTAGCTATTCCGTTAGCAATAAAATCATTAAGACAAGGGGTTATATCCCCCTGTCTGGTATGATTACATTGGATTATCCAAGTGTATATACGTGCTTGCAGATCTTGTTAGCGTTTACTGGGAATACCTTAGCTTGGTAAAGTGCTTCCAACAATACGTTTGTCCTAAATCCTTTAGCCTCTTTTCTAACATCGAGCTTCATCATTTGTTCAGCAAAATGTACAGAGTTTCTGTCAAAAGCTAACATGTAAGAACCCAATGTAGAAACATTAGTTTCGTAAACTGAGAATCCTGCTAATCTTCCAACATAAGATGGCTGTTCCCTAACGGAAAGACCTTCTCTGTAACCATCAAATTCAGGAGCTTGTCTGATAAGTGATGTAACATCAGGATTAACGAACAATGCGGCATCTCCCATAGCGTCATCTTTAGAAAGAAGAACTCTCATTTTAGAGATTTCAGCATAGATGTTTGATTTTGTGATAGCAGCAGTTGATACTGAATTTCCTGCGCCAGCAAGAGCAACAGTAGTAACGTGCTCATCATATTCTTGCGCCAAAGAGTAAGCGAATTGCTTAGCTACTTCAGATTGAAGATTTAGGTTAGACCTAACTTCTTCCCGATCCTTAACTGGAACACGGATTTGAGCAACCTGCTCTACCTTGAAGTTCTCAGATGTAATAGCGAAGTTGGTTGCATTGATGTCATCTCCTGCAGTACCTCCTGTTACGAGAGCGATTCTTGGGAAGGTCTGTACTGTTACAGTATCTCCTTGCATTTTAAGTTGTCCTTCAAAAGCTCTGTTAGCCCGTGGTGCAACAACTACTTTCCTGTCTAAAAGGTCAATGGTTTCTTTCATAAGAAAATCCTTGACGATAATTGTGTTTTCTGCCATAATTAAAATTAAAATTTAAAATGTTTATGATTTGAGAGCAATCTCTCATTTGGAAATCCTATCCCTCATAATCCTGTAAGCTGTTTTGTCTAGCTTAACAAGTTCTGACATTGATATAGATTTACTATCGCTAAATGTTTTAGCGTTTGGTCTACCTCACATTGACATTGTTGAGGGTTCTTCCTTACTAGCTTGGTCATTCGCAACAGGACTAATCTTGTATGCGTCTCGCAAACTAAGTGTTGGATGTTTGTCCTTAATCTTTTTAATTTCATTAAAGACATCTTCACCATACTGTTTAATAAATTCTCTTTGTTCTTCGATAGCATATAGCTTCTTCTCAACAAGCGAATCTAAGTCAACTTCTGGTTCTTTTTCTTTTTCTGGTTTTGTTTCTTTGGGTTCTTTTACTTGAGTAGCTTGTTTTTTCATGTTACTCTTATACCTAGATTCCCATTTAGCTTTCTCAGCACGCTCTCTTTCGAGTTCAGCCCTTAAAAGCTCCTTCTCTGTGTCGTTTTCTCAATCCTCTACATCAGAGTCTGTAGATTCTTGTACGTCTAGCTCGTCAGCGATAATGGCTTCATCAGTCATCTATTTTTTGTAAGTAATTAAAGGCGTTTACTCATACGCAGAAATAGCTTTGCAGGGCTATTATTGGGAAGGGCATAATTTTATACCCCTCTAGTATAATAACTCTAACACTTTCCACCTTTACATCCCTTTTTCTTTCCTTTTCCTTTTCCATTTCCTTTACATACCATTATGATAATATTAATAATTAAATATTTTTTGTATAATTAACCTTAAAGTCTGCATTTGAATATTCTGACATCATAGATTCTGGTAATTGCAATAGTTCCTCGTAAGCTGATATTTTTATCTTTATGTTTTCCATATCATTGTTCCAAGATTCTATTTCTTCTCTTGTCAATCACATAGGTCTAGGACTTAATACTGTTTTTTTTGATGATTCTATGGTTGATTTTATGCGTTCTACTACCATCTTTCGTCAGTTATCCAATAACAACGATTCTAGTCTAAGTATTTCCTCTGGCGTTCTCTTAACTTGCTCTATTGGTTTCTTAAATGGTTCTATCTTGGATGTTACCATATTATACCGTTAAAGATTGTAAAGATGCGGCTCATGTTGCTGCAGAACCTTTCTGATTCATTGCGTTAGATGTAACTTGTGCTTGTGTATTGCTTAGATTGTCGTTAGCTCATAGCTGATTCATAGATTGCGTAGCCTTCTCTGCTTGTCCCGATAACATATATAGTTGCATTCTCTGTTCAATAGCCTTCCATTTAGCATCAGTATTGATAGCGGATTGATATATAACCACATAAGTCCGATGATCCTCTTGTGGATTTTCACACTTCTTAGGCATTTCATTCCTATTTATAAGCTCCAAGTCCTCTCTAGCTTGTATTTCTTCTGGACTTAGGTCAACATATACATTAGCATCCTCTCTACTTAATCAAGCCCACCGATATACATCCCTAAGCAATTTATCCTTAGAGTATTTACTTCATGGTCTAGTTAATGCAAAGTTTATCAATGGCAATACCCTTGTTAGTTTTGCAGATTTTTCTTCCTCGACATCCATCTGAGATACTATCTTAATATCTATATCATTAGATGTGCTGAAGTCCGCTTGTTGTATAATACTAGGTGTCATTCATACACCTGAATTTATATATATGTTCTTCTTATCATTCCATTTGAAGAACTGTTGATATACCCTTAACCGAAGAATGTCCCAGAATTTCTTTTCTGCTCTATTATTAACCCTTATACCCAACATAAGTCTAAGATTTGCATTCTTCTGCACTCTTTGATTCTCTGTAGCAGATATTTGTGCTCATTCTGAACTACCCATAGTCCTAGCATCCAATCATATATCAGTCATTCCTTGACTTGATAATATATTTGGCATATTGTATGCGTCTTGTTTAACTGAACTTCTAGGAGCTTCTATCATAGCAGTACCTCTTGATAGGTCTGCTTTAACATATCTAGGTCAATCTGTAGCAGGAATCTTCAATGATTCAATGTTCTTAACAACATTTGGGTCATAAAAGAATATGTCTCACCGTGCTTCATTCTCTGCCTTAATCTTGTTAAGATTCAAGAATAACTGCATCATCTTTTGTTTATCTTCCAATATGTCTGGAACACAAACACCATAAGGATCTCATCTCTTTTCAATCCGATTTCTAGTAACTACAGGAAACTGAACCAAAGATGGATCTAGTTTTTCTTCTTCCCTAACTGGTTTAATTTCTTGGAATCTAATCAATAATGACCTATTGTTTGCCCGTTCCGTGATATATTTCCTATTTCCAAATATAGTCATATGACGATAAATGGAATATAGTGCATTGTCTCAATTAATATCGTTTGAATATCAAAGACTTCTTGATGCGTTCTGTGCCTGTAGGTTTCTTGCTTCCTCTACAGATTTTCCTGCTTGTATGTATTCCTCAATCTCTTTCTGCAATTCTTCATCTGTCATAATTGCATCTGTATTGAAGTATCACGCTTCCTTTTTGAAATCATACTTTGTCATAGATAGTTCAAATCCATGATATGTGAATCACCTGTTTACATCGGCATATATATCAGGAATCCAACATCTAGGGTCTACTACTAACACCTTAGGACACTTTCTCACAGAATCTCGTCAATCCGTAACCTCTATTCAAACTCCATAATGTAATTTATCGTCTTGTACTTGGTCTTTCTTGGCTCATAAATCCATTTCTTCATAATCAAACTTAGCCAGATTCTGTCTATTTTGTGCTGCCTGTTCTGCTCATACCCTTCTTCATTGAAATTCTACTCAAATTTCATTCTGTGAGAACAGTGCCTTCAGTGTTTGCTCTGTTGAAAATACTAATCTTACGTAAACCTTGTTTTCTTGATTGGTATTATCCATATAAAGAGATTCTCTCTTACGAAATAAGTCCCTTTTGTCATTCACAAAATCTATAGAAGCATTATATTCACTATCTACCTGTGACTTTATGCGTTCTAACGTAAATCCTTCTGGTAACTTTACTGTACTCATATGTTTGACATAAGTATAAACTAGATTTTATAGCTAAATTATAGTCATTTATAGCCAGTTGTCAAATTTTAGGCTATTTTTTCTTAAAAAAGACAGGTTTTATGGTTTTTTTAGATAAATCATTAGAATAAATTTATAAAATATGTAGTTAGAAAGTGACAATATTGTGCTTTTCATATGACATTTTATTAAAAATTCACTATTATAGTGAATATCACAAAAAGATTTTTTGTCAAATTTTGCCTCTTGAGATGTGCTTAGTACCTATCTTGATAACCAATGGTTATCACTAAATTGATGAATTTGCTTGACTTTGCATTCCATTTCATTATACTTTCCTGTGAGCATTAGATAGCAATATCTTTTGAATAGGTAAGTTTAGAGGTCTTACCTATAAGGAGTGGGCGTTCAGAAACTCATCGACGGGAAAAATAGTTTAATTATTTAAATTATTCTTCCCCTCGGTTAGTAACATGACAAGTATAATTGGTTGTATACGATCATTATATCTGCTTCTTCTCAAAACCCTACAGTAGGCAGGACTCTTGATTATGAGTTTAATACTTTTCTTCGTTATTAAAGATTTGTATTAAAAAAATCCTTCTATTGTAGAGGTTTTGAGAGGAAGTTGCGTTAGAAATCTATCTCTAGGATATTAATTACTAACTATAGCTTTATATAATAACCAACTTAAGATGTAATTTATTCTATAATAGATTATATGCTTATAAAGAAAAGGTGGTGTAGTTGTCATCAGTGTCGTCACTCTTATTATAATCACAGAACTAAGAGGTGGTTTACAAGATGAACCAATACTTATAAAGACACACAACACAAATTGTGGATTAAAAGGTTAAGACAACAGAAACATAAACGAGAAATTAAAGAAACATCTGTTTGATATACAGATTAATTAAAAGACCCTACCCATAAAGGTAGAGTCTTTTTTGTTATGATTTTAATGCAACACTAATTCTTTCCACTTCTTTTCTTAATTTTTTTATTGTTCTTAATCTTCACGGTGTTTTTTTCTTGTTACTATTAAGTTTTCTTTTTAACATTTCCTTGGTAATGTATAAACCCCTAAACGATTCTGTGTTCATAATAATAAATTAATAATTAAAGCATATCAGAATAACTTACCTCGATAACATCATCCTCTTCTCGTATATCATCTGGATCAACAAACGTAAGCATCAGTGCATCCGCAGAATCTGGTGATTTACCCATCTTTTTTTTCATCTCCGCCTTAGGCATAATCTGTATTCTACCGTCCAAGTCCCTACGATACTTAATCTTTAATAATTCATCTTCCCGTGCTTTGTTATTTACAAGCTCTCATCATCTCTTAATCCATTCTCTTAGATTCCAATATGCTTCTGCTCTAATGTTCTTAAATCTTTTCTTCTCTCTTGCGGGATTTCATACATTCAATGCGTTTGCTCTTATCCTAGATAGTGCAAGTTCCTGTGCCACGTTAGCACCAACACCAAAGTTATCTATATAGAACTGTTCTCCATTTATTTCATACTGTGTACCTAGTGTCATTGCTATACCTGCGACTGATTTAGCATCAGATGTTTTCTCTGAACCTATTACCCTTGCCTTAAAGTTATCCCTTGCAACGAACTTTGATTCATCTCTACCTTGTCAGGCAGGATCTATACCCATTCTAAATGGCTTTAGTTCTGCATCAGAAGTTAAATGAAGGTCTTGCGGTTGTAGTAGTGGTATCCAACCTCAGTCATCAGTTCATTCTTCTCTAGGGAACTCCCCTAGGACATTAAACCTATATTCATCTGAGTCTATACCAAATTCCTGTGCTTGCTCCTCTACGTACTTCTTATCAACATTAGGTGAATCTAATCCAGAGAACGCCATAAGTTGGAAGTTATCTGCTAGTTTATTGTGTGAATCATAGAAATATCAACTTAATCTAATAGGGTTTCCTATCATAATAAGTATAGCGTTCTCTGATGTCATCATACCCTTTACGGCATCCATAACTATATCCTCTACTCATGGTGCTTCATCTACCAAAGCCAGAACATTCTTAGCGTGGACTCCTGATACATTAGCAGGATTCTCTTTAGTTCCTGTTACTACCCTAGCATACCACTTATCCCTACAATCTATTACTCTTAGGTATTCTGATGTTTTCTCAAATCTAGATGCTATTGATGGTGGCATCTTATCCAACCATACTGATATTTCCTTTCGTACTCAGTCTTGTAACTGTTTTGATGATGGTCATGTGCACGTTACGATAGATTCCTCATAACAGTAAAGAAACCATAGTGTTGTCCAGCTTAGGTATGCGGTCTTTCCAACTCATCTTCAACTCCTAATGCTTATCTTCCTGCTTTTAATTCCATTAATTGCATCCTTCAAAGCCTGTATCATCTTTGTCTGCTGCCAAGAGATATGCTTTCAACGCACATAATGCTCATAATGTTCCTTTTTATCTCACCAGTTTTCTTCATTATTTAGGTTCTCTTTCAGTGGCTGTGGAACAAGATTCCGCATAAGTTTGATAAACAGAAATGGGTCTTTCTGCATTTTCCTATATATTATTAACTCCTGTTTAAGCTCTGG
>CAYSER010000030.1:7039-10190 GCA_964430205.1 uncultured Candidatus Peribacteria bacterium | reverse complement strand
ATTTCAGGTCCCCTACAGTTTCGGCGATCTTACAAAAGACCGCTTTATGTCATAACATTGCCCTATGCGCAGCCGGATCATCTATTTCGCATCAGCGCTAATGCTCATCATTATCGGGACCGTCTTGGCCCAGGAGGTGACGACCACCGAAGAAACAAGTATAACGACATCAGGGCAAGAGGTCCAAGTATCGGTTCCTGAAGAGACGGTCATGATAACAGGTTTTTCTCTTGGATGACGAGCGATGACGGCGGTGGACAATACTCTCAACATAGCTTCGTGACTGACGATATTAGCTACCGATAGTGATCGGCTGTCTTTCTGATCAGGGACCGGGGATCAATGAACAGGAACCCGGGATCAGGCAACGGGAGCCCGGAATCAAGAACCTTTCACCGGGGACATGGAACCTGTATCCAAGTTTCAACTCATCATCTCTGAAGTCTATTTCGACGGAACAGACGAATGGGTAGAAATTTCCAATATCGGTTCGGAGTCATTTCATGGTGATCTTAGCCTCTCATGAGCCAAATCCACTCCGGTCACCCTACAAGGGGCATTTCTGTGATCTGGGACGTCTAAGGTCTATGGAGACACCCTTGCACAGACCTCCGGTACCCAATTCGTAGGCTCGACTGGGCTAGGATTGAGTATCGCAGATACTGCAGCCATACATCTTCAGCTGATCTTCTCCTGACAGGTGGTAGACGAGTTTGTGGCCGACCAATCGTTGGTCAATCAGTACAATGACACCAAGACTTCCCTTGAAATGCTCGGGAGTACGCTAACTTGAACCAGTCCAGAAAGGGTGATGAATGCCAAAAGCGGATACCTCATCAATCCATGAGTCTATTTCACCCGGCAAAATCAAAATACAGGTGATTCTGGAGATCCTTGAGAATCTTCTGGAAACACACAATCATGAGGCTTATGTGATTCTCGTCTCCAAGATGACCTAGTGAAAATCGATGAAATTTTCCCCGGAAACGAAAAATATCCTCCTTATATCGAGTTGGCGATAGCTGACGATATCCAGATCGAGGCATTGTCCATAGATGGCGACCTCTTGTTGACAGGGGTGCGTTTTCAATGGGAAAGTGGAGGTATGACCTTAGAAAACAATACCTTTTTGCTGATCTCTTCAACCGGCTTCCGAAAGGAACAAGAATACCTTTCCAGCATCCGGAATCCTAATTTTACTCTAGGTAGTACCTGATGAAATCTGCTGATAACCATTAGTTATCGACAAAGTGGACAAGTTTTGGACATTGTCTTTATCTCTGGGACGAGCCTAGGTAAGTCCTGGTATTATGGTGGTTTTACGACGTGATGTACCAGGATATTGGACTCCCTGGACTACTTTTCGCCAGGATTCGATAGGGGATTTTTAAAATATATGCCAGTCCAAGAGCATGTCCAAATCAATACTGCCCCTCCTCAATCCTGCACCGGAAATCTCCCGCCTCCTCCACCTATCTCCTCGACCGCCACTGGGCTCATTCCTCAGGAATATACCATCCATATCCTCGATGTGGGCTATGACCCAGAAGGATCAGATACGGACAAGGAATGGATCGTGCTTCAGGCTACCCATATCTCCGGAAATCAATCCCCCTTGGATCTGAGCAAGGTATTCAGGCTCAAGGTCAACGGAGTCAATAAGACTCTGCCCCGGACATTGCCCATAGGCGTCCCCACCACTTTCACCAAGACATTCGGGTTCCCCAATAGTACAAAATCCGGTGCGGATGTCAGTGTTTCACTGACCTATGGTGACTATACGTTCGACACCTATCGCTACAATCCAAATAACGTCGATGAGGACATGAAGGAAGTTGTCTCCTCTACCGGCTCTTCTGTCAGTTCGGTCATAGATGGTGATACCTTCAGGCTCAAATACCAGTGAACCACCCAGACGGTAAGGTTGCTTGGTGTAGATGCACCAGAGGCCTCCCTGACCAGATATAGGCATCTGGAATGCTTCGGTACGGAAGCCAAGAATTATCTCAAATCCCTGATCGACAAAAAAAGGGTACTCCTTCAGTTCGACGATACCCAGGAGCAGAAGGATATCTATGGCAGGATGCTGGCCTATGTCTATCTGGATGGAGTATTGATCAATCAAAAGATGATCGAAGAAGGATATGCCAAGGAATATACGTTCAAGACACCGTATCGTTACCAGTCCAGTTTTAAAGATACAGAAGCGTCTGCTAGGGCGATCAACAAATGATTGCGGAACGAAAAGACTTGTGGTCTGTCCATGTCCGGTATCCTCTGGACAGGCGATCAGGAAATTACCGGAATCCAGGATCTGGATCTTTCAAGAATGCATTTCTCCATTACGTATGTCCTGCCGGACCCGAAAGGAAAAGATACCTCGGAGGAACTTGGACTTTTGATGGTGAGGGATCAGGAACCTGGAACCGGGAACCTGGGACCAGAGACTGTTGATCTGGGTCAAGGATTCTCGCTGAAGATAGGAGATCACACCAAGAAGTTGAGCGGATCTGTTATCGTAGGTCAGGAGAATATCTTGTCAGGGAATTTATGATTGGTCAACAAGGCAGCATGCATCTCGTTTCGGTATCAAGAAATAGAATTGACAGGATTCTGTTATCCAAAGCCCAGGGAAGGAGAGAAAATCTTCACCTCCTCGACAGGATTGGAGACCGCGACGCAGCAGGGGATAGCTATCCTCAATGAGCTGAAACTGACCAGGATAGGCAGGGATATGTGTGTCTTTTACAAGGATGCATCGTTCCTCTGCAAACGTTTCCCTGCCTCCAAGGCGGAGACCAAGACGGTCAATGAGAGGAATCTCTACAAGGGATTCATTAGCCTGGTCAAGAATGTACTCATCACCGACCGGAAACCGATCTATTACAATACAGAGCTGAAATCGTATTTCGATCTGATGTCCAAGAGCAAGCAATTGATCGCCAAAGGGATTTCTGAAGTCGACATCTATGGACAGAGAGTGAGCGTGACGCAGATCAAGAAACGGATCGAGATCATCCAGACTACTCCTCCGCTTATTGTCGCGATCTACGAGGGAGCTGAAGCACTATTAGACGGAGACAAATAGACGGAGACAGACGGGACAGATTGAATGAGACGGGACAGATTGATTTAGAGGGAATAGATGGGA
>CAYSER010000030.1:5768-6939 GCA_964430205.1 uncultured Candidatus Peribacteria bacterium | reverse complement strand
AGACGGGACAGATTGAATGAGACGGGACAGATTGATTTAGAGGGAATAGATGGGAGATATAATGTTTTTTAGTGGAATTTGCAGGTAATGGTCGACACAAATTTCAAAAAATTACAGGTATGGAAAAAAAGCTCTGATCTTGTCCAATATACGTATGTGATTACGTCAAGATTCCCTGATAGTGAAAAGTTCGGATTGATATCCCAGATGAGAAGATCGTCAGTATCTATTGCCGCGAACATCGCTGAAGGGGACCAAAGGAAAACAATAAGGGAAAATCTGCAGTTTCTTTTTGTGGCTAAAGGTTCTGCATCAGAATTACAGTCACACGTAATGGTTGCTTATAGAATATGATTTATCGACAACTCCGTATTCCAGACATACAATGATTATGTAGACGAAGTAATAAGAATGCTGGTTCCTTTGATTGGATACAAAAAGCGTAAAGCAGAGAATTATGATCGACATCCCCCATAAACCCAATCTCAATTCAGTCTCAATTCAATCTCAATTCAATCTCAATCAGTCTCAATTCAGTCTCAATTCAATCTCAACCAGTCTTATTTTATTTTGTTATCAACTCATCATGAAAATCGAAAAATTCGAAGACCTCTTAGCATGGCAGAAGGCCAAGGAATTCACCCTCAAACTTTACGACGCATGCAAGAGCTGCAAGGAATACGGGCTCAAGGATATGCTAACCAAGACCGGTATCTTGACCATGAACCAGATCGCAGAAGGGTTCGAGAAAAGGAATAATAAGGATATCAAAATAGCCTTTCTTGCGGCCAAAGGGCATACCAGCGAACTCAGATCCATGCTTTACTTGCTCTTGGAGCTCTGATGTATCACGATGGAGGAATTCAAGGAATTCTATGACACCACTCGACATATCACCAAGATGCTTATGGCATTCGTCAAAAGCATCAATGCTTCCGAGAAGAAGAAAGAGGAAGAAACTAAGGAATAATGCCTGAAAATGATGTTCCAAAAAAAGCCGCCTGGATACCGGCGGCTTTGGTTCGTTGTGGGATAGGATTATTCCCAGAAGATGAATTCCGGTCTTTCCCTAAAAATCAACCTCAAGAGATAAAGAGAAAAAAATCGAGACTTATGGTTGTTTTTATCGCTCAAAACGATACAAAAGCAGACGCTACTTCATCACGAGGGA
>CAYSER010000030.1:1864-5668 GCA_964430205.1 uncultured Candidatus Peribacteria bacterium | reverse complement strand
GTCATCAGAGTATGGACGCGTATCTGAAAGGGTATTATGGATATAGGAATTACGGAGATGAACTCCTGTTTTTCGGCGTGATCAGACAGCTCTTCACTAGATATCCGCTGACCAAGCTCTATGTCGAAGTCGGGGATAAAGGCTGGATGGAAGACTGGATACGAGAGAATTATCAGGGGCTCTTGACGGAAAAGCAGCTCAGTGCTATCACTTGCGTCCCCGCCAAACAACATAGCTGCAAGCTCATCACGCACCTTGTCAACATTCTCGGAATAGGCAGATACAGGAAGCTATTCAAGTTTTTCGGGTGATGAGAGGTGTTATCAGATGAAAGAATGTTTCCGCATGATGGGCGAAATATCCCATTACTCTTCCATCATACTATCACGCAAGGCAAATTCGCATTGCTCGGTGGTATAGGCAAGATCCGCAACAAACGGACAGAAAGATTATATGCTTACCTTTTGCCCAAGGCAGAGAGGATCATTGTCAGGGATAGGGATTCCTATGAGATAGCCAAGAGATACAACCCGGAAAATACACTGCTCTACCAGGATTTCGCACAGGAGATTATACTCAGTTACGAGTGATGAGTGACGAATAACTCGAAAGTCGACACTCCATACGTATTGGTCAACATCAACAGGCAATCCATGGATGCGGACAATATCCAGAAGATCAAGGAATTTATCCATCACTATCCTGGACATAAGAAGATCTTTTTCCCCTGCGACATGAATGACGACCATCATTGTTTCCAGGAACTCAAAAAACATATCTCCTGACTTGAATACTACGATCGGACGAAACATCCCTTGTTTGACTCCTTGTCGCTCTTTTTTCATGCTGATGGCGGAATAGGCGCAAGGCTCCATTTCCTTTTGCCGCTCAAACTGTATGAGAAGCCGATGGTGGCCATTCCGTACGCAGACAAGATAAATAAGCTGATTATCAAGAGATAGGAGACAGGCACCAGGCACCAGAGAGCGGGAACCAGGGAACAGGAACCAGGGATTTGCTGAATTACAAAAAAAACCCACAAAAGATATCTACTACTTCAGCCTCATTCCGGCGGTAAGAAATTGGTGCCGGAATCCAGGTCTCAATGATTTTATCACCTATGGTAATGATACCATGGATTCTTTTGTCTATATCTTAGCAAACAAAAAGAATGGAACCCTGTATGTAGGAGTGACTAAGGATATCTGAAGAAGGGTCTATCAACACAAAGTTGAGCGGTATGAGTGATTCTCCAAAAGATATGGAGTGAAAATGTTGGTGTATTACGAAAAGTTTTGATGTCTTACCGAAGCAATCGCAAGAGAGAAGCAAATGAAAAAACGGAAAAGGGAATGGAAAATCAGGATGGTTGAAAGTCAGAATCCAGAATGGAAGGATTTGTATCATGGCGAAGAATAATGTGGATTCCGGCCGCAATCCGGAACGCCGGAATGAGGTGATTTTGCGGATATGATGTTGATGTCTAAAGATATTTCTAAATTAATTTCAGGACTCTTGAATTCATTAAAGAAATAATCCTATTTTCTAACATCTAATCCAGTCGCCATTCCCCTGGTCCCTAGTATTTATTCAGTAGGTCAATAGTTATGTTCTTCATAAGTTTCCTCATTTTCATATTCGTGTTCACGATCTTCGAAAATATCTCGTTAGCCATCATCGCACTGGCATTGATAGCAATTTCTGTAGTGATATACCAGGTCGTGAGCAGGAATAAAATCATCCGAAGACAGTTTGCCCTCGACGTTTGACTGGCATTCGTATTGGCGTCGATTGCCTTCGGCGTCAAGGAACGGAGGTATGGCTGGTATACAAATCCCCCTTCGTTTCCCCTCCCGGCTTCCGAGGACTTCACTCCGTTCGCTTCATCAAGGGGGACATTCGTGTGAACAGGGATCATAGTCGATACGCCAGGGCAAGGGAAATATGTCTTTGCAGTCGCGGGAGATGAGTATCTGCTTCGTTCGGAGAAGACGTACGCCATAGGCGATGTCATCCGGTTGGTCGGGCAACTGGATTCCGGCCGCAACACGTGACCCACGCAGTTCTGCGGGGCAGGCTGCCGGAATGAGGTACGAAGCAAATATCGATCCATCACTTCGTCGACATTTGACGTTCCGATATTTTCCTGAGACTTCGACTACGCAAAATGGCTCAAAATGAAAGGACGGAAAGGGACGATAATGGAAACGAACGGACTGATACTACTCCAGGATACCATAACCAAACCAAGTGATGAAATAGGAATCTCAACTGAGCAAACTGGATTCCGGCCGCAACACTTGACCCACGCAGTTCTGCTGGGCATGCTGCCGGAATGAGGTAGATGAGGATATGAGGACATTAGATCCGATTCCAGTGATCTCTGAGTCTTTGTCAGACTAAAGGCGTCCATCCAACAGCAGATTACCCGTGCTTATGGGCAGAATAAGGTTTCAGGCTTGATCTTGGGTATGGTGATTGGCGACAAATCACAGATCCCGCAGTCCGAGTATCAAGGATTCATCGACTCGGGGCTGGTGCATCTCGTCGCAGTCAGCGGCGGCAATATCTTGATGCTTGTCGTCTTCTTGCATATGCTGCTCTTCTTTTTGCCGTTTTATATGAGGTTGGGAGTCATCATTCTCGCAATAATAGGGTATGGGCTTCTCTGTGGGATGGATTCCAGTGTTTTTCGCGCAGTGATCATGGGTGGGATGAGCATGATTGCGCTATTTCGGGGAAGGGAAATCGACGTCCGGAGGCTGATGTCCATGAGCGTTGTGGTGATGCTGATGATTAATCCATATTTTTTGGCGTATGATACAGGATTTTTATTATCCTATAGTGCCCTCATCGGTATCGTCTACTTCACCACAGTGACCAGTGACGAGTGACCGGTGACGAGAAAAGGTCATAACGTGTCGAAAAACGCTTGGTCATATCTCTACAAATCTTACTTACAACCTAGTATTTGAGCGAGCATCGGAATATTTCCGATCATCATCTTTTTTATGGGCAAGGTCAATCTCATGTCGGTCATCGGCAACATATTTGTTCTCCCCGTGGTACCTTTTGTCATGATCTATGGCTATGTCAGCGCCTGGCTATTCCTTATATTTAGACGGAATCGGATCGTGATACTAGGGAAATTTATGATCGCTCGGATCTACAAAATTTCACAGTTGACCGCGACCTATGGCCTCTATCTTTCCGTCAGAGGATTGTGGATCAAATACCTGATCCTGCTATCGTTTATCATAGCATTCGTAGTCCGAAGGAGAAAGAGTCAATGTAAGAAACTTAAACCAGCAAATCATGATCAAGAAATCAAAAAATATACTTGAGAAGCAGTGAAATTTGCCCAGCGACTACGGGGAAAGAAGTAATGAACAAAAGAGGGAAAATCCTACATCACTATGACATATACATTATCGTCAATATTTCTCTATTTACTCAAGATTCCTCCTAATTCAGTCTATCCCGGTCTCATTGGTATGTGATCTCGAAACCATCGTTCAAAAAAACTAGTGATCGCAGTGCTCATTGAAGAGAACAAAACCATCCCCCGCTCAAGTCCTCCACAATCGACGTCCTCGACAAAAAGTTGGACATATTGACAAGATAGACAAGTCCAGAAGCCTATTTTTTTAACATTTTACTATCAATTTTGATGAAAAGATGTTAAAAACGATGAAACGCTTAAACGTTCAAACGACTAAACGAATAAACGCTAATTCCTTATTTCTATATAGACGTCATTCTGAGCGAAGTCGAAGAATAGAGTGGAATTACTCTATCCTTCAT
>CAYSER010000030.1:0-1764 GCA_964430205.1 uncultured Candidatus Peribacteria bacterium | reverse complement strand
ATGGATTCCGGCGCCAATTTCATACCGCCGGAATGAGGTACATATAAGAACGTGGATTTCGTGTGAGTATACTGGCTCATTTTGTTGTTTGATCATTTGTTCATTTCGCCGCTTCATCTTTTCGCCGTTTATCCGTTTGGTCATCTGTTAGACATATTGTATCATAATAAAGTAAAAACGGTGATAAAAGTGTATACCGAGCTCAGGTACCAATAAGCTAGGTAAGTAGCAGAATCTTGAGAGAGAGGTAGGGAAATCCGATAACGAAAGGTTGTCACAAAATAGACACTCGCGCGTATCTGATCTTAGAAGGATATGGTCTTTAGTAAACGTAGGAAGGCAAGTCCGCCTCGGTGGATAAGGGTGTTCCTTTCCAAAAAAGGCAAATGCTTCATCGTCTACAGCTACTGATGAAGTGTTTACTATTTTTTGGAAAACCATCCTTGATATGAACAATGGTGAAGACGATTTTAGCTGTTAGCTCAGACTGTCCAACATTGTCTTGTATTTGTCTCCCGAATTGCTAATGTTCAAGAAAGTTACCGTGTGGAGACACGGAACATCTTCGTATTTACGCGGAAAGGCTCCGGTAAGTACGGCTACTATATCTGCCTATTTGGCTGTGAGCCAAAACCCTTTTATATCGTATTTTATTGAGTACATGAAAAATTTTAAAAAATTGTTCTCAGTCGCTGCTATCGTAGCAATGCTTGGAACAGCTGTACCTACAACAGTCCTTGGGGCTGCTAGTTACAGTAGCGAATTGAATGACGCGTACGATTATGCTTATGCTAATGGCATAACTACTCAATCTTCTATCGACAATGCGAACATGTATGGATCTCTCATCAGATCTCACATGGCTAAGATGATCGTTAATTATGCTACTGAAGTAATGGGAAAGACTCTCGATACTTCTAAGACATGCGAATTCACTGACATCGCTAACCAATCACAAGAATTACAAGACTACATCGTTAAGTCTTGCCAACTTGGATTGATGGGTGTTGGAATCACTGCATTCAACCCAAATGGTGTTGTTACTAGAGCACAGTTTGGAACAGTTCTTTCTAGGCTTCTTTACGGAGACGCTAACGAAGGTGGTGATCCATACTATGTAAATCATTTGCAAGCACTTCAAGACGCTGGCATTATGACCAATATCTCTAACCCTAACATGGTTGAGGTAAGAGGTTATGTTATGCTTATGCTTATGAGAGCTGCTGGTGGAACTACTCCAGAAGTATGTACAACTCCAGAAAACGTTCTTTCTTGCTCACTCGGATTGGACACTTGTCCAGCTGAATGTGTAACAACTCCAGTTGAGACTAAGGCTGGTTCTTTGAATGTATCATTGAACTCTGATACTTTAGCTAACAACACGCAAGTGCCAAGAGCTGGTATCATCAAGTTCGCTTCTGTAGATTTCAAAGCTAGCTCAAGCGATGTTACCTTGAAGACCGTTACTATCAAGAAAGTTGGTCTAGCTTCTATACCTACCAGTACTAGGGTTCGGTTCGAAAAAGATGGACTCAGGATCTCTGGAAAGGCTGCATTTACCTCTGATGGATTGGCAATCATATCATTTGCTCCAACATATGTAGTAAAGGCTGGTGCAACTGAAACATTGGATCTGTATGTAGATCTTAGTACAACTGCATGAAACGACTTCCAATTCGCTTCTGATAATTTCGGAACTACAGCTGAAACTGTTAATGGATCATTCACTACTCCTATATTGAGGACAGCAGATTATGCTGTTGC
>CAYSER010000029.1:10238-10783 GCA_964430205.1 uncultured Candidatus Peribacteria bacterium | reverse complement strand
ATCTCTGCCCCGTGACATTTCATCCAACTCAACGATATATGAATCTATGGATACAATAGGGGAATAGACGTACAGTCAGATTCTGAACTCCGAGTATTCAATTGAACCATCAGGGACAATAAAACGTACGGCGTATATATCTCAGGAGGAGACTATCGCTCCTCCATGACTGATTACGATAACAATCCTGTCGATGTCTATCTGTATGCAGGCTCCGGAAATCTGTTCTCCACCGAGCATGATACTTACACCAATAGCAATTCCGGGACCATAGGCATCCTCTATAATCCTGCCAAGTATGTGAATTACGAAGACCTAGCTATTTTCGATAACAATTTCCAACAATGATACATACCATTTTCCGGATCCGACTTCTCTACCGAAAGAGACGCTGATATCGAAGTCAATGGGAACATCGGTGTAGAAGACTATAGACCGCATGCCAAAGTCAATCTCCTCAACGGAACCGGTTCACATGCATATTCAGCAAACACACGGACACCCCTTCAGTATACCGTCACCTACTCCTATACGAAAAAATTCGC
>CAYSER010000029.1:0-10228 GCA_964430205.1 uncultured Candidatus Peribacteria bacterium | reverse complement strand
TAAAATTCCTCTCTAATCATGAGAAAACGATTATGATGGGTATAGACGTCGCGCTGCAAGCCACGGTCAACAATCCAACCAATATCGATGTCGCGATCATTAAAAACGGAGATACCTCTACCCCTTATGCTACCGTACCTCTGACTACCGACCAAGCCAATAGGACATTTAACATAAGCACCAACGTCTATCTCCCTGAAGTGACAAAGAACGATTATTTCCAGATATATGTTAAACTAGATACCGCTAAAACGCTCATCATCAAATCCGTCAATTGGTATATCGACTCAAGATAAGGCTCAAAAGATAGTCCGTTATTGTACATATTCCTTCGAAAATGGTTTCTTTATTTCATCATGCATGGATGATCAAGAAGATAGTTTCAGGTATGATATGCATAGCCCTATCATTGTCGATATGGAGTTTTGCAGTACACGCAGACTATCAGATAGATGATTCCATCTACACAGATTCCTATGCCTATTCCCCTCTCCATTATTCATTCTGAGACAATGATTATTACGGCTACTTCTTCCGGAAGCATGAGATGGATACGATAGAGACGCTCTCGCTCTCAGGCACGAACAAGACCTGTTTCAAACAATTGAGATGATACTATTATAACCCTTCCAGATGAGATGTTCGACGACCACTTGACCAATCATCGCTCGATCTCCTACAGACCTTGGGGACATGATATGATACTATGAAAGTCCTCTGATGACTCTTCAGGGATTGTGAATGATCATGAGGCGATCCTTATCATGTATACGGACAACTGACCCATGTCTCCAACGGAACATCCTATCATCTCCTCATGGGACTCAACTACGATCTCACGGCGAACACCTATCTTCCCGTTTTCTCTTGAAGCATACATATCGATGGGCAATCCTATCTATGATATGGATATCTCTGGGATAATTTCGGCGGCATAGCATCTTTGAGCGGGATTACTTATACCACTGATACCACTCCTCCGACCTTTAGTTTCTTAAATAGCTCCTGAAACGAATGCGAACCATGAGTAGTGAACATATCATCAGCTACAGATACATGAGCATGACTTGCGGCTTCACCCTATAGCTTCAATGGAAGCACACGGGGGACGGCAAGCCTTTTGAATATCTCTGCCCTTCAACCGCGTACCGTGACCAGGACATGATACGTCAGGGATATCGCCGGCAATAGCAAATCACACACTGCAACCTATACCTTCAATGACGTAAGCATCACGGTACATGACTTCACGGGAAATAATGCCGTAGGGTCCACTGGGATTACGGTAAACCGGAAGACTCTTTCCGATGTTCAGGAATGATCATGCTGATCGAGCGATATCGTCTATGATCTCATAAGCTCTCAGGCGAACAAATGAATCTGTTCTGTGCTATGAGATAATCTTACCTATCTACCCAACGCAGATGAATCATGATCAGATTCTTGTATCATCCAAGTCAAAGACAACGAAAACAACGTCGATAATATCCAGGTATATCGGTGAGGCATAAATACTATGACTATCGATAGCGATACTATTATCCTCCCCAATTCGGACTCTCCATTAGTCATGATCGATGCATTGATCGCTAGCTGATATGGCGATAGCACCTGACTTCTGAGCATCAGGACCGAACTGACCGGATTCCTTGTGGGACACAAGAAGATAAGCGTGAAAGAGAGCAAGGGTAAGGTATTGGCTCCGGTGATACTGCAATCTAGCTGAAATATCAAAAAAATGGAAACGCAGATCCCTGAGTGAACTATTGTAAAAAGGACCAATGATGGCTTCTACACATGAACCCTAATAGTTCCTGAAGAGCTGTCGACAAATACCATCGCCTTGCCCAATACCCTCTATGCTGCACGCATGGGATCTACTGGAGAGAGGCTAACATTCGTCGATGACAATCAGATGTCTGTGAGCGTAACCGTAAGATTACCTGTCCCATGATGAGTAGATCAGACTCTTGTGGATATCTATGCATCAGACGATAATGGAATCACATGGAATTATCATACCGGCACTATGATCACGATGATATGATGATATCCGTATGTAGAATTCACGACGACTCACTTCACCGATTTCGCCGTCACCCTGCCTGGAGGGCCATTTACGGGCTCCTTCACCATCAATAATGATGCTCCATCGACCTCTTCACCGAACGTCACCCTCAACATATCCACTACGCCTGCTGCGACACAAATGAGATTCCAGAATGACAGCGATGTATGAACTCGATCGGATCGGGTACCCTATGACACAAGTCTGTTGTGGACCCTTTCGGCATGATATAGCACCAAGACTGTCTATGCACAATTCGACGCTGATGGCGATGGAATCAGCGATATCGAGACTAGCGATAGCATAAGTTATAGTGCTCCTTCGCAGCCATGAGAATGATGATCCCAGACAGCTCAACTCCATCTTGAGATCAGCGGAAGCTCATGATATTGCACCTACGGTAATTTGATAGAATTCGGCATCAAGAATTTCAATTATAATGCTCAGACCTATTCCACCGGGTTCCTCACTACCAATGGCGATGCCGCTCGGTATTGTGATGATACTGAAGGAAAGTCGTCTCGAAATATGACGATTCAATCCAGCACCATCGTACATAGTTCCAATTCATCGCGAAACATCCCTGCATCTAGAGTCTTCATCAAGAATCCTGCAGCGACTCAGATAAACGGTTCTTGTACTCCATATATTGGTGATTCCAATAATGTCCGCAAGCCATTGAGCTCACCGGTAACTATCTTGGGAAAGACCTCCGATCTTGGTGAAATATGCAAGATACAAACGGATAGCGTCGCTATGGAAATAGATGCCTTAGCTAATCAAGCTATCGGTACTTATTCATGAACATTGACACTCTCTATTCCATTGCCATAAAAGATGCAAAAAAAATCTTTGCCAAACAGAAAAACGCAAGGAATCATGGATCACCCCATTCGATTGCATAAGACGGATATCTCCGTCTTTTTTTATCTATCGAAAAACTTATCTATCTCCCTTTTTTCGCTGCGGATAAAGAACGGCCTGCCATGCTGGCAGACAAAGAGTCCAGGCACAGCCGAAAGTCATTCTTTCACGAGGTTGGTCATCTCCGGTAATGAGAGCCTATCTCCCGCTTTGATAGAAACCTTGCAGGCATGAGTTGCAAAGATATTGTCCAAGATATAATCAAAGGTGATCTGTTCTAGATACAAGATATGATTGAATATACTCTCCATATCTATCTTATATACTGAAAATATCTGAGGTATGGAATAAATCGCCACTTTATTCTCTCCTATTCTGGAAGCATCGAATCACAACGTATTGATCTCATCGAGTTTATGATCTATTCCAGGGATTGCAGCCACTTCGATGATGATGGGCTGCAAGAGAATCTCGGATTTCGGTCATTCAGGATCTTTGATTCCTGCCTTGATCTTCTCGAATAATATCCTCTCTGCCAGTGCGTGCTGATCGATATAGTAGAGTGCGTCAGTGGACTCCAGGATGATATACGAATTCCATAGCTGTCCGATGACCTTATACTCGCCTATCTCCTTATCCCGTAATTGCTCTTGCTCAGTCGACATAAGCATCGTCGCTTGCGTCACTGTAGGATTGTTGATGGTTGCGAAATCATTTGCTCAGAACATAGCATTCTGCTCAAATGATGATGCTGCAGGGACTTCCATTCTCGAAAATTGCTGATGGATAGTCGATACCCTATTCTCTCCTAACGCTTGCTGTACATTCTTATAGACCACATCGTACACCTTCCTGGAATCCGCAAATTTCACTTCAAGCTTTCTTGGGTGGACATTCACATCCACAAAGCTCGGTTTAGCATCTATCATAAGGATTGCTAGAGGGTACTCGCCTGGAGCTATCTGTCTATAATATGCATCCATCAACGCTTTCTTGATCACCTTATCCTGGACAGGCCTTTTGTTGACATAGATCTTGATATTCTCTCATGATCCAAACAACAACTGTGCATTCCCCACAATACCATAGAGAGCAAGTTCATCACCACTATGCTGCAGCTCCTTGATATGCTGTGACCGATCCTTCTTGTAGATATCCATAATCCTTTCCATCAGACTTGCTCTCGGTTTCAGATCGAATACCACCTTATCGCTCTTCTTGAAAAGGAATGCCTTATCCGGATGCATAATAGCTATATCTACAATATAGTTGTAGCAATAGAAAAATTCCGTCTGCGATGATTTGAGGAATTTGAGCCTAGCTGGGACATTATAGAAGAGATCCTGGATGGTGACTATGGTGCCATGGACGAATCCGACTGGCTGATGCCTGATGATGGAATCCATGCCCAATTTTGTGATCTTGCTTCCTATCTCGCTATATTCGGTCTTGGAGATGATAGTCGTTTTGCTCACTTCAGCGATACTTGCCAATGCCTCTCAACGGAATCCATAGCTGCTCAGATTAAAGAGATCCTGTTCTCCATAGATCTTGGAAGTTGCATATCTTTCGAACAAGAGATCCATATCAGAAAGCTCGATTCATGATCCATCATCTTCGACACTGATTAGGGATTTTCCTCCATCATCGATAGCTATCCTGAGGTGTGTGGCTCACGCATCAAGACTGTTTTCGACCAATTCCTTGAGGATTGAGGCTGGCCTTTCTACGATTTCTCCGGCTTTCAACCTATTGATGAGATATTCCGGCAGTTTGCGTATCGGCATCTATCGATTACAACACTAAAACATTGAGAAAATCAAAAGATTTAGTCAACTCCTATACTAGTGAACGCATATTTCACTCTTTTTATTTTATTTATCTTGTACTTTGTAATAAATTACCTTGCATTTTCAACCAAGAATACCAATACATAGAGTATTTCGCACCTATCCAGTTTATGCATATCACTCTTTCATCATATGGATAATCTTCACGCGTTGCTCAGAAAATACCCGAATCGTATCCAGTATGGACTCATCATTCTGGATCTTTTTGCCATGATATTCGCTATCAAAACCTATGTTAATTACGTTTCTATAGAGACAGCCATAGAGGATGCGACCATCGAGCAACAGACAAAGACTGAAGAGCTTGCCTTCACCCAGAACTTCTTGGTGAATTACGAGAAATCAGAATATGCTAGGTATTTCCTAGAACATGAAAATAATATGCTCCAAGGCGACGAATATATCATCAAATTCGAAGATACGTATCAGAAAAAACCTATTGCCACATGATCCACGACCCCTTTTGTCGATCATGAGGATAACGTGATCACTAGCCCTCAGGAATCTCGGAAGAAATTCATACTCGACAAGATCAATAATTAATACTTCTCGTTGCAATACTGCCACATATGCATACATTATCCGTATTTATCCGTAATCCGCATATCACCAATGAAAAGATTACCCTCTCTGATAGGTATTACCTTGCTTTCCATTTTTCTCCTTGCTTGATGTACAAACAAGAATTCCGTACGTGCATGAGATACCATCTCCCTGGTTTATACAGCGACATTCCAGGATGGGACTCTCTTTGACCATGCAACCGATCAAGCGCCGCTGACCTTCACGGTATGATCAGGCCAAGTCATCTCCTGACTGGATCAAGGCGTCGTAGGGATGAAAATAGGGAAAACCAAAACGATATCGATCGTCCCTGACCAATGATACGGAAAACTCTATGATGTGAACAATATCCAGAAGATATCTAAGCTAATTTTCGATAAACTGAGCATCAAGACAGAGAAATGATCAATGCAAAAATTAGGCAATTTCGAAGGTGTCGTCAAGGGCACCGAAACCGATTGAAGCTGAAGCACCTTGGTGCTTTTCGATATCAACCCAAGACAGACACGGGATACTTTGCAGTATACGATCACCGTACTCTCTAAGCAATAATCTTTTTACTCTGCACTCCTTAGTCTTCATATGCAGCTCTTCAAAAGAGTCCTCTTGTCGCTTTTCCCTGACGAGATCGTCTCTCAGACCATGAATCCTGCTAGTATGTTCATTTCGTTCATATCGACGAAAGAATTTTTTTCCGTAATCAATAGGAAGATCGTAGAAAACTATAAATTGAATCTTTTTGATGTGACGCTTGATCCTTTTGAATTCAAGATAGGCTTCTGAGAGGATCCATCGTTGAAAGCGAAGGACATCGACACCTATTATAGTTATTCCGCGACTGCGAACCTGAATGGATATAGATTCTTCTCGCCTGCCAATATCGGGAACAATCTCGCTTTGGTCGTAGCTCTCTATGTTAAAGATATCTTCAGGTCCTATCCTCCGGAATATTATCTCAACTTCCTCTATACGGTATTTCTGCTGAGCTTCGTCTTCCTGGCAAGGATCAAGATTTTCCCCTACAAGGATAGGGAAAAAAACTATAACCGGTTCGTAGATATCGTTTTCTCATTCTATGAATTCGTCTTCCAGCAGACCGCGAAGAAAATCGATCCCTCAGTCATAAAATTGCTCAAGAAGGCATTGCTCAATCAGATCGAGCTTTTCTTCATGCTGTTCGCTGTCTATCAGAGATTCAACAGCATCTTCATCCATGAACATGTGAGCGATAAGGATATCTATGCCCGATTGTTCTATGATGAGCTCAAATGAGAAGCTAAGAATATCTATGCTGAATTCATCGATAATGCCAAAGAATTTACTGCGAAGAGACATTTCTCTGCCGTAGAGACCAAGATACTCCAATCCATACTCCCTGCAGATATCCTTCTCAGATATCTTTTCATCGATTCCGATATGTTTTTGATCACCGACACCGTGGTTTCCAAACTCTATGATAAGAAAACGCTTGATGACTATATCACCAGTTTCCGCAAGGATGCATCGAAGCTAGAGCCTTTCCTCATCTATATCACTGATTATAGGAACTTCAAGAAACATTTCTTCTGAGGAATCCAGAAATACATGATGACCATCTTTAGGAACGAAGACAAAAAATGAAATCCCATCAAAGAGGATCTGGATGATCTCATGTCCTCCATCGGCGAAGATGTAGAGAATGTCGAAAGCTTCAAGATCCCAGAGAGGATAAAGAAAGAATCCAAACTCATGGAGAAAATCCTTAATTTCTATATCACGCTCATCTGAGGGTCATGGGTATCTAGAGGCGATACGTTTTTTCTCAGACTTTTTAGGCACCCTGTCATCCATGAAATCAATACACTCAATGAACCGCTGGAAGAGAAGAACTATACGCTCCTCTACTATGGATGACTCCTCTACCAATATGGGAAAAACGTATTCTTCTACAAGCATACTGCAGAGAACGTAAGGGCGTGAAAGCAGAAATTCATTCTTCCCCACAAGACCGACATCAAGAATATCTACTCCAATATATCACTCCTCAAGTCCTTCGATGAATCCTTCCTTGCGACCGTCCTCCAAGACATCAATCCGAAGGATATAAGGCTCTACATCAAGAATAAGAAGATCATCGAACTCTTCAAATGACTGATCGGACAAGAGATATCCGCCTTGGTCAAATCATCTGATGCTGAATTTATCGAATCGATATATAAGGATATCGCGATACATCTCGAGCACAAAGAATTCCTCGCTATCCTCCAACAGCATATCACCGAACAGGATATCTATCATATCAAAGAGAATATCTACAATCTAGATTTCCGGATCAGTAAGCGATTTTTCAGAGCACTCACAACACATGCTATCATACTCAAGAATGACTATTCGGATTATGCAATTCTGGGCATGTTCGCCACTATCAGAGAGACCTTTTCTTGATTCCTGATCTACCTCACCTATCTCAAAGATCAATCATCCGAGAAGGAAATAACTCTCGACACCTATTTCCTCATTTCCCTCTATATCAAGGAAATCCTGAATATCGATCCATATTATGAAAACAAGATAGCTGAAATCATCACTTCGCTCCAAGCTGATTTCAATGAGATCATCAGATACCGAATAGAGATCGATGACAATAAGGAGTATCTCAAGATCGGCTATGACAATCGGAGATCATTCTCTGCACATAAAGATATTGAAGAGCTCAAGAAGAAAATTATCATCGAGGACATCATCCGATTCAAAGGATTCTTAAAGAACATCAGCTATTATAATAAGAGATTCATCATGCCACAATAACACAACGCCACAATGATTCACTGTTGAAATGATCAATTGATGCATAATCGAACATTTCAGCAATTCAGTGTTTTATCAATTCATCATCATAGTTATGAAGTGCCCGAAGTGCCAAAGTATGGAGACCAAAGTCATCGATTCAAGAGTCATCGAGGATGGGCAGAGCATCAGGAGAAGAAGGGAATGCGAATACTGCCAACATAGATTCACCACTTTTGAGAGGAAGGGATTCACCGAATTAGTGGTCATCAAAAAGGATGGAAGCAAGGAGATGTACGATAGGCAGAAACTGAAGAAAGCTATCGTACTCGCATTCGCGAAAAGAGAGATCGATAAGGAAAAGATCGAAAATATGATCAACAATCTCGAAGTCGAATGGTCTACCGATAAGAATGAGATCACCTCGAAGGAGATAGGAGACGATGTCGTCAGAGCATTGAAAAAAGTTGATCCTGTAGCTTATGTCAGATTCGCTTCCGTCTATAAATCATTTGAAAGCATCAAAGATTTCAAGCGTTTCATCGAATAGCCCACCGTCAATAGATCTTTGGTCGATAGCAGAATATATGAAAAAAACAGCCGTGCAGACTGTTTTTTTTGAATCATTACCTATTTGGTTTATTCTGTGAATTCCTTGAGATCCGTGAAGTCTATTTCATCCCTTGTCTGCGCCAGATCATAGAAGGTAAACTCCTGCATCTCCGGACTATGTGCAACGCAACAATCCTTGATGACCGTAATAGCGAAATCCCTATCGTATGCATCCTGGATAAAGCTCCTTACGCAAAGATTGGTTAGGATACCACAGACGATGACGTGTTTAATCCCTGACAATTCCTGTTCCAAAGATGTATGATAGAATGGATTGATCTTATTCTTGATGATAACCGTATCCGAATCATAGATCTTGAGTTCACGAATAAACCTCGTTTCCGGTCAGAAATACTCTAAAGAATCGGGTTCCCTATGCTTGGTTCGGATGATCTTGTATCCTCTCGCCCTGCAATGATCGATCAGATAATTGACTTTCGCTATAACTTCTTCGAGATTCCCCACATAATAATCGCTTTGCGGATTTGTCCGCTCTTCTTGGAAATCTATCAGCACTAAAGCGGTCTCAGTCATGCACATCTGGAATGAGATAAATACGCGTATTGATGTTAAGGTAATGATTTCATAGTTATTTTCAAAACAAAAAAAAAGAGCATGGTATACCACGCTCTCATTCCTAACCTTCTTTCCTGGCTATCGGCTGTATCCTATATAGATATTGATCTCAGCCCTTTCTTCAGGACTATCCGCACCTTGCATGGAAATGTTCATACAGAAGACATTTTCGATTATATCAATCGCGAACTTACTCACCATCAGGTTTTTGCTCTTGAGCGACCTGATATTCTGCAAGAGAAACATTTTCTCTTCTTTCCAATGTATGTATACCTTGGTAAGATGCTTAGGATCTGTCCCGATGTAATAGCAACATCCTTTCGGAAAAGTTTTTCTCACTCCGACCTTGCCATTATGTTTATCCTTTTTGAACAACACCATGACCGTTTCATCATGCGACAATATTTCTTCGATCTGATCACATAAAGCGTCCTTTTCGATCTCCCCTTCAGGAAGAGCTTTTAAATGCTCCTTGATCTTCAGATATTGTTCTTCCTGTCTCGGCACAGCATTGTCTGTCACCTTGATGGTATTGGACAATACTCCTGATACGAACCCCATGACACTATATTTTTCAAGGAGTTCGAAAATCTGTTCGCTGGTTAATTCCATCATCGAGTTGTTTTTTCGTTATACATTTTTGTTTACTGTTTTGCCAAAAAACTGGCTTGGCATCTATATCCATTTACCCAAAAATTTCAAGCATATCTTATCTATGATTCATATATCTCACAACCCTTATAGTTCATCGCACAAACAGCGTCAATAGCATATTACCTACTACGACTCACTAGGCACTGATGTTTTTCCATAAACATCACTACTGGACAGGTGCATTAGGATAATTCCTTGATATATTTCTCAAACATATTTCCTTTCTCTTCGAAGTTCTTCCGCAATACATAGCTCGGTGATGCTGTGGAGAGCA
>CAYSER010000028.1:0-10980 GCA_964430205.1 uncultured Candidatus Peribacteria bacterium | reverse complement strand
ATATATGTCAAGCTCTCCTGAAGGGATAGGGGAGCTTTTTTTGTAAAAGAAAGAGATTCTAAGTATAATATCTCCATAGTATACGACCTTTAGATAATTAGGTACATACCCATGGTAGATCAAACGAAATCCGTAGAAACGCTTCAGACAGAGGTGAATCAAATCGCTACGGATTTGGCAGAAGTCAAAAAACTGACTGATGAAATGCTCAGGCAATCCAAGGCAGAAGAAGCTGTGCTTAGGGCGGAAACGGTTGCAAAGCAAGTCGAGAATGCAAAAGCTGAGGCAACCAAGAAGCTAGATGCACTCAAGGATAAAACAGATGCAACCTCTCAAGCGGAAAGACAAAGACTCGAACAGGAGATACATAAATACGAATCGATGCTGAGCGCATTGGATGTTTCCAAGAAAGATCTTGCAACACTCAAAGCTCAAGTCACCGTCAACCAACCACTTCAGATACCGGCGGTCGGAACTACGGTATCCGCACCCGAAACGCAACCTCAAGCTCCTGAGAAAAAGGATAATCGGTTCAAGAAGCAACGGGATGGAGTGACTAGCAAAGAAGAGCGGAAGAATAATACGTGAGCTAACGTCTTGCGTGTGGCATGAGGCATAGGAGCAGTCGCATTGGTTTGGAAATGATTGAAACGGATTTTCGGTAGCAAGAAGAAAGAGAAGAAGGAAGCCGAAGAGAAAAAAGAGAAGAAAGGATTCCGGGAATCTGGTTTCGGGAAATTTTTCAAACGGACCGGAATAGGCACGGGAGCATATTATCTGATCCATGGATTTACGACAGGAAGGTGGAATCTGAAGGATTTCTTCAATCGAGATAAGAGAGAAAAACTGAACCCAGAAGATATAAATGAGCGGTACAAAAATAATGTGCCTGAGGAATTGAAGCCTAAATATGATAAATTCTGAACAAACGTTGACGAATATCGGAAGAATATAGGCAATACTGATATATTGGGTAAGTTAGAAAATGAAGAAGGGAAAGAGATAAGCATACCAGAATGAGCTATTCCTGCAGTCATGGATAATGCCTATGATAATGTCGGAGAAATACTGGATACTAATGGAGATATAAACGACAAACGGGCAAGGGCCTGATGAAAAATACGATGATTGGTCGAAACGGTAGGAGGTAAGGTTGTAGGGAAATTGTTGATGCCTTTCGTTGGAGCCATAAAATGATTGAAATCGACATTCTTCTGAAGTGATTGAGAGCCTAATGAGGATTTCAAGAAACGGGCAGAAACCGAAGATCTTACGAGAGATGAGCAATTGGGCAATCTGATGCAGAAATACACTATGGTGAGAGCATATCTCAATGATAAGAGAAAGCAGCTGAAAAGACAATATATCGTTGATCAGTTAAAGAAAGATGGCATAAGCAATCCTACTGATAAACAGATCGATGATTATGAGCAGAAGGATGATTTGATAGAGGCAAGGATCAAGAGAGATTTCTTGGATAGGAAGATAGTAAGCAAGGATCCTGCCAATTCCGTGGTTAATACATTGGAAGGCATGAATATCTATGATAGCCAGAGGTCAAAGGAGACCGATGCTGTTATAGATGAGGTCAAGGACATAAGGAAAGAGATCATTTCCGATGAAACCGTATTCGAGAGAACCAAGAATTCTTCAGACATAAATAAGGACGAACCATTGAGGACAGAATTGGGTACGGTATCAAAGAAATTCTGAGATCATCTGAAGGAAGGTATATTACATAGGAACATCTTGGAATGAATAGCCAATGGTTTCTGAATCCTCAATCTTGATGAGTTATGGAATAGCAAGGCTGATGATCTGGAAGAAGCCATAGACAAATTATGATTCGGTGATGAGGTCAAAAGATTTAGGCTCAATAACGAAGATTTCTACAATAAATTACAGAATAGGACATTGACGAAAAACGATATAATAAAATTCGAGACGACGATAAACGAATACTTCTCGCTGTTGCAGCAAGTAATGCTTGAAGTGCAATCGCAACAAGAAAATGAATGATCATGGGAATGGGGTACGTGGTTCTTATGAAGGATGCGATATCTCGTCAGTACGCCTACGTGATGGGTATTGATGTGATCGGCATTTGTCCTGTCCAAGAGCAAGATTGTGAGAAGAGCGACCAAGGGAGCGATAAAATTCACGTTTGGCACGATTGCGAAACCAACCAAGCGATTGTTGAGGTCATCATCCAGAAAGATGAATATGCCGTTCAGTATCTGAAATAAATACCTTAAGTTAGCAAGCTATGGTGAAACATTGGCATGATATGATAATTTCACCAACGATTTCAAGAAAGGAAGCATGAGCTTTGATGAAGCAAGATATGTCTTCAACAAGAGAAAAACCAAGTGGAATCAGACAGGATATTTCAGTGATTTCCTCGAAAAGGAAATCAAACTCAATAATCAGCAGATAAGGATGCTAGAAGGATATATGAATAATAAGAACATCAGGAAAATCCTAAGCAAGAATAGTGATGTGACTTTAGGGAAATTAGCCGATAGACTGAAGGTCTACGACACAAAATTCGAATCGCTCGCTAAAGAGAGAAAAACACTCTGTAAGGCATTGCTCAATCATTCCGAATTGAAGGGTCTTGATGATATAGATATCATAACCAAGAATATCGATGCTATAGATGTCACTGGACTCTCACCGAAACAGATCAATCAATTAGCAAAAGATATCGGCAAGGATATTTCGATACTTTCCGATCCGGCCAAAGTTGCAACCAAGATCGACGAGGTGAAGAAATGAGCTGAAGCAGCGGTAGATGTGATCAAGAATCTAACTCCGGAACAGAAGGCCGTATATAAACTTTTGGATGATGATATCAAGGAGCTGAGGACGACAATCAAGAACCTTAATCTGGATGTTACGAGCATGACAGGTAAATATTATATGAAACAAGTAGAAGGCATAGAGCAATTCCAGAAGAAAATAACGGCCTTCACCGTTGATGAGGTAGAGGCATTCAATGCTTTGCGTAAATTGGAATTCAAATCCTACCATATCGTAGAGATGTTTGAACTCAAGAAGATAGCTGCAATAGGTGGCGAGATAGGGAAGATTGAAAAGTGAGTAACGGATTTAGCTGGTCTGGCTAGACAATTGAGATCATCCAAAGACGCCTGAGCGGAGATCTCAGAATCATTGATCAAGACGATAGACGATATCCACGCTAAGAATCTTTTGAAATCAGCTGATGAAGTCGGCATATTCATCAAGAACATCTTTAAATTCATATCCAAGATCACCTAATGGCTATAGATACGCTTCATCAGAAGAAACAAGAGGTCGCGGAAAAATACCTCAAGGATCTCAAAGCAGAACTATGATTCCTCAAATGAAACATAGTTGGGATTTTGGGCAAGAAGATCAAGGAGATGATGATCTCCGATGTTTCGTTATGAGAGAGTTTGGATACAAGAAAGTTCAATCTACGGGAACAGATGCTGATCAGCATATCGCCCAAGACGGCTGAGAGGGTATTCAAGTTCATCAAAGAGAAACAGGAGAAGATCCAGATGGCCAAGACGGAAGTTGAGTTGGAAGCATTGAAGACCGGGATAGTGGTGACACCATCAGCATCGACAACCACTACACAGCTATGAAATCCATCTCCAGAAATATCTCAACCTCAGCAAGGTGAGCCCTCAGGATCAGGGACAGAGACGGATAAGGAGAAACAGGAGAAGGGGCAAGAAAAGGGACAATATAAAGGCAATAAGAATATCGAGACTGCGGTCGGTGTGGGTTGATGATTAGGGCTTTCGGTATTGGCTACGGAAAGGATCTATAAGCTGCAGCAAGCCAAGAAGATCGAAAGCACGATAGACCTCAAGACCCCGGAACAGTTCGCCAACAAGATGAAGGACCAATTCATGTCATTGAGCAAGCAGTTAGAAGAGGAAGCAAAACTCAATCCTAAGCTCACGAAATTCCAGTCGAAGGCGCTCGCCAAGTCTGCAAAGGAATTCGAGAACGTATCCAAGGAAATGAATGGCAAGACATTGGATGCAGTGGCCATGCTCGGGAAGCTCGACAAGAAATTGCCGGCATCGATCCTCAAGAGCATAGATCCCAAACAGGAGAAGATCCTCATGAAGATAACCGATGCGGATTTCGATCTCATCAAGTCAGGCAAAGAGATAGAGGCATTCAAATGATTGGATATGAATATTATCAATGTCCTGAAATCCGCTGATAATATAGATGAATTCAAAGGTATGGTATATACCCTCCAGGAAGCCAAAGGCGTGAGGGGGTTTCTCAAGGGAGTCAAAGGTATCGCCTTCCTCGATCTTATCTCTACGGGATTCGATGTCCGGGTATTGATGGAGGGATTGGATGAGGCAGAAGCGTACAAGAAACTAAATACACAGAGATCAAGCACTAAGAGAGAGCATCAATGGGTGCAATTCTGAGTGTCGGTAGCTCTTACAGCGTTGAATATCATCGGAACCTGTGCAGCTGCGAGCAGTGTGGTTCCAGGATTGGGTACAGTAGTATGAGCTGTTATCGGAGTGCTAGGATATGCTGCATCGCAGGCTGTCGATATCTATTACGATAAGGTGGAGTTCTATCTCCAGAACGAAGAGGACTTCAAGAGACAATATAGGACGGAGATCAAGCAGGCTATAGTGCAATCAGCCGGTGCGGAACAATGGAATCTGAATATGGGGGCGAGATTGGAGGCATCGACATCCAAGGCATGAGCAAACCGAGCAGAGCGCAATCTCATACCGTTCGGTATGGTACTGGCGGAGAAGGTGAAGCTGACCACTACCGAAGATGCGCGGAAAGCATTATTGCGACAGGAGGAATACAGGAAATCAGAGTATACCCTTATCCAGCAAGGATATGCAAGCTGAGCTTTGGAAGAGGAATATAAGAAGACATTGTCTGCGACCGATCTCGCTGAATTCGAGAAGCAGAAGAGTGCACTCAATACGGTGATCGGAAAGAGATTGGAATATGTCAGATTGCATATGTATGAGAATAAGGGGACCAAGGAATACCAAAGTTTCATTTCGGCATTGAAGAGCGGAATGGGGATTAAGAGGATCGAACAGGTCTTGGCGGATTCCAAGATGTACATGGAGATGAAAAACGCATGATCCGATCAGTATGTCCCAGGGTGCGGATCGATCAATGAATACAAGCAGAAATATGGAGAGAAACTCAGATCGGAAGATGGCCAGAAATTCGCTCTATTCGAGGAGATGTGGAAAGCATCGCCATATAGATTCCTGGAAATCTATGCTGGAGTAGAGTCATTCGAGTCTGTATTCGAGAATGCGAAGAAAGAGGAGCCGGATCAGCAGAAGATCACGACGATACAGAACAATATGGATTTTATCAAGAGATTCTATGCATACAAAACAATGGGGCTTCCTCTAGAGGAACAGAAGAGATTGGAGTTGTCCATGAGAGTGATTGACAATAGGAATATGGAGGCTATGCTGACGACAGGAAAGTTCGATGCCGTGAATACATATTCGGAGGACAATGTGAAACGGTATTTCACTAATTCCGGGATCCTTGAGAGGCTGGATATCAAGGTAGAGGTGTCCGATAAGGTAGGGCAGAATATTATCTACAGGATAGCGAGAGAGATCCATGGATATACATGAGATAACGATATGAAACAATTGATGCGATTCTTCTCAATGGGAAAAGAGAATGCGACAGGGCTGTATTATGACAACAAGTGGATTGTCAACAATGATCGGGCGATAGACAAAGGCGTCGATATATCTGCATTCGAGACGATGACAGCAGAGCAGATCCTCAAGGAACGGGTTCGTCCAAACAATCGGAATTATGTTTTCAATGCAATGGATCCTGTGGCATTGCTGACGCCAGGATTGACAGGGGTGAGTATATTCTGATTCACCGACAAAGCATCCATCATAGATACGCCGACCGAAGGCATGGATGATAAGCTCAATGAGGAGTATCGGAAAAGGGTGAGTAGGATTATCTATGAAGAGAAGGCATATTCGATGCCGGAAGCTAAGAAGCTCGTAGAGCAGAAGATCGTCGACTATATCAAGGCCAATGCAAAAGGCTGATATATAGAGCTTCCTTACCGGTTGATCATAGCAGGGAAGAAAGCCAAGATAGGCAATCTCCAAAAATACCTCTTTGCCTACCAAGGCGATAAGGTGGTGGCATGCACGACGAAGCTCTATCTGGATGAAAAATTGGATTTCTCGCAGACCAAGACATCGATAACCAAAGAATATATCTCGTGAACCCAAGAGCAGATAGGAGAGAATGCACAGAGATATATCGACTATGTCGATCAAGCCAAGAAGAGATTCGAAGACCTCATCACCTATGATGTCGATGAACTAGATATCCCCAAGGAATATTTGGAGAGCTATCAGCAGAAGATAAAGGAATGGGAAATGTTGAAACAATCGATGCTGACGCTGGACCCGGATACGGCAGCAAGTCAGCTATCATCGAAGTACGAAACATATCATGATTATTTCGAACAGACCTATATGGCTATGCTTAAGATGATCTCGACATTCAAGACGAGCAATGATCTGGACTCGGCGCAATATCACCAGCAAGTGGAGAATATAGCCGATCAGTTATCTACGATACGTATCAATAAAGGGACTATTGTCTTGCCGGCTGATCTTCTTTCCACCCAGCAGAAAAAGGAGTATGATGAATTATTGCCGCATCAGACGATAGAAGGGAAGGGGATTGTTGATCTTGTGAAATCCGCAAATAAGGTGGATCAGGCAAAAGCGATTCGATGAATCAAACAAATCATCAAGTCTATTCTCGAATCCCAAGTGTTGGTCATAGATGATAGAGGAGAGATCAAGGAGATTGGCGTCGGGGAGAATCCGCTAGGGATGTGAATGCAACTGCAGAAAAGGTTGGATGTGAACATCAATAGATCTACGTATTTCGATGTTTCTAGATATACGATAGAGACGAAGCCTTCTGATGTCTCCAATGTACAGATAAAGGAAGTCACGCAGCCACAGGAGCAGGTATTGACGAAGACCAATGAGGTCGAGAAGATTATCCAATCCACCGAACCGGATCTCATCTATCCGGGAAGATGATTGGTGACGTTCGATCCTGAGAAGAATTTGCTGACGAGCCGATCCAAGAGCATAGAGATAGATTCATCGAACCTCAAGATCAAAGGATTGGATATCATATTCGCGACGCTCAAGGAACTCGTGATGGCAGCCAATCTCATGAATCGGTTCAAGGCGAAATATCCATGAGTGAAGGATTTCTATTTCGGCTCGAGAGTGTGATTGGGTGTCGATTATGGGATCTATAGGTTACAGAATGGACTTGATACGCAAATCCTGGATCTAGATAGAATCAAACAGAGATTTCCGAGCTTCCTTACGACAGACAATGATGTAAAAGATGCAGTCATCAAGTATATAAATGCTATCACATAATATTTTATTCTCTCAAATAGGTGCATGTCAGACGAACAAGAGGAAAAAGGTCCCGAGACCAAGGAGGAAGAGACAGAGGAGTCATCAAAGGCTACGATAGATGAGAAAAGAGAGCAGCTCGCGCAGATGTATCTCAATTTCTTGGATAAGCAGAAAGGAGGCATCATTGCGACGTGAGCATGAATAGGCGTCAATCTCAATCCTCTGCAAAAAGACGCTATAGAGTACATGACGACGGACCAAGGGAAAAAGGATAAGGATATTTTCAAGCTACTCTGAAGGAATATCAAGAAGAAACTGGTAGAGCAATTCACCTGAGGCACTATCATAGAATACGACAAGATCAAGCTCAACAAGATGAAATCGCTGATTACCCAATACAAGGACAATCAAGCAAAACTCCAGGAGTTGATGACGCAGATAGAGTCGGGGAATGATCCTACGACGGAGGCGGCGCCAGATAATGCACAGAATCAGGATGTGCCATCCCAAACACCCACTACGGTTCCAGCGGCATGAATTGCAGCTGCTGGTGTCGCGGCAGAGATGGCGTTCGAGAACCATGAGATCAAGAGAGAAGACTATGCATATCCAATCCCAGGAGCGAAGATAAGTTCTCCGGTATGACCTAGGACATTGCCATGAATAGGACACCATATCCACCAAGGTATAGATATCTCCATCAAGGAATGAACGCCGATTCTCTCTATCGAAGACGCTGAGGTGGAGTCGGTCGGCATGTGAGGGCCGCAATGATTCTCCGGATACGGAAACTATATGCAGGTAAAACTCAGGAACGGATATAGGGTGCTCTATGCGCATATGGTGAAACATGCAGTCAAGGCAGATGGCACCGAACGGAAAGTAGGCGACAAGATCAAGAAAGGAGAACAGGTGGGGTTGGTAGGGAACACGTGACTCAGCAAAGGGGATCATCTCCATCTCGAGATCAGGGACGGAACTTTCGATGACGTCAAAAAGAATTTCTTCTCCAGGAAAGTCTTGGATCCTATAGCGATTTTGCCGGTGACCAAATCGATGGTCGATAGCGACGTACTTGCAAGGGTGGATGACGACAAGTTCATGTCGGAGACAGAGGGTTCTCAGATAGCATAGCCTACATGTCCTTGATGATCTTTTTCACGACGCCGATGACTTTGGTCTCGTCATATTTGCTGATCTCTACATTATCGAAAAACCTATTTACGGACTCCAAGAACCGTTTACCATCCTTCTGGATGATCTTTTTCAATTTCGGGAGATCGTTGTGCACCACGAAGACATAATCATTGATATCATAGCTTGGTTGCTGTTTAATGAGTACGAGATCTCCGTCTTGGATCTTAGGTTCCATGCTATTCCCTTTCGCTCTCACGAAGAAGCAGTGGTTGATATCCTTGGTTCCCATCATGGCCATAGTGACGGGGATTTTCTCCTGGGTATATTCCTCGATAACGCGCTTCCCCTTATTTCCGCATTGAGCGAATCCGTAGATAGGGAGCTGGACGATATCGTTATAATTGTCCGTGATGTTCTCTCTGATCAGTCTGTATCCTTGGTCATCTTTGACAAAGTATCCTTTCAGGACCAATTGGTTGAGCTTGTTCAATACGGTCTGTGGGTGGCCAGCACCTATGTTATGTGCAATCTCTCTCAGCGTGATGCCCTCCTGGTTCGTGTTCTTCTTGAAGAAAGCTATGAGGGCTTTTTGGATGTGGTCGAGTTCTTTCATGAGTAGACGGTCAGAAAATAAACATTTTTTGTTCTCTATTGGTTTCAATATACTCATCTCTTTGACAGTGTCAAGGAAATTTTGACAAAATCAATGTATTTTTTGACAGAATTAGAAAAGGTAGGTGTGCATAGGAAAAAAAACTCTTGATTTTCTGAAAAAATTTTTTATCATTGATGCTGTTGATGGAAATAGGTGCTCAATGAAACATTTGCTTCTGATATCCGATTTTTATCGCGAACGGAGTGGGTGTTCATCGCGGAGCGTTTATCGAGTTTTATACTATTAGGAATAGATATGACAACCAAAAAGCAAGAATTGCAGGAGGCGTTCAAGAGTATCGAGAAACAGTTCGGTAAAGGAGCTATCATGAGGATGGGAGACAATGCCAATGTCGGTTTGGTGAATACTTTCCACAGCTGATCCTATGTATTAGACCTTATCCTCGGTTGAGGATATCCCGAAGGAAGGGTAGTGGAGATTTACGGACCGGAATCATCAGGGAAGACAACTATCGCGCTCCATGCGATAGCGGAAATCCAGAAGAGAGGAGAGACATGTGCGTTCATAGATGCAGAGCATGCGCTTGATCCGCATTATGCGAGAAAGCTTGGGGTTGATGTTGATAATTTATTGCTTTCACAACCCGATTTTGGAGAGCAAGCTTTGCAGATAGCGGAAGAGCTTGCAAAAACCTGAGCAATAAAACTTATCGTCATCGATTCCGTAGCGGCCTTGGTCCCAAGAGCTGAGGTTGAAGGCGATATGGGTGATTCCTATATGGGGTTGCAGGCGAGGATGATGTCTCAAGGACTCAGGAAATTATCAGGAGTTTTGGCGAAGACCGGGACGACCTGTATCTTTATCAATCAGATTCGTATGAAGATATGAGTTATGTTCGGCAATCCGGAGACTACTCCAGGCGGACATGCACTCAAATTCTTTGCGTCACAGAGAGTGGAGATCCGCAGAGGAGATAAGATCCTTCAAGACAAGGAACAAATCGGATATCTCGCAAAGATCAAGATTGCAAAGAATAAGATTTCAGCTCCGTTCAAGACAGCGGAATTGCCGGTTAAACGAGGTGTCGGATACGACCAGACAGCAGATATCGTAGAAGCGGCAAGCGTATTGAAGCTGGTAAATAAATCAGGAGCGTTCTATACGTTCGGCAACCAGAAATTCCAGGGCAAGGAGAAATTCGTCGCTGCATTGGATACGGATGAGAAGACAAGGAAGAGCATCGAGAAGGATATCCAGAATAAGATCAAAGAGATGAGAATGGGCAAAAGGGTCCTTGATGATGAGGCATTGATAGCGGTTGAAGCGGAGATCGAAGACGAGAATGTAGAGACATCGATCGAGGAAACAGGATCATTGGAATAATATCTATCACCAGTTACGCCGATGATTTTTACTTTGCCCCGTAAGGGGCAAGGTAAAAAACAATCGGTGTAGCGACTTTTCTTACATAGAAAAATCCGGAACATCATCCGGATTTTTCATATATCGAATTTATTTGGTCTCTACAGTGAATCCTCCGATCCTGGTGTTATCTATGAAGAAAACTACAGTAGCCGTGCCGATCTTCTGTCAGACGACCTGGATATGCAGGATACCGTTATTGATCATTTTGATGGTGGAGATGTCAGGTTGTAGCGAATCATTCGTGGAAAGCAGCGTGAATGAGAAAGGGATCAGTCATGAATATGGCTCTCAGGTGACCTTATCTTTGATGAGCACGGTGAATCCGGCAGTTTCGCCCAATAAGAGCGG
>CAYSER010000027.1:0-11419 GCA_964430205.1 uncultured Candidatus Peribacteria bacterium | reverse complement strand
GATATTACAAAGGGAAACAGGTGCTTACGATCAAGAGCAAGACCAAAGATAAAGTAGTCGAAGCATAAGAGACTTTTTGGATATGCTGAGTATTGAATGATGGATAAAAATTCAAAATTCGGACGAAGTGAGTTTGGTCTTTAGTTCCTGTTATGCATCTCTCATGAATATAAGAGCAAGAATCAATGCGAGAAAAATAGTGCTTTCCTATTTGTATCAGCATTGTTTTTTTGTTAATCTTCTGAAACAGGAAAAGGTGCTGACGGAATCATTGTTCATAGATTATATCTTCAAGACCGATAAGGGGATGTATGAAGAGGAGAAGAATAAGCTTCACGATAAGATAAAGACCTATATCGCCCTTTATACTCCAGAGGATTTCAAAGGGTTCATAGATTGTTTTTTCGATGAACGATCGCTCGATGACATCGACTTCGATTATATCAACAAAGTCGGGATCGATTTCGTGAAATATCTCGATGAGATAGAGGCCAAGGTCAATACATACGCTACGACATTCGGATATTCACAGATGGATCCTTTGGATCAAGCTATATTCCTATTAGGATATACGGAACGGAAAGAATTACAGACTCCCAAAGAGGTTTTGCTCAATGAAATGATCGAGATCGCCAAGAGATATTCAGATGAAGGCGCACCGAAACTGCTTAATGGTATCATGCACAAGATTATAGCCGAAGAGGCGGCCAGTAAGGAATAAAAAAACGCAAAGCATATCAAAAAAACTGACGATAAAGCCAGTTTTTTTTTTGTTTTCTACATTCTACATTCTACATTCTGCATTCTACATTCTACATTCTGCATTCTACAATTCTACATTCTGAATTCTAAATTTTAAATTTTAAATTCTGCATTCTAAAATTTAAATTCTGCATTCTAAAATTTAAATTCTGCATTCTAAATTCTAAATTCTGCATTCTAAATTCTGCATTCTACATTCTACATTCTACATTCTACATTCTTAGTCCTATCTCGGATTATTGATGGATATATATGATTGGATTGCAGATAAGCTATCGAAATATCTTACCTTCATAAGCTTATAGGACATGTATCATCTGTCGGTCTTATAGATGGTATATGTTTTGCTGTTTGGCGCTGTATAGGCTTGAGGAGTGAATGAGGTATCTACCTGATGGCTTCGTACAGCTTGAGGAAGATTCTTGCTATCTATATAATTGCGGAGATCGCTGAGTGAAGGGAAATATTTTTTGACTACCAGTTCATTTGCGGTGTATCATTGGCTGCCATAGCTGATCGTATAGATTTTTCCGTTTGATGCTACATGCCTGCTAGGATCAGTATTGGTGAATACCCGTGAAGCTGCGGAGTAGGTGTTGATATGACATTCGCCAGGGTTTTTTGCATCGATGTATCTCGCAAGAGCATCGCGATTAGCGAAATACGTGATCACCTTGAATGTCGGAGAAGTATATCATCTGATGGTGGTATCATAAGCCACTGGATATTCCTTGCAATTAGGTGCTATATGGGTTCACGTCGATACGGTACAAGAAAGATATATGCCGAGCTTAGAATTGATGAGGTCCTCGAGATATTGGAGATTGCAGTCATTGGTGAAATCGATTTCATCGGCAAGCATGCTCTGCATGGTGTTGAGGAACTCATTATATTTGCTTTCCGTTCATGAATAATTGCCCAATAAGGTGTCGAAGATGGTTTGTATAGTGGCCTTGTCGGTATCGGAAAGGGTGCATCCTTCTCAGGATTCGGATTTGGTGGTGATAGAGTAGTCTAAGGATCTGTTGGCTATGGTAAGTGTCGTAGAGATCGTATCATCGAAATCGGTGCTGGATTTGAGGGTTACATAGATGATATCGTCGTTTTGTACCCATGCGCCAGATCCTGCTTCTATTCAGTTCTTATAGAGCACTCAGCTGCCAGTGACAGATGCCCGGATGCTTGTTCAAGTGGTGATTCATTCTATGGTGATCTCATCGGAGTCATAATAGGTCTTGAGGTTTGCATTATTTTCCTCTTCTAAGGATCGATTATCGAAGTCTACAACCTTGAATATGCCGATATTGCTTCGGTTAGAAGTGTTGCCATCCTTATCCTGCGCTTTGATCCTTACATAATACTTGCTTGAGACATCATCGAAATCGGTGTCTGGTGATCCCAGAGTCCCAGTAGTAGTCATTATGCCGGTATCTACGATATGGATGAAACCGGAATCAGTGGCAATTTGATAATCATATCCCTCGATTCAGGAACCTGTATCGGTACTTGCATTCCGTTCGAAAGTGACGAAGAACATCTTTTCGCCGCTTAAAGGAAAGAGCAGGGAAGGTGTGGTCGGCGGGACGGTGTCGGATCATTTCGTAGTGACAGAGAATTGCCCGCTTCATAGGCCTATAGTGACATATCCGGTGACCGTCTGGGCATATCATGAACTGCTTTTGGCTAAGGCTTTGATCGTATTCCCGCTATAAATCAATAATCATGATGTTCAAGAACTGATGAGCGTAGATCATGAATATACATACAATCATCATGATGTCCCAAGAGGATCAAACGTGATCGATGCTAATACGCCAGTCTCTATGCCTCTCACGACAACAGAGCTGCCGGTAAGGGTATTCAGTGGTATGCTCGTGAGATTAGCGAAAGCAAACGAACCGGTATCTGGAGTCTGACTCAATCATCTTGTGGTTACCGTGAATGAGGTAGTTACGGTTCATACAGTGACGGTTCATGTTATCGTCTGATTGTTTCATGCGCTGGTGAATAAATAAACCTGAAGCGTATCACCATTGTTTATCGTTCACGTGAGTCAGGTAGCGGTGCCGTTGATGACGAGATAGCCAGAAGCAGTTGCAGGGGTCAAGATAAGGCTTGCCGGTACGGAAACATTGATCACACCTGCTGTATAAATATTTGTGGCATATCGCACATGCAATTGAGCGGATCCACTAGAGACGAAGGACATTGATTCTGGCGTAGTATCGTTAAGAGCGGAGGTCTCAGCTATATATTTAGTGGAATCGTATTGTGAAGGAAGTTGGATGAGCGTACTTCCTGTGGTGTATCTGACAGGGGTTTTCTGTTTGTACACATTGAGACCGAAGATATAATTAACATACAAGGTTTCAGGGGTTACGAACCCAGGGACGTATCCCATTGTTGAACATGATGAATTGAGGAGCGGCAATGCGGTTCATGAAAGGATAGGGTTGGTAGCATAGAGACAGGAGAATAGTGATGCTCCTGTGCTTAGCGTCCCGGCATATGGGAAAAGTCCTGCGGTTCATGGGGAGAGGAAAGCATCCGTTCCCGAAGTACCATCGAAATTCCCTCATACATTATCAAAAAGGGAAAGCTCGCCATAATATTTATTCCCTTGTGAGCTATAGAGCGTCCTGATGCCTAGGGCGTTATGGTACGCTCTTACGTCATTGAGCATGTTGCCGGATGAGTTCTTCAGCGAGATACCAGCATCGCTATTATTGTAGAGAGCAACTCTATTAATGATATTCTCCTGTGTAGTCAGATCTCAAAATATTCCGATTGCATTATTATATGCTTGGAAATTGTTGATCGCATTCCTATTGGATCCATTAGCGAATCGTATTCCGTAACTGGTATTATTGTAGCTCTGGGAGTTATTGATGAAATTATAATTCGATGAATAATAGAGATGGATCCCCGCTATTCCATTATTGAATGCCTGGGTATTGGAGACCGTATTGTGATGTGATAATGCACCGAGATAGATTCCGTATGAGGAGGTGTTATATGCTTGGAGAGCATTGAATGTGGAATTGTTGCTGGATCCGTCCATCTTGATGGCAGATTTGGCGGGGGTAGAAGTCTGGCTGGATCCATAATACAACCCATCGATTTTGATGGAGTCTATGATGATGTTGTGTTTGTCATTAGCATAGAGAATACTATTGAGACCGCCTCATCCAGATTTGGTGAATCTAGTGTTACCGGTCCCTATAAGCGCTATGCAATTCCCGTTGAAGACGAATCCATTGCTGCTGCCGCCGACATTCGACCTATATTCATCATTAGTGAGGAGATATATAGTATGGTCTTCGAAATTGAAGGTCGTATTGAATATGCCTCATGAAAGCGTCTTGACATTGAAAGCAGAGAGAGAACATCAATTCGTCTGCCGATTTTGAGTATATTTCGATCAGGATCAGAAATAGGTGTTCACGACGGATTGCTGGGCAATGGTTAACATGGACTCGGGTTCTGCGATATATCTCAAAGAGGAATAATCGTATCCATCCGTACCGTAGGGTTCAAGCGTCGTTCCATGGTATCGTACAGGGAGGGATTGCTTCGGTATGTTGCCTCAGAATACATATCTGAATGGTTTTTGCGAATGATCAAAGGATTGTATTCATCTCAATGCGGATCGATTGCTGCCGCTGAGCAGCCATTGTCATGCACTATTCTGAGGATTGGTAACTCGATCATAGCTCATGACGGACGATCAGGAATCTATCTGTCCTGCGCTCCATGAAGAGAGCGGTGATGTCCCTGCGTGGAAAGTGGATCATGGTTCTATGGAATAAGGGGCAGTATTGCCGAAGTGTCTCAATATACCATAATATTCAAGAGATCCTGTAGAGGAAAGGGTGATTCAAGTCTGATTATTATAGAATGAAAGAGCATTCAATGTTCATGTAGACGATTGTGCTCGGATTCAGTAGGTGGTATTGTAGACGACGGAGTTGTCTATCGTGAATAGGGAATTGAATGCATTGATTCCATACGTATTGTTGAAGAATTGTGAGTTGCTGGCACTCAATGACGTGTTGGAGAGTCTGATGCCATTGGCGTTATCGAAGAAGAGGGAATTGTTGATAGAAGAAGGCGAAAGAGCGAACAATCCTCATTGCTGATTATTGAAAGCTCTCGTATTGGTTACCGAGATGTTTGCTGTGCTGTTTCCATAGATTCAAATGCTATGGTTGGATACGTTCAGGGCATTGATCGAGATATTGTCCGAACTATCGAGATAGACTCATAGGGTTCATTGATTCTGCCCTTCGATAGAGATATTGTCCAGGATGATGTGATTCGTGTTCGGCGAATTGATGAGCGTGCCGATGCTTGCATTGGCAGCTTTGAATATGACATTCCCTTTCCCTATGATTGCTAAGCAGTCACCGCTGAGACCGATTGTGGAATTGATAGTATAGCTTCCTGAATCGATGACATAGATAGTATCGCCGATCAATGGTCCTCCTCATAAGGCGGAGAGCGAGACTACATTAGTAGGGACGCAGCTTGAATCCCGCAATCTCGTATAGGCGGTAGATCCAGGAGTTCCATCTCAGAAAAGCGCATATGTAATATTCTCACTGGTAGGATTCTGATCCCGGAAATCCGAAGTAATGAATCCTCATCGTTGCCGAGCTGCAGAGGTGATCATGAAGATGTGTGAAGCGCCTCGAAGCATGCCTATGATCGCCAATCAGAAAACCACAAAAGCATGATGGATCTTCTGATGGAAGTACTCGAAGAATCATTCAGGGTGCTTGAGATGATGCAACGGTGATTTCATGACGATGCTAAGGTGTAAAGGCGTAATCCTACCGTTTGCTAGGGTTGTTCTTGTCTATGTAGCTCTTGAGTTCCGAAAGAGTGCTATAATATTTTACTTTCATGAGTTTATAGGACATATAGCCTCTATTGGTCTTATAGATCCTGTATTCTTTGCCGTTAGGGGCAGCATAGACGATAGGCGTAAATGATGCATCTATGGTGTGTTTCCGGATATCTTTAGGAGGATTCTTGAGATCGATATACAGCTTTATAGCATTAAGCGAATCGAAGTATTTTGGTGCTATAAATTCCTCTGCTGAATAGCCGCCGTATTGGCCTATGAGATGATAGATCTTCCCGTTTGGCGCGATATGTTTCATAGGGTCAGTGTTATCAGTTGTTCGGAAATTGGTACTATACGTGTTGATGTGACAATCTCCAGGATTGTAGTAGTCCAGGTGCATGATCAGTGATTCGCGGTTGATGAAATAATATCTGTTCATCATATCAGGCGAATAGTATGCCTTTTGCTCATTATCATATCATATGCTGTATTCTTTGCAATTAGGCGTGATATGATCATGAGTATCGATACCTTGCGTAGATCAGAAATCATCTTCGATGAGAGAGAGGAGATAGTCGAGCGTGCAACTATTGCTAATATCTGTTTCATCTTGGACCATACTCTGGAAGGTATTCAAGAAATCCGAATACCTAGAGATATCATTGGAATATTCATCCTTAAGGTCTGCATAGATGTTCTGTATCACCAATTGTTCTGCTGCACTGAGGCTGCAATCGGTTTTCTTGGTGGTGAGCGAGAAGTTTCAGGTGATTCAGAGAACATTGAGATTTGAGGTGACCGTAGTGTCGAATTTATCGCTAGAGACCAGTTCGATATAGATTATATCGTTCGAAGTCACGATACCCGTCGTTCATATGCCTGTCCCATTATTGATGAAGAGCATTCCTTTGGAGATATTGACGAGTGTAGGTCAAGTGAGACCGAGGATGATGATAGGATCTGATCTATAGACCGTATCAAGATCCACATTCCTCAACCAGATGGTAGGAGTGACAATCACTACGCCTGATCATGATGTTCAACAGTATTGCTGTGAAGACGTGAAGCTTGTCGTATTCGAGCTCGAAGTGTTACCTACGGCATCAATAGCTATGACCTTTATATAGTAGGTTCATAGTGGTAATGATGTTATAGTGAGCGGAACAGAAGTCGCTGAAACTCATGTGGTTCCGTAGAGCACAAGGCCGGTAACCATTCAGCTATTGTTGTATACTTCATATCTATAGGTACTTAGTCATGCTCAGGTGTCTACGGATCATGATGTCCATGAGAGAGTGACAGGGTGTGATGGACAGACTAAAGTCTGGCTCAAAGATGCTATAGGAGCTGGAGTAGGAGGTAGGGTATCCACATAGATCCTCTTAGCTGCACCCGTATAGGTGCATACTCATGTGGAATATACGTTTGTGAAAGCGTTGAAGGCATTGATATTCTGAAGAGTGATTGCGTTAGTGATTGGGGAGTAGATAGAATTGCCTACATAGGTCCCTGTCCGAGGTGTGTTTATGAATTGTCAGGATACGACGAAATTAGTAGGTTCGGTAGCGGCTAATTGGAGGGTAACTCCTGTCTTATTGGTATAGAATGTTCCGAGTCATGCATTTATTACATTGCTTCATCCAAGTGAAGTGAAAGAGACATCACCCTGGAAATTAGGCGAACATCCGGTTCATGGAGGAGGAGTTACGGTTCCAGTGATACCGACATGGAAATATATCTGGTTTCAGCATTGAGGTCATGTTGATGAAGGTCATAGTACGGTACAGGTAGCTACGTAATCTCAGGTGGCGAGATTCGCTCCAGTGATCCATGTGTACGATGCAGCGTCCGTGATCACTTGACCGGTAACAAATGGTGTTGTAATTCAAGAGTACGCCAATCCCAAGATATATCCTGAGCTGTTCGTTCCATAACAGGTGAAGCTTATGCCGCTTCCGTATCACACGGTAATCGGTTGGATTGATGGAGTTGAGGTGAAGTTGACGCATAGAGGAGCGTTCATGCTCAGTTCCGCTATGCCGCCAAGGGTATCGAAAATATATCACGTATTAGTACCTGTGGCATACGTCAAAGTATGGCCGAATGATGTCCCGCTATAGGTATTCCCAGCGAAATTGTAATTGATTCCTGCAATCATGCGGAAACCGGTCTGTGTACCTATGGTATGATCTATCTGTCCGTAGACATCGGTTGAGAGCGGTGCATATCATCATGAAACACCCGTACAATCGGTAAAGAATCCATTTGAGATGGTCATGGCGCCATATCATGATCCCTGTGCGATGAGCGTAGCGAGATTTCATGAATCTAGAGGCCATATCCTCCATCATCTCATATTGTTATAATAGATTCCTCTGAGTTGCTTGGTACAGCTTATGGTTTGGGTGACTCATCAACTGCTGATATTGATGATTTGTGGAGTAGAGAGCGTTATCCCTGACTGTCGGAAGATCACCCCGACGAAGTTGTTGCCTCCATACTTGAATTGGGCGTTGGAATAATTCCCTGTACTCAACCAAGGGAATATTACAGAAAGCGAGTTATCAAAAGGAATCACTTCTGCATAGAGGAGTTTCAAGGAATTAAGAAATAACCCTAAAAGCAATGCTACGCCTAATACAGAAGTCAGCTTCAGTATCGACTTCGCTAGACGTGGAAGCCTACGATAGTGATGGGTGAGTGTTTGGAACATGATGATATGCTCAATGAATAAACAGTAAATCGATATGACGCATAACAAATGTAGTGAATAGTCTTTTTGTTGGCGCGTTATACTCGATACTATTATAGCCCCAGTAGGCAAATAATCAAAAAAATACTGTCTTTGAAAATATATTAGATTGACAGTATTGGAAAAATAAATGTGATAAGAGTCCGGTCGGGTATTTGAAATCTGGATAGAGGGATTATGTAGGCAATACCTGTGAGAAAAGAGGCGGAATGGAAGTATCCTTCGTGGTGGTGGTGAAGAGCTTCTTTTCTCTAGTAGAAAGCCGGTCAGGAGTGAGGGTGGGGAGGATGTTTTGGGCGAAAAAGGACATGATTGGGGAATGAGTACAGAAACCTCTCGTATAGGAGAGGTACATCGCATAGGTAACCTCTTCATTGGTTCAGACACATTCGAAAGGTTTGATGCCGTCTATGCCCAAAAGCTCCTTATAGAGAGGGAGAAGATTAGGATTATCATACAGTTCTTGTCAGAATATTCTGATTGCATCGACATCGCTGATAAATGGTCTCAGAGTCGTATAGACGAAAGCGCATTTGGGGCAAATGCCGCATCGGCGATGATCGGTGGTCTTATTGCTCTCTATGATCTTGAAATTGTTGTTGCAGCTGCTGAAGATATCGAAGTACTGGGGATATCCAGCGAAGAGTTTCGCTATCTTAATCTCATACATGCCTCTGAGCAGGCTGAAATACTCTATGTCAGGAGATATATATTTCTTGACATATGCATTAAAATCTGATTCGAATTCGAAACTTTTACTCCGTTGATGGTTGATCACTATGTCATCCAAGACCGTATTGCCTTCATTGGCGCTTTTCTCATTGGACATGACGATGTATCTGTAGTCATAGAGATAGGCAGCGAAGACGAGGACAAACGCTATGATCCCGCTGATAGGGACATGTCCGTTATAATATCCTTGACCATTCATGACAAAGAGGAGAGGATCCATGGCCCTTATCATCAATAATCTAGGCATTCAGATCTTATCGCCTACGACCTTATGGAGATAATAGTCCTTTCAGAAGGTAGAGGTATAGAACGGGATGTTGAGCTTTTTGATGGTCTCTACGCTGACGATACTATCCTTCCCTCATCCGAGCGCTACCATAGGCGTATTGGAATGCGTAAAAAACATCGCAGAAGGAGATGGTATATCTCCATTGATGAAGTTGACTAAGCCATGGGGAGATATCTTGTTGGTGTAGAAGAATTCTCAGAGCCCTTGGATATAGAAGGTTTTTCGGAATATGGCTTGATCATGAGTGAGTTGACCAGTCTCTATCACCAGATTCTTAGTGGGATAAAGCTTATAATAGCTTATTCCCAATGCTAGGGAAAGATGGAAGAGAAGCGTGGATATGATATTTGGATCAAGACGATTGATCGGAGCGAAGTGGGGGCAGGAGAAGTCTATGGTTTCCGTGAAATGTACTTCATGGTCGAAAGAATAGGAAAATGATGCTTTGAGGGTTGTAGGATTGAAATCGTATCAGGTGAAATAGAATGTTGAGAAGGGTTTCATACGAGTGAAAAACGTAAATAATGATAAAAGATACGATAGGTATTGGTGAGGGAAAATCAAGATGATATCTTCGTTGTGAAAAAGATATTGACACCATAGAAATAAAATAAATAATTGCGTCTTATGGATTGAAGTGGCGACTAAAAACCATATGATGCAGTAGAGCTCTTATATCTTAGCGATGATATATGATAAGTTTCGATAAATTCAAAAACAAGAGGATTGCTATCCTCTGATTCGGAAGAGAGGGGAAATCCACCCTTCATTTTCTTTTGAAAATCGGCGTCCAACCCAAAGATATAACGCTTCTGGACAGTGCTAAACAGATAGATGGCATGGCGCAAGGATTTGAGAGGATACAGAAAGAATTCGGGATAGATCCTCAATTTGATGTGACATTCTGAAATGCGTACTTGGATAATTTGGATACATTCGATATGATCATCAAGACTCCGGGGATATCTCTCTATAATCCTAAGGTTTATCCGTTCAGACAGAAGATAACGAGCCAGGCACAGATATTCTTTGATTTCTATCAGGGGCGCATTATAGCCGTATCTGGGACGAAAGGGAAATCCACCACAGCGACATTGATCTATGAGATCTGCAAACATGCAGGCAAAGATATCCAGCTTGTTGGCAATATAGGTAATCCGGTGCTTGATTATCTCGATATAGATGATCCCGCATCCCAACAGAATCAATATGTGGCGTTCGAGATATCGAGCTATATGCTGGAATGACTAAAGAAGACTAACTACATAAGCATTCTGCTCAATATTTATGCGGACCATCTCGATCGGCACGAGGGATTTGAAAATTACAAGCAAGCGAAACTCAATCTGCTCAACGGAAGCCAACATAATCTCGTGAGAGATGAAGTTATCCAGAAACATGATTTCTCTCTTGAGGAGATAAAAGATAAACAGGTATACATATTCGGACATGAGGGGAAATATGCTTATCAGGAAGGGATATTTCTTATCCAAGGCAATGCGGTGTTCGATAATGCATGAATCTTACTCAGATGAGAGCATAATATGATGAATATATCAGCAGTTCTGGGTGTCTGTGATATCATGGACATTAATCCTGTACTCCTCAAGGAAGTGTTGATCAAGTTCAAAGGGTTGCCTCATAGGATGGAGCATATCTGAGATTTTTGAGGGATAATCCGGATCGATGATGCTATTTCCACCACACCGGAAAGCACTATACAGGCAATACAGACATTCGGAAAGGAGATCAATACGATTTTCCTATGATGAACGGATAGAGGATATGTATTCGATGATCTGATACGTACCATCATCGAGTATGGGATAAAGAATGTGGTGCTATTCCCAGAATCCGGGAAAAGGATATTGAAGACAATCAAGAAGATGGATGCTGGAGAGATAAGGGTATTCCAGACGCAAGATATGAAAGAGGCAGTCAGATTCGCATACGAATGGACGGATCAGGGGAAGATCTGTCTGCTCTCCACAGCATCACCGAGCTATGTATTGCGGAAGAACTTCGAAGAGAAAGG
>CAYSER010000026.1:10501-11654 GCA_964430205.1 uncultured Candidatus Peribacteria bacterium | reverse complement strand
GATGGGTGTTTCGATGGCGTGGCGCTTCGCCCCAATATGTATCTTGTCCTCAAGAACGGCAAAGGCAGTTGTCTCACCCGGGTCGATAAGGATATGACACATATCATGAACGTGAAGAAAGTCACGTATTCTGGCATCACTCCACGCAATGCCGAACAGGTATTTGCGATGGATGCATTGATGCAGCCGGATATCAAGTTAGTCACGCTGATGGGAAAAGCGGGAACCGGAAAGACCTTGTTGGCTATGGCTGTCGCTGTACATCTGCTCAAGGAGAAGAAGTATGACCAGATCATCATAGCTGCCGCCATGGTGCCGCTCAGCAACAAAGACATCGGTGCATTGCCTGGTGATGCGAATGAGAAAGTCATGCCCTATATGCAGGGGTTATACGACAATCTCGCTTTCATCCAGAGCCAAATCAAAGGCAAGAACAGTGGTGATGACGAGAATAAGCCAGCTAAGAAAAGGAGTAAGAAGGTTGAATCTGAGACCGTACCTGAAAAGAAAAGTGATTTCATTTCACTGGTCCTGTCCTCAGGGAAGCTCAAGATACAGCCTCTGGCTTCTATCAGGGGAAGGAGTTTCAACAACACCTTCTTCGTTATCGATGAAGCACAGAATCTGACTCCGCATGAGGTCAAGACGATCATCACTCGTGCAGGCGAAAATACCAAAGTCGTCTTTTGCGGAGATGTCCAGCAGATCGATAGTCCTTATCTGGATGAACGATCCAATGGGCTAAGCCATGCTATCCATAAGATGGGAGGAAGGAGTATCGTTGCACACATAACGCTCGAAAAAGGCGAACGCAGCGAGCTCGCGGAATTGGCCGCAGATCTCCTGTGATCACTATCCATTATAGCTTGCCCTGGTATTCAGGGCAAGTTTTTTTATTTGTTTTTCATGGTAACTTTGCTACAATCATTTCTGGTTTCTAAATTTTAAATTCTAAATTCTGGTTTCTAAATTCTGTTTTCTAAATTCTAAATTTTAAATTCTAAATTCTAAATTATCATATGCGTTTCTATGATGAAGTCACTATAACGGTACAATCAGGCAAATGAGGCGATGGGAGCGTGACCTGAAGAAGGGAGGCAGGAGTGCCGTATTGATGACCATCAGGCGGTAATGGAGGCAATGGCTGATCCGT
>CAYSER010000026.1:0-10401 GCA_964430205.1 uncultured Candidatus Peribacteria bacterium | reverse complement strand
GGGAATATACATTTCAAGGATGCTGTCCATCAGTATCCGTCATTCTGTCTGCTCGGCGAACCAGGCAATCAGAGAATGCTCGTCCTGGAACTCCAGTTACTCGCTGACATCGCATTGATAGGGACGCCGAGCGTTGGCAAGACCAGCATCATCAATAGTATCTCAAATACCAAGGCGAAAGTCGCCGATTACCCATTCACGACGTTGATACCCAATCTCTGATCTGCGACATTCCAGGAAACACATTTCAATGTGATCGATATCCCAGGGCTCATCAAGGGCGCAGCGGAAGGTAAGGGATTAGGTAATGCATTCCTCCGTCATATTCTCAAGGCGAGGGTATTCTGTCTGATAGGAGATATTTCCAGATATGATCAATGAATAGAAGAGATTCCGGAACTCCTGGAAGAGATTTGCACCTATGCACGTACGAGATTGAGAGCGGAGAGTGACAAGGTTGAAATCCAGATCGTTGAGAATAACGGGATGATAACTTTATATATCTATGACGAGGGCAAGGCGATCTTTGAGAAAAGAATCATGTTCCTGATCAACAAATACGATCTCGTCAATGACCAGGACATTCTCAAGGAATACCAAGAGCAGCTCCGGGATAAGATCCTTCAATTCTTCAAAGAAGAAAAAATCTGAACCACCATTACCAAGAAGATGCTTCAACAGCATACGTTTACGATTTCTGCGGCTACTCATTATGGCATCTATGAATGGCTCAAGAGGAGTATAGAGATGCTCAGGAAAACTGATGTGAACGAAGTTTATCATATCGAGAATATCCCTCATCATGAGGAGAAACATGCTGAGCACGCCATCAAGAACATCAGCGAACAGGAAAAAAGCGTTTTGATCGACGGATGATATATCGGAGAGGCTGATGCACAGTACATCAACGTATGGGAGATTATCGATGAAGGATTCGCTAAGCTGGTCTGGATGCTTCCTCGAGGCAATGATGAGGCAGAAGAGCGATTCCGGAAACAGGTGTCGCAGAGAGGAATCTTGGAGGAATTCGAGAGGATAGGGATCCAGAAGGGTGATGTATTCAAGGTGATCAGCCCATATGCAGGATTGGATTCGAGATATATCCAATACTAAATTAATGAATAATGAATGATGAAGAATAGAAAATGAAGGAATCGCCATAATAGACTATTATTGTGTTACAATAGGTGATAATACTACAAATACCGACATTATTCATTATTAATTTTTAATTTTTTAATTTCGGCGACGATGTTCGTCATCCTCAATATCTCAGATAGCGATAAGCATCGGAATGCCGTCGTAGATGAGTATACCAAGCGTCTCGGCAGATCTGTGAAGATAGAGAATCTGAAGCCAAGCAGGAAAGGCAATACGAGACAGATGATACAGGCGGATACGGAAAACATCATCACGCATCTCAAGAAATATCCGGAATATAAGAAAATCCTGCTGTCTAAGGAAGGAAAAGCGTTGACGACGATGGACATGCATAAGCAGTTTATTGATAAGGACTGTCTCTTCGTCATCGGCTGACCATACGGACTCAATGAGTCTGAATTAGTTAAATATATAGATGCAAAAATTTCTTTCGGTGCTATCACACTGCCGCATGGTTTGGCAAAAGTGACCCTGTTGGAGCAGCTCTATAGGATAACTACCATCGAACAAGGGAAATCATATCATTATTAGATTTTCGACTTTACGGACTAGGTCGCACAGCTTGGTTGAATTGCTTTTGCATTTCCCTTCGGAATCGATATAGTTCCTGCGAAAGCGACACGGATGATTAGCAAGACAGATTAAAACGACTGAAGGACAATACCATAAAATGTTGAATGGCTGATTTGCTGCTGTAAATAGTAGATAAGGAAACAAATCTTTCATTAAGCATTCAGCATTAAGAAAGTTCATTGGTCCTTTTAATCTGTCTAATTATCCCTATTTTCTTTCCTTGTGACATGGCGATGTTAACGGTATCCCTGTCTCTCGTACCAGTTTTATCCTGTGTACTTTTTTGTAATGCCAGTCAAGAAGAAGGAGTTCAATCTCCATTCGCAATCCTTCGATCGGGAAGGAAAGAAACTCTCGTTTGAAACGGGAAAACTAGCGGTCCAAGCGGATTGCTCATTGAAACTGCAGCTTGCAGACAATGTATTATTATGTTCCACGGTGATGGAAAAAAGGCCGAGATCAGATTCAGATTTCTTGCCGCTCATGATCGATTTCAGGGACAGCTTTTCAGCTGCATGAAGGATCGGAGGTGCAGCATATAGGAGAAGGGAAGGAAGGTCATCAGATCAGGCTATCTTGTACTGCAGGTTGACGGATAGGGCGTTGAGACCTATGTTCCCTAAAGGTATGATCAATGATGTCGTGATAACGATCACGCCATTGGCGATAGATCACACGCTAGATTTGGGTGTTTCGACGATTATCGGTTCATCATTATCTATCATGGCTGCCGGTATCCCATTTGACGGACCGGTAGGCGCTGCGCAGATAGGATATATCGACGGTAAATTTATAATCAATCCGACGAGAGAGGAATCAGAGAAAAGTCTTTTCTTGTTGTTGGTAGCAGGGAAGAAAGGGTCTATCAATATGATCGAAGCGGAAGGGAATGAGGTGGAGAAAGAATTGCTCAAAGAAGCGTTCATCGTCGGACAGAAGGCGATCGACCAATCTTGCGATTTCCAGGACGCATTCCTCAAAGAATTGAAACCAGAGCTCAAAGAGATAGCATACAATAAGCCTTCAGATGATCTGATAGCGTATGTCAGCACCATACTCACCCAGGAGAGGTTGCAGGCATTGGCGGGGAATACCAAAGTACCGTTCAACGATACCTACAATGCGTTCGAAAAAGAAGTCTTCGAGCTCGCGAAAGAAAAAATTGCTGATGCTGAGCAAGAAGATTTCACGGAGACCAAGATCAAGATGGCAGTATTCAATGTTATCAAGTATTTTATCCGCCATCGCACATTGGATACCGGTAAGAGAATCGACGATAGGGATCAGAAAGATATCAGACCTATTTTCTGTGAGGTTGATACGATTCCAAGAGTGCATGGCGTAGGGTTGTTCCGGAGAGGAGATACGCAAGTATTGACAACAGTCACGTTATGAGGACCGAAAGAATACCTCATTCTGGACGATATGGAAAATGATGGCATCCATCAGAGATATTTCCATCATTACAATTTCCCTCCATTCTCTACCGGAGAGGCGAAAGCTATCAGAGGTACAGGCAGAAGGGAGATCGGACATGGAAGATTGGCTGAGAAAGCATTGGAAAAGGTTTTGCCATCTATGGAAGAATTTCCATATACCATCAGAGCGGTGTCAGAATGCCTATGATCAGGAGGATCCACCTCTATGGGATCAGTCTGCGGATCGACATTATCCCTGATGGCAGCTGGAGTGCCGATCAAGAAACCGGTCGCGGGTATCGCGATGGGATTGATGACGGAACATGATGATGCGGGCAATATCACCAAGCATCTCGTACTCAATGATCTGATGGCAACGGAGGATTTCACCTGAGATATGGATTTCAAGGTAGCCGGGACCAAGGATGGGGTGACTGCGATCCAGTTGGATACTAAGCTGAAAGGCATAACTATGGATATAGTCCATGAGACTATAGATAGGGCGCTCGAAGGATATCAGGAAATCATGGCTGTCATGTTGAATACGATTGCAGAACCAAGAGCCGAAGTCGGTAAATACGCTCCTAAGATCAAGATCATCCATATCAAACCGGAGAAGGTGAGAGAAGTTATCGGTAAGGGCGGAGAAGTGATCAATGATATCATAGATAAGAATGATCATGTGAAGATCGATTTTGAGGATGATGGGACATGCTACATCACCCATCCGGATTCTGAAGTCATCGCCAATGTCGAAGCGATAATCTTGGATATAGCATCCGATCTGGAAGTCGGACAGGAATTCGACGCCAAAATCAAAAGGATAGAGGATTACGGACTCTTCGTATCATTGCCTAAGGGAAAGATGGGGCTCTGTCATATCTCCAATCTCGGACAGAAATACGATACGCCGCTTACCAAGCACTTCAAACTCTTTCAGACTATCAGAGTAAAGATCAAAGGCATCGATGCGGATGGTAAAGTCGCAGTAGTGAAGATATAATATTTGGTTACGGGCTTAGCAAGTCCAAGGTAAAATAGTGACTTGCTGAACCTTCCAAACATTTTAACTTTCTAAACTATTTCTCATGAGATTCTTCAAATCGTTGATAAAACTCGTACTGTTCGTCGCGATTCTATCGGTTATCGGATGGCGGTATATAGGTGGCTTCATAACCCCTGTTGTTCAAGAACAGGAAGTGCCTGCATACACCATGGCCTATGTGAATTTCGTAGGCGAATACAATAAGGTATGATCTGCTATGAATAAGGTCTTTTTGGCGCTTTCAGGAGCTCAGATCATCTCCAATACTGGAGCGGGTATCTATTACGATGATCCGGCAGTGGTCTCTTGAGCAGAATTGAGAAGCGATATAGGTGCGATCATTGATCCTAATGATGCTAGTAAGTTGAGTAATGACCCTGATATAAAGATCAAGACACTGCCTGCTGGCAAAAAGATGGTAGTGGAATTCCCGATGAAGAACGCATGGTCGACGATGATAGGACCTATGAGAGTCTATCCGGCTATTACCAAATATATGTCGGAGAAAGGGTATAGTCATGAGGTCATGATGGCTGAATTGTATGATACCATAGCCAAGAAGATCTATTATATCGTCGAAATCGCCAAGTAAATCATTTTTTCATGATTTGTATAGTCTAAAAGGCGCAGAAATGCGTCTTTTTTTAGTGTTTTCGAGGTATTTGGGATATACTTGAAAAGAGCATTTTTTAGCTATTCAACCGGGTATGAGAGAGTATTGAGACCTAGAGCATATCTATTCTCACACAACGAACATCCGCACTAAGCAGGAAGATATTGCTGATATCCTAGGGAATTCCGGGGAATATATGGAAAAGCATACGATTCAGATGATCACGAGATTAGCTCAGCTCTATTATGGCACCGAAAAGGAGATGAAGTACTCAGCATATACGGAAAAAACGGATCCTGATGAAGATGATTTGATGGTGAATCATAAGGAATATCTTTATATCTTGACCCAATACAAAGGAAAGGATCTCCTCTTGCATATCGGTACGTGAGAGTTCTCTCCCGAAGTGTTTACAAGAAGGGATATCTCACAGCTTAGGGGATTCTCCCATAGTCCATTGCCATTGTTTATAATCCCTGCTCGTGCGGTGCAAGAGTATCCACGGGAAGATAAGGAGATCAAACATAGACATATGATTGTCAGAAGATTCTTGGAAGAGAATACGATAATCTATTCTCCGAAAGGGTGAATGGTTGAAACCTATGAAAGCAATGATCCCGATCATCATATCGACCTAGGGAAGACTAATGGTATCCTGCATCATGAAGATGTGATGATAGCGTTACAAGATGTATTGATTCAGAAGCTATGCACAAAAGAAAATGATAGGCAAAGGTTTCTCAATGAAATCATATCGCTCCAGACATTTTCCAAACATGAATTCACAGAACGACTAAGATGAAGAGAAAAATACTACAATGACGACCAAAAATGATTACTCTATCTCTTGGAAAATATGGTGGAGAGAGATCATGATGCTTGACCACATGAATATAGTATCCATAACAATAGGATGACGAAGATCTATACTATGATCAAAACCTTCGATACGGAGAGGTTGAAAAATCATGACAGATACAAACACCACTAATATAATTTTCAATTTTTAATTCTCAATTGCCAATTAAGTCTTTTTACTCCCTCAATCAGCTAGTTATGAACCTTACTCCCATCAAGGCCGTCGCCGAAGACATCAAAGCTATCAAGATCCAATGAGCCACCAATATCGCTAAAGCCGGAATCGATAGTTTGGCCAAGGAGATCCAGAAGCAGAAGTTTGCATCGGTCAAAGAATTCGATACGTTCATCAAACAAGCGATTGTCGTTCTCAAAACAGCGAGGGCTACCGAGCCGATGCTGTTCAATGGCTTGAAGGCGTGTTTAGCAGGATACAAGGCGTTGATTGCGAAAAAATCTGATCTGAAGACGATACAAGCATCGCTCTACAAGACCTGTAAAACATATGTACAGGATATCGAAACCGAAGAGGCATTGAGACCGCTGATAGGGGCCAAGGTCATCAAGAAGGGATATACCATCATGACGCATTGTCATAGCGGTTCCGTTATCAAGATCCTCGTAGAGGCTCACAAACAAGGCAAAAAGATTCAAGTCTACAATACCGAGACGAGACCGTTATATCAAGGCAGGAGGACATCACAGGATCTCGTGAAAGCGGGTGTGCCCGATATCATGATTACCGATGATGCAGCGCCCTTTTTCGTAGACAATCTCTATGAATCAGATACGCATATCGATATGGTCATCATTGGTTCTGATGCGATCAAGATTGATGGTGATGTCTACAATAAGGTCGGAAGCTTCGCGATAGCATTATCTGCATGGCATTCTAAGATACCCGTCTATGTCGTAGGAAGCTTATTGAAAGTGGACATGGAAGATACTATCAAGATAGAGCAGAGATCAGGTCAAGAACTCCGATCAGATGCTCCGAAAGGGCTCAAGATCATCAATTATGCGTTCGATATGGTGCCAGCGAAATTCATTACCGGCATCATCACGGAATATGGCATCATCAAGCCGAAAGATATCAAGAAAACGGTAAAGAAACACTATCCTCGGATGGTAAGATAGAAAATTTGCCATGAGCTTAAAAATCAATATACTTACAAAAAGCGTTTTTTTATCTCACCTAATCATAAACAAAATATGGGAATCAAAGAACTTCTTACAACGCTCAATCCGCACCAGATGGCATACATCGACCTGGAGCTCAAGGATCCCAAGAATGGAGAATATATGCTGGCCTGTTTCCATCTTGTTCCAGGAGGGAAGCTCAATATTATGCAGGCGGCAGGTGAAGTGGCGGCTGAATCATCCACCGGTACAAATTTTGCAGTCAGGACCGAAACGCCATTCTCTCGCACGATGAATGCGCTGGTATATCAGGTGGATCTCGAAAAGAATCTCGTATGGATAGCATATCCATGGAGACTTCGGGATAGGGGAGGCAATGTACAGAATATCATGACATATATCGCAGGGAATATCTTCGGTATGAAAGAGGTGAGTGCATTGAAATTGTTGGATGTTCGGTTTCCACCTGCAATGCTGGAACAATATGACGGTCCGAGCTATACCCTGGATGATATGAGAAAATATCTCAATGTCTATGATAGGCCGATTCTTTGAACCATCGTGAAGCCCAAGATGGGATTGACCTCCGCGGAATATGCCGAAGTCGCGTATGATTTCCGGAGAGGAGGTGGCGATTTTGTAAAGAACGACGAACCGCAGGCAGACCAGGATTTTTGTCCATATGATAAGATGGTCGCTCACATTAAGGAGGCGATGGAGAAAGCGGTCAAAGAGACTGGGCACAAGAAAGTGCATTCATTCAATGTTTCATCAGCGGATTATGAGACGATGCTCGCCAGGTGCGAGATGATAGTGAATTCCGGTATGGAGAAAGGCTCATACGCATTCCTGATCGATGGGACGACAGCAGGACGGATGGCAGTCCAGACATTGAGAAGAAAATATCCTGATGTCTTCATCCATTTCCATAGGGCTGGACATGGAGCATTTACCAGACTGGAGAACCCTATCGGCTATACCGTACTGGTCTTATCAAAATTTGCGAGATTGGCTGGTGCATCAGGTATCCATACGGGTACCGCAGGGGTCGGCAAGATGGCATGAACTCCCGAGGAAGATGTGACAGCTGCACATAGCATATTCTGACTCAGAACACCATGACATATGTTCGAACAATCACGGGGGAATATCCCGGAAGATGATATAGATTTCGTTAAAGATATAGTGCAGGATGCACTGCATCATGAGGTGCTCCAGGATGATTCATGGAGAGCGATAAAGAAATGCTGCCCGATCATCTCATGAGGGCTCAATCCGACACTCTTGAAGCCATTTATCGATGTAATGGGTAATATCGATTTTATCACGACCATGGGGGCGTGATGCCATGCACATCCAGGCGGGACACAGAAATGAGCAACTGCATTAGTGCAGGCGTGCGAAGCATACAAACAAGGCATAGATATCCATGAATATGCAAAGGATCATGAAGAGCTTGCTGAAGCGATAGCGTTCTTTGAGAAGAAGGAGAATAAACCCACAAGACATGCAGAACGTACAGAGAGTAATTAAAGGTCAGGCACGTTCATTGTATATGAAGCAATACAGCAGAGAAGAGAAAAAACAATCCTATATGTTTATTTCATTATCCATAGGAACAATCATGAAAAAAAACATTAAGAAATCAGTAGGGAAGCATATCGATCAGCACCTGATCACGGCGAAAACCAAGATCATCGATATCCATGAAGGAGAGAATCTAGAAGTGCTCATCAATGAGCAGGATGCTCGGGAACATGGCATTACGAGCATGGACAAGGTGTCGCTGATCTTCGATCATCATGAATTCGTGTTCGATGCAAATCTGACATCGACGTTCGTACAGCGTGGAGAAGTGGGGATATTCAAGGATATCCAAGAGAAGTACAAGATCGATGCGGGTCAGTTGGTAACTATCGCGTATACTAAGGGCGCCTCAGAATCACTGGATGCACTCAAGAAAGGATTGACCGGCAAAAGGCTCAATCAGAAAGAGATTTTCGCTATTATGAAGGATATCTCCAATAACCGTTTTACGGATATCCTGACGACATATTATTCAGCGATGGGATTTTTCTATCCGTCCAAGGATGAGGATCTCTATCGGATGGCAAAGTCTATGGCAGAAACAGGTGAAATGCTTCATTTCGATTGAATCGTCGCCGATAAACATTGTATGGGAGGAGTACCTGGAAATGAGACGACAATGATCATGATCCCATTGTTGGCATCATTGGGCATCAAGATGCCGAAGACCTTCTCCAAGGCGATCACGACGCCTGCAGCGACAGGAGAATGCGTAAGCGTACTGATGGGGATTTCCTTCAACAAAAAAGAGATCGAAGCATTGGTGAAGAAGAACAACTGTTGTTTGGTCCGAGGCGGATGATTGGATCTCGCTCCTGCCGATGAGAAACTGATCAAGGTAGCATATCCCTTATCGATGCAATCATATTCCAGGACCATCGTCAGTATCATGGCGAAGAAATATGCGATGGGGATCAATCATTCCTTGATAGATATCCCGGTATGACCTACCGCTAAAGTGCCTGATATGAAGACGGCCAGACGGCTCAAGAAAAAATACGAATATGTGGGCAAAAAACTCGGTATGAAGGTTAATGTAGAGATGACCTCGGCATTGCAGCCTATCGGTGCGGGAATCGGTGCAGTGATGCAGGTGAGAGAAGTATTGAGAGTGCTCCAGCAACATCCTGCAAGACCCATGGATCTCGAGAAGAAAGCAATCTATCTTGCATCGAAACTCATCGAGCTCGTAGGTATGGCAAAAGGAAAAGAAGCTGAAAAGCTTGCCTATGGGCAACTGATCAGTGGAAAGGCACGAGAGAAGATGCAGAAGATCATTGTTGCTCAACACGGTGACCCTAAGGTAAGATCCGAAGATCTGAAATTAGCAAAGATACAGCATATCATCCATGCGGAAAAAGATGGGAAAGTGAAGGAGATAGATATGAAGGTGGTGAACATGACCGCGAGAACATTATGATCACCATTGGATCTGCAAGCCGGATTATATCTCCACAAGAAGCTCGGGGAAACGGTCAAGAAAGGGGAGCCGATATTCACGATGTATACTAATGATGAAGGTAAAATCCAACTAGCGAGAGAGTTCACAGACCAGAAGAAGATGTACATCATAAAATAAATTCAAAATTTAAAATTTAAAATTTAAAATTAATCCTTTTAGTTCATTAGTGAGGAGATGACGGATATTATCATGACCCTAGGACCCGCTACGAATAGTGAATCTCAGCTCATCAGATGCTATGACCATGGCATCAGGATATTGAGATTTAATTTTCCTCATTATACCCATGAAACGACAAAAAGGGATCTCGAGATCATCCATGGGGTCGAACAGAAAGTTAGTGGTGAGTTCCAATTGCTGCTCGATACGGAGGGACCGGAAATTAGGACAGGATATCTGAACACCCCGATCAGGTATGAAACAGGAGAGCTATTCAAGATCTATACGGATGAGTGACAGAGAGATTCCAAAGGGCTTTTCTGTGATTATCCATCATTGGTCGATGATGTGAAGATAGGCGGTATCGTCAAGATCGATGCGGGGC
>CAYSER010000025.1:11622-11938 GCA_964430205.1 uncultured Candidatus Peribacteria bacterium | reverse complement strand
TGAGTGCAGTAGAATTAAACCAATTGGTTAAAGGATTGGAAGAAGAATTTGGCGTTAGCGCTGCTGCTATGGTAGTCGCTGGAGGCGCTGCAGGCGGAGCCGCTGAAGGCGGAGCTGCTGGTGGAAATGCTGATTCAGTCAATATCGAATTGACAGAGATCGGTCAACAGAAGATCGGAGTCATCAAAGTAGTCAAGGAATTGCTCGGACTCGGACTTAAGGAGGCTAAGGATTTGGTCGAAAAGGCTCCTACCATCATCAAAGAGAAGGTGAAGTATGAGGATGCTGAAGGTATCAAGGCTAAATTGGAAGCTGA
>CAYSER010000025.1:0-11612 GCA_964430205.1 uncultured Candidatus Peribacteria bacterium | reverse complement strand
AGAACTTAGTGCTTAAGGCTTAGATTTTTCCATCTAAGGTCTAAAGTCTAAAATCTAAAGTCTTTTATTTATCAAATCGCAAACATTATGAGTATATCGGTAAACGATGTCGTTGCGGCTCAAGCTCATATTGGTACGCTCAAGAGCGAAGCTCACCCAAAGACAAATAAATATCGGGCTGGGGTGGTGAACAATATAGCTGTGATCAATCCCGAGGTCATTATAGAGCAGATCGAGAACGCAAAGAAAAAGATACAGACGGCTAAAGCCGAGGGTAAAGAGATATTAGTAGTATCTGAGAAGAAGATGTACGCGGATGAGCTTGAGAAGCTTGGAGAGAAATATGGGTTTAACTACCTAAATTACAAGCTCCCTTCTGGATTCATGACCAACTTCGAAACGCTCAAGAAAAGGATTGAATCAATGAATACTATGGCTCGTTTCATAGATACGGAGAATTATCTTTCGTTGACCAAGAAAGAACAATTGGTATACAAGAGAAAGCTCGCAAGGGTATTGAAGATCTACAAAGGAGTGAAGGGTCTTACGAAGAAACCTGAATTGGTGATCGTGCTCGATGGTCAGATGATGGATAATTTCATTAATGAACTGACCAAGACTCCAGAGATCCAGAATATCATCATCGCAGGGACCAATTTCTCTAGACGGTGGCCAGAAGATAGCATTATTGTCGCAAACATGGGAAGTCATAAGAGCGTAGATTTCATCTTGAATAGTATATTCAGCTAGTTTTTTGCCCAAATAATCAGAGAATTCCATACTGCAATTTATCCTCTCTTGCGTCCATATGGAAGAAACAAAAACGCCTGAAGCTGGAGCGTCTTTGACGATAGAACCTACCCAAGAAGCGTATGTTCCCAGCAGTACGGAGAAAAAGAGGGCAGTGATGATGTATCTCTTGATAGGGATTATCGTCGTAGCTTTCAATAATCAGAAGAAAAGCGATTTCGAACAATTCCATCTCAAACAAGCATTATGATGGCGGGCTTCGTTTCTTCTTCTCGTGGTGGCTACTTCCATATTCATGTTCATCCCGCTGATCAGATACTTGCCCATATTTCTAGTATTGATTATGGTGGTGTTCCTGGGTATATTCGTCAAACGCGCTTGGGATGGTAAATATACTATCAACGAACAGAATAAGTTGGCGATATTCGCCGGTTTGGGTGAGTGGATCATGACATTATTCGAAGCCAACAAAGAGGAGCCAAACACTCCAGAAATCCAAAAATAGACACAAGAGCTTTATCATATAAAAAAGCATCATGGGAAATATAGAGCTGCTCAAGCAATTGAGGGATATCACTTTTGCTCCGCTCAAAGACTGTAAGGAAGCGTTGGCGGAAGCAGAGAATGATCTTGAGAAAGCGAAAGAGTTACTCAGGAAGAAAGGTATCGCCAAAGCAGGGAACAGAGCCGAAAGAGATACTAAGGAAGGTATCGTAAAAATCGTTGAGATGAACGAGAAGACAGTAGGTCTTAAGCTCTTATGTGAGACTGATTTTGTAGCCAAGAACGAAAATTTCCAAGCATTATTTGATTCTGTGCTTACTAAGATCGCACAAGGGTCTGATGAGGTCACTTCACTCTCGGAGTTAGATCCAGCATTGGCGGAGACCGTAGAAAATGAGGTCAAGGAATTTATGGGAAAGACTGGCGAGAATATGAAGATTGGAGAAGTCTATGTTACTAAGAAGAAACCATATATCTATAATCACCCAGGGAATAAGGTAGCTACGCTTGTCTTCTACGAAGGCGGCAATGATGAGATCGCTAAGGAACTCGCATTGCAGGTTACCGCCATGAATCCAACATATGTATCGTATGATGATGTAGATCAGAATGAGATAGCTAAGATGAGGGAAGAGTTCTCAGCTGAACTCAAGGCAGCCGGCAAGCCGGAGGCTATGATAGCCCAGATTGTAGAAGGTAAGATCAGGAAAGCGTTGGCTGATGTAGTGCTCCTAGAGCAGGAATACATCAGGGACGGCGCCAAGAGAATCAAGGAGATATTGCCTGCAGACATGAAGGTCATTGCATTCGTCAGGATGGCGATTTGAAGCTAATTACAAATTACTGATTACAGAGTATAATCTGCAATTTGCGATCAGCAATCAAATAATCGGTTTTAATATTTAAAAAAGTGATATGCAAAAGTATGATGTAGTGTTGTTGGTTGATGCATCTTTATCAGAGACCAATCGCAAGGAAGTGGTAGCTGATTTTGAGAAGCTCATCAAGCAGAATATCGTTCATCAGGATGATATTGGACTACAACAGTTAGCCTATAATCTAGGCAATAAAGCTTGAAATGATAAGGCATATGTATATTCTTACGGCATTCAAGCTGAACCTGCAGACCTAGATATCATCAAGAAGAACGTCTTATATAGTAAAGAGATCAAGAGATACTTTATTTTTAAGATGGACAAGAACGATGAATTCGTTAATTTCGCTAAAGTGAATGATGAGTTGAAAACAATCATAGACACATGGGACATCAAGAAACTTTGACAGAAAGTGGCCTTTTTCTCTGACAAGAAAAATGAGAAATATATCAATCGGAAATCAGTGAGCATGCTCAAGAAATATATCACAAGATTCGGCGACATTAAGCCAAGGGAATACACCAATAGTTCAGTAAGCACACAGAAGAAGCTCAAGACAGCTATCCTCAGGGCGAGAGAGCTCGGATTTATACCGTTCAAGAAATAGTGAACAACTAACAGTGAACCTCTATACCTGCCTACTACCGGACAGGCAGGCGGCAAGCAGGCAACTAACCATTGCTGAATAAAGAATGTCTTCACTGTTAATTGTTAGTTATTAGTTGTTAGTTGAGATTTATCATTTATCATAAGGTAAGATGGCTAGTAAATTAAGAAGGGTGAGAAAATATTCTCGGATCAAGAGGATAGGCAAACACGGTTTCAGGCAAAGGATGGTGACTGCATGATGAAGGGCAGTGCTGAGTAGAAGGAGGAGAAAAGGAAGGAAACAATTGTCCGTTCAAAGATCGTAATCCGATTTTTGAATTTTTTTGTTTTTATGGGAAGGAAATTTTTGATCGCCTGACATAAGGAACATATGCATTTGTTTATTTTCTTATCAAAGATAACCGTATGAAACCAAAAAAAACTCCTAAAGCGAAAAAAGAGATAAAGAAGACAAAGACATCATCTGCAAAGAACGCCAAGACAAGCAAACCGGCTAAGCTCACGGTCAATAAAGCAACCAAACCTGCTGTCGGACGCAAGAGTCCCGCAAAGACTGTAGCGGCCAATACCCCTACAAAAATCGTGCACAAACCGACAAAAGCAGCGAAGATACCTGAGATCCTCAAGGATTATTATAGGGAGTGAGACAGGATTTTTTTGCGTAGCCCCAAGAAATTTGCAAGTTTCCCTGATTTGTTGGATCTTCAGAAGAGAGGATATGATGATTTCATCAAGAAATATATCCATAAGCTTTTCAGTAACATAAATCCGGTATGGGATATCGCAGGAGAAAAAATGTATGTCGAGATAGACGATATCAAGATCTCTGACCCGATCGATGATGCCAAGACCTGCAAGAAGAAGGAACTGACGTATGGAGGTATCATAACCGGTAAGGTAAAATTGAGCGAGGTTCATGATGATGGAAAGAAGAAAACGGAGAAGACATTATTTAGTAAACGCGCAAATATAGGTATTCTGCCATTGATGACTCCATCTGCTTCATATATCATCAATGGAGTCGAGAGAGTTATCATATCTCAGATCATCAGATCATACGGTATTTTCTACACGAAAAAAGAATTCAGGTATTCATTCAAGGTCATACCGGAAAACGGTCCATGGCTAGAGGTCCAGACAGAGAAATCATGAGTGGTGGTAGCAAGGATCAACAAATCCAGGAAGTTCCCTATCACGACGCTCTTGAGGATATTCTGAATCGAAAATGATGAAAGTATAAGAGCGTATTTTAACAATTGTTTCGATGATGAGGATTTTAATTACCTCGAAACGACGCTCAAGAAAGATACGACGACTGATGCGTTGTCTGCAGCTGAATTCATCTACAACAAGGTAAGGCCTGGAGAACTGATCGATGCGGAAAGTGCACTCAGTTATATCAAGAATCAATTTCTTTCTCCAGATAGGATCTATATGGGAAGAATCGCAAGAAGAAAAATCAATGCTAAATTGTGAATCAATAAACCGCTTGATGGCGACATCGCTAATATATTTGACGGAGAAGATTTGATAGCGGCACTCAAATACCTCTTTCATCTCTCCAATTTCAAGAAGGGATATTATATAGATGACTCTGATCATCTCTCGAACAAGCGTATCAGGTCCATGGGAGAGATCCTCTATGCTCATCTTCAGCCGGTGATGAGGAAATTCGTGAAGAGCATCAAGGGTAAGCTAAGTATTTTGAATCTCGAGAATCCTCTCAAGATAACTGATTTGGTGAATTTTAAGATAGTGGATAATGCGGTGAAGAGCTTTTTCGCTACTTCGCAATTATCACAATTCTTGGATCAGATCAATCCATTGTCTGAAATCGAGCATAAGAGAAGGATAACAGCACTCGGACCTGGAGGCCTCAAGAGAGAGACGGCTAAATTCGAGGTGCGTGACGTGCATCCTTCGCATTACGGAAGGATATGCCCTATCGAGACGCCTGAGTGACAGAATATCGGACTCGTTATCTATCAATCATTATATTCTCGCGTAAACGACGAATGATTCCTAGAGACGCCAGCATTGAAATTATATCGTGAAGTGGAGCCGAAGAAAGATCTCTTGATCAATAGGATTGCACATCGTGATATTTGCGAGCTTGATGCGAAAGGCAAGCAGCTGAAGAAAGTGATAGTCAAAGAAGATCATTATATCGATGAGAAAGCAGCTAAGGAGATAGAGAAAATGTACGGGAAACTAGGCAAGTCCATAGCGGTCAAGCCATTCTTTACGAGCGAAGTGGAATATATCTCTCCAGAACTGGATGAAAAATGCTGTATCGCTGACGCTACAACACCTATCGATGCGTACAATAATATTACGGAAGTCCGTGTTGCTGCAAGGCAATTCAATGAGATGGGCATGTTCCATGTGGGCGATATCACTCATGTGGATGTCAATCCTTCACAGATATTCTCGCCGAACACATCATTGATCCCATTCGTAGATCATAATGATGCGGTCCGTGCATCCATCGCCACTAACCAACAGAGGCAGGCGTTACCATTGCTCAAGAACGACGCACCATTGGTGGGAACATGATTGGAAAGGGATATTGTGCAGATGACCCATGCAGTCATCAAGGCAGAGGCCGAAGGCGAAGTGATCTATGTAGACGGAAAGAGAGTCAAGGTAAAATATAAGACAGGAATCAAGGAATATCCATTGATAGTATTCGCAAGATCAAATAGTAAATCGTGCATGACGCAAGTGCCAAGAGTCTCATTAGGCCAAAAGCTTAATAAAGGCGATTTGATCGCAGAATGACCATGCTCCGTAGAAGGAGAGATGGCATTGGGAAAGAACCTCAGAGTAGCGTTCATGCCATGGAAATGATATAATTATGAGGATGCGATCGTCATCTCACAGAGATTGGTGAAGGATGATGAATTGTCATCTGTGCAGATAGAAGAGTATGAGATTGAAGTCGCTGATACTAAGCTCGGACCTGAAGAAACAACAAACGATATTCCAGGAGTCTCTATGAGTAAGCTCAAAAACCTTGATGATGATGGAGTTATCAGGATAGGATCTATCGTAAAGTGAGGCGATATCGTAATCGGTAAGATCACTCCTAAGTCAGAAGGGGAACTCACACCTGAAGAGAAACTGATTCAGGCGATTTTCGGAGACAAATCGAAGAATGTGAAAGATACTTCATTATACGTCCCTTCAGGAAGCAATGAAGGCAAGGTCATAGATGTTGTTATCCTCGACGCGAAGAAATGAGACAATCTCATGGCGGGAGTCAGGAAAAAGATCAAGGTCTATGTCGCAAGCACAAGGAAGATCGAAGTCTGAGATAAATTAGCGGGAAAGCACGGAAATAAGGGTATCATTTCTATCGTGGTGCCTGAAGAAGATATGCCATTTACTGAGGATGGAAAGCCAATCGATGTCGTATTGAATCCGCTCTGAGTTATCTCCCGTATGAACATGGGACAGTTGTTCGAATCCCAGCTCGGATATATAGCGAAATATTTCTGAGTCAAATTCGCAGTGCCTACATTCTCTAAGTTTTCATCAGAAGATCTTACGGAATTCACTAGGATGTGCGGACTCAGTGACTTGAAATTCAATATCTTCAACGGAGAGAATGGCCGCAAGTATGACCAGAAAGTGACCGTAGGATATATGCATATCCTCAAGCTCGTACATATGGTTGAAGATAAGATCCATGCGAGATCCGTAGGACCATATTCATTGATTACGCAGCAGCCACTCTGAGGAAAGTCAAGACAAGGATGACAGAGGTTCGGAGAAATGGAAGTCCGGGCGCTAGAGGCATATTCAGCGGTATATACGCTTCAGGAGATGCTTACCGTAAAATCTGATGATGTCATAGGAAGAAATAAATTATATGAATCAATTATCAAAGGTCAGAAGCCTAAGATCGGATGATTACCAGAATCATTCAACTTATTGACCTACCTCTTCAAAGGATTGTGCCAGAATATCGAACCGCTGAGTGTGGAAGAACTCGAGATCGTACAAGAGGACAGGATCAAGAAGATAGTGAATCTCTGACTTTCATGAGTGATGAAGAGCTCTATCACAGGGGAAGGCGAAGAGACGGTTATCGCCGATGAGGAAACAGGACAAGAGAAAGATGAAATTATCGATAATGTCATACAGGAGATGGAAGATTTCTGAGAACTGGAATAATAACGAACGTAGTCATTTATTTTCTTACTTAACGATTCGGTATGAACAAAACAAAATTCGAGGGATTGATCGTAAGGCTCGCTTCCGTGGAAGATATAGAGAAATGGTCACATGGAGTAGTTGATAATCCTGACACCGTGAATTATAGGACAGGGAAACCTAAGCAAGGAGGATTGTTTTGTGAATCCATCTTTTGACCTGTAAAGAATTATGAATGCAGCTGCGGGAAATATAAGGGAGTGAGATATAAGGGTATCGTATGCGAAAGATGCGGTGTAGAAGTGACTACGTCCAGAGTGAGGAGATCAAGGATGTGACATATAGAGCTTGCTGTGCCTTTGCTCCATGTCCGGTATAAATCAAGCCCTTCCGGAGGAGTCAATCAATTACTCGGGATCTCTTCCAATGAGATCGATAAGATACTCAGTTTCGTGAAGTATATCCTAGTCCAGAAGCTCGACAAAGACTTCGAGAAGAAAATAAAGGAGAAGATTAAGGAAGATTTCGACGGAAAGATAAAGGAGCTGGAAGAGCTCTATAAGACTGAAGTAGAGAAGGAAAAAGATAATCCGAAGAAAGCGAAGGAATTGGAAAAACTCTTCAACGACAATAAGGATACGTTGGAGAAGGAATTTAATAGGATCAAGTCCATCGTAGCTGATCTTGAAGTAGGATCGACCATTTTCGAAAACGATTATAGGAACATATTCGCTAGATTCTCAAACCTTATTGTATTCCAGTCAGGTCCTGAGTCAATTCTGAGATTATTGCAAAATATCGACGTAGAGAAAGAGATTAAGAAGAACATCGAGACGTTCAAAGTTACCAAATCTGATGAACAGAGGAAAAAACTGATCTCATTGATCAAATTGTTGATCAATCTGCATGTATCATGAGTGAAACCTGAAAATATGGTGATAAGGAAATTGCCAGTGATACCTCCTGATTTGAGGCCAGTAGTGCAGCTGGAATGAGGAAAATTTGCTTCATCCGACGTGAATCTCTTCTACAGACGTGTACTCATGAGGAATATTAGGTTAAAGAAGATGATCCAGGTAGGTATGCCTGATGTTGTCAAGAAGAATGAGATCAGATTGCTACAGGAATCAGTAAACAACCTCTTGATCTGAGAGAAGTCAGGTGCAGCAGGCGGTAGCGGTGCAGGTATCAAGGTATTCAAATCGCTTTCTGATATGCTATCAGGTAAGGAGGGTATCTTTAGGAAGAATCTGCTCGGAAAGAGGGTCGATTATTCCGGTAGGTCAATCATTACGGTGGGACCTGAGCTTAAGCTTGATGAATGTGGACTGCCTATCTATATCGCAGTCAAGATGTTTACGCCATTTATCATAGGGAAACTCATAGAGAAGAAGATCGTATATACGCCTAAGCAGGCTGAGAAGCTCATCAAGGAGGAATCTCCATTGGCACTGAAGTTCCTGGAAGAGGTCATCAAGGACAAACGGGTATTGCTTAACCGTGCTCCGACGCTTCACAGACTTTCCATAGAAGCGTTCAAGATCAAATTGATGCCAGGAAAGACGATAAGGATTCATCCTCTCGTGTGTCCTTCATTTAATGCGGACTTCGATGGAGATCAGATGGCTATCCATTTGCCGATTTCCGACGAGGCGCAAAGAGAGGCGAGAGAGCTTATAGCTGCTGACAAGAATATCTTGAAGCCTGGATCAGGAGAACCGACTATCGCGCATTCACAAGACATGGTACTCGGGGTCTATTATCTTACGGATTTCTATGATTACAGGACTCCGCAATATCTTACGGAAGAGGAATGGAAGAAAAAGCCTACGACATGAGTATTCCCAAATATAGAGAATGTCCTCCAAAGCTATGCGAACGGAGAGGTGTTCGTCAAGGACAAGATCATACTCAATTTCAATAATGAACCGATAGAGACTACCGTAGGCAGGGTAATCTTCAATTCCATATTGCCTGAGAAAATCAGATTCATAAACACTAAGCTCAAAAACAAGGATATCAAGAGACTGCTCAGCAGGATATTCGATGAATGCGGAATGCAGCAGACAGTGAACGTTGCTGATGATATCAAGAATTTCTGATTCAAATATGCAACCCTAGGATCCACTTCGGTGAATATCCTCGATATGAAGGTTCCTAAGGAGAAAGAGGAAGAGCTTAGATATGGAGATAGCAAAGCGAATGAAGTCTATAAATATTATTTCAAGTGATTCTTTTCCGAAGAGGAGAAGCACAGATTCATTATCAAGATCTGGAGCGACGTGAAGAAGAAGATTGAGGATAGCCTGAAATCTATCACAGGACCAGGCCAGGATCTCTATACAATGGTAGACTCATGAGCGAGATGATCGCAGACACATATGACGCAGATCGCAGGTATGAAGTGATTGGTCGTCAATCCGCAAGGAGAGATTATCGAGCTTCCTATCAAGAATTCCTTCGTAGAAGGGCTTCGTCCTATCGAATACTTCATCTCTGCCCATGCAGGAAGGAAGGGTAAAGCGGATACGGCATTGAGAACTGCTGAATCATGATATCTGACAAGGAAGCTTTGCGATGCATCGCAGGAGGTCATTATCAGGGAACATGATTGTTGAACAGACAAGTACGTCGTATTCTCCAAACAAGAATCAGAGCTCAAATGAGAGAACTTCTATACACTCATCAGTGGTAGGGTATTGGCCGAAGATATACTGGACAAGAAGAAGAACACGGTTTTGCGCAAGGATGATCTCTTGGATAAGGAGAATATCCAATTGCTGCAAGAATTGAACATAGAGGAAGTGAAGGTGAGAACGCCTTTGGTCTGTCATAGCATAAGCGGAATCTGCCAAAAATGTTATGGGACAGATCTTTCTACGAGAAGGATGGTCGAGATCGGAGTGCCAGTCTGAATCATTGCAGCGCAATCTATCTGAGAGCCATCTACGCAGTTGACTCTTGATACGTTCCATGAGGGAGGAGTCGCTAAAGGATGAGAAACGACACAAGGTATCGATAGGGTCAAACAGCTTTTTGAAGTGAGGGATCCGAAAACGCCCGCTATCATTGCACCATTCGATGGTAAGGTAGCATTCTACGAGACGAACAAAGTAAGATATGTCAAAGTAATCTCCGAGTATCAGAGAAAGAACTATTTGCTCAAACCAGGATATAAAGTAGATATTAAGAAAGGCGAAGAGATGAAGAAAGGCTGAACATTTGCCTCAAAAGGGAAGAGCAAGCTCAAGGTGAAGGAGGGATGAAAGGTATTGGAGATCAAAGCTGATCATATCGTATTGGGTATCCAAGAGGAATACGTCAAATCGATCACCGGTCTCAATCCTATCAAGAAAGACGGTGAAGAGGTGTTCAAGGGAGAAATCCTTACGACATGAGCATTATCTATCAAGGAATACAAAGATATCGTGGGCGATCTTGAAGCTCAGAAATACATCATCAGGGAGATCAAGAAGGTCTACTGATCACAGGGACAGGACCTCAACGATAAGCATATCGAGGTTGTTGTGAAACAGCTCTTCTCCAAAGTGTTCATCGAAGATTCATGAAATAGTAGTTTTATTCCAGGAACTTATGTGAAGTACGAGGAATTCATCAAGGTCAATAAGGAATTGGAAGAGGAAGGCAGGAAACCAGCCAAGGGGAAAAGATTATCGCTCGGATTGACTAATATCGCGAAGGAAACGGATTCATGGCTATCTGCCGCATCATTCCAGGAAACGATCAGGGTTATGGTCGCATCATCGCTCAAATGATCAGTCGATAAGCTCTCTGATCTCAAGTCCAATGTGATCATCGGAAGGTTGTTGCCGGTCGGTGAGGTGTACAGGAAGGATCATGGGGTCAATATCCAAGAATAATGCGTATTTGTTAAGTAAAGCTTGAAAAATATAAGGGAATAATTACAAAGTCATGCACATGGATTATAAAATTACCCAATTGCAGATCCCGGTCCCACATTTTGAATTTGCAATTGGTAATTCGTAATCAATAAATTACGAAATTTTATCAAATTAGTTATGAAGTAATGGCACACAAAAAGGCCGGTTGATCGGCAAAAAACCTTAGAGATTCGAAACCTAAGTATAGGGGAGTCAAGGTGTTCGGAGGACAGCAAGCGGTAGCGGGGAATATTATCATCAGACAGAAAGGATCTAAATACGAATGCGGGAAAAATACCTATCTCGGTAACGATTTTTCTGTACATGCGAAAATCGATGGGACAGTGACATTCAGCAAGAAGAAGGTGGCTAGATTCGACGGAAGGAAATATCTCAAGACCGTTGTAGATGTGAAATAATTGGATCAAACGACTAAACGCATAAACGCTTAAACGCTTTATCGGTATGTCGTTTCATCGCTTTATCGTTTTATCGTTTTATCGTTGAAGTAATGACAATCTGACCAAAAAAGAAGATCTCCCAAGCCAAAGGACGTCAAAGACATTCCACTCGGGAGAGGATAAATATCCAGAGAATGGTTGATGCTCACAAGATCATGATCTGCAAAAACTGTGGCGCAAAGAAGCTAGCTCACAGGGTGTGTCCTGTATGTTGATATTACAAAGGGAAACAGGTGCTTACGATCAAGAGCAAGACTAAAGATAAAGTAGTCGAAGCATAAGAGACTTTTGGATATGCTGAGTATTGAATGATGGATAAAAATTCAATATTCGGACGAAGTGGGTTTGGTCTT
>CAYSER010000024.1:0-12684 GCA_964430205.1 uncultured Candidatus Peribacteria bacterium | reverse complement strand
ATACAAAAAAATTTGCATAAATCCAGAAAACCAATATACTTGATGACAACGAAACGAATAAGCGACAAAGCAAATAAGTGAAATGACCTCGTTTGATTGTTGAAGTATTTGATCGTTGAAACCCTTTATCTCATAAAAACAAAATATGGCAGAAACAAAAACAGCAGCGAAACAAGAATCCAAAGCAGCTAAACCTACTGCACCTAAACCTACTGCACCCAAAGCTACTGCGGCCGCTAAACCTGCTGCTCCGAAAAAAGCAAACAAGGAAGAGATGATGCAGAAACATCAACAGATGATCCAATTCATCCAGAACCTCTTGGGAAACATGGAGAATGATATGAAGAGGATAAGGCTCGCGCTCAATCAGCTAGCTAAATTCGATCCGGAAAATCCTGAAAGTATGGAATTCAAGGATGCGGAAAAGACGATGGGCACGCAAGAGCTCAAGAGCTACTCGGAAGAGAATGCACAAGTGGTAGAAGGGAAATTCGATGGATACTTCATGGTCGGCGCTGATCAGAAGAAATATCCGGTACCTCTGAACTATTCGAGTAAGACTAAACTGGTACCAGGGGATCTGCTGAAACTCAAGATCCTCGAAGATGGAAAATTCATCTACAAGCTCATCCAACCGGTCGAAAGGAAGCACATCAGAGCAATACTCTCCAAGACCGATGACAATAAATTCGTTGCCATCACCGACGACGGCAAAAATTATTTCCTCAACCAAGCAGCCGTAACCTTCTTCAAGGGTAAATCAGGTGACGAGCTCTATATTCTCATCAACGAAAAGGAGGATATGAGTTTCGCTGCCATCGAGGCTATCATTAAGAAATAAGTCAAAGTCAATAAAATACCTTACCAAAAGAGGCAAAAAACGCCTCTTTTTCATGATGTTCTAATAAAGTTCAAAAAATTCTTAGAATTTTCTTTGCTATTTCATGGAAATTCATCATAAAGGGGAACTGAAGAAACGTCCGTGAAAAAATCATACCAGCAAGATCATAAAAAAAACAAAAATAGCTCATATGCATGACAGGAAGGATAGCGTTTTTTACTTATCCACCGTAGTGCCATGTGATCAAGAATCATCATGAATTCCGACAACCTACAACGTATATTCCCTGAGATATACGAAGAATTCTTTACGATGAACAACCTGATCATCAGCTGTCCGCAAATCATCAACCGATGAAATGTTACGCACAGCAAAGAAGTTCTATGGAAGATTGCGCAAAAGCTTCCGACGAAATTATATATTGGCATAAACCTGAGAAAAAATGATAGCATCAATGTACAGAGCTACATAGAATTCAATAACCAGGAGCAATGTTTCATAAAAAGGGATTTGGACATACTACAGAATACCAAGATGATCGACACCTTGAAAGGAGAGATAAAGAGGAAACTGAAGGAAAAATGAATCTCTCAAGGGATAGACATAATGATCCTTTCGGAGAATCAGATGTGAACGTGAACAGCGATAGAGAGTATGCAAATGATAGCATTTACGATCGCGACGATGATCCTATGAGGTAAGGTAAGCCCAGAAAGTTTGGAAAACCTGATAAATAGCGAAGAATATGCATATATCAATGAACAAGTGAAGGAATGAATCAGCATCATCACAGGGATGGAGAAAGATGAAGTGAATGATGATATACTCTTCACCGCTGCCGTAAACAATCGAAGCATTTGATTAGCATTTCCCAACAAGGAATATCTGAAGAGATATTCTGATAATAATAAATTCGAGAATAAGATGACCGCAGAGAACTTCCCTACAAACAAGGAGGAGATCTTCGATTTCAGCATCATCAATTTCTGACATGCATTCGGAGAATTCTATAACCATGACTTGTATATAAATCTACAGAAGCAATATCATGATCTGCAGGAACGATATAAGATCAAAAAGACGAACATCAATGTATTTACGGAATGCATAAACTTCCATTATGCCAAGATCATCAATACGGAAAGGAAAGTGATATCCAATCCCACGAATAATCAAACCATAGAGCTGTATTTCGAGAGCATCAATAATTTGAGCATAGAACAGACACATACAGAAACGTACAACGGTCCATTGAAGCATATCCAGATAGAGTTCAATAATCAGATGGTCCATGAGGATGAGATCTTGGGAGCCATACCGATCTCAAGTGCAAAACAAGGAGGCACTTTCCTCTGTATCACCAAGCATAGCGAAAGCAGGATCACTATCAAAAAGACCATAGAAGCATTGCGCAACAAATGATATCCTACAGTAAATGCTCAATATCTCTCACGGGAAGATGGAATAAGCCATGATCCCATCAGGATCGAGCAATATCTGGATCATGGCATTGTTTCTTCATATGCGAAGAATAATGATACCATCATAGAAACCATAGGTTTGGGGAAAAAAGAGAAAAGCAGAGTCATAGGAAAACATAGGGAATTATTGAATGAAGCACATGATATACTCCTTTTCGATACCATAGATGGAAAGATCTATATCAACAATGAAATTATGAATCATAAGACGATCCTCACGCAATCAGGTACCGTAGAGATTATGAGGATACTCTGCGAACACGCGGAGAAATATGTAAACAACACTAAACTGCCGATTTCGAGCTACAGCAAGAACAAGAACGAGATGGTAGGAAAGATCATAGTGCCATTGCAAGAAATGGTGCAGAAGAGATTCGGAGAGAGATTGAACCTGGAATGTACAGGAAACATCATCGATTTCGATATGAGGCTTATGCCAAGCAGCATCACTATATGATTGATAAAGAGGATCATCCATTAATGCATGATAGGAAAGATGAGTCTTTACTCAATAATCCACGCTCATGTCCCAAAGAGTCATCACGAATTCATTTCATATTCAAAAGAACTTTCCTGAAACCTACGAGGATTTTTTCACTAGAAGCAACCTTATTATCAGCTGTGCTAACGTCTATAATCGATGAAACATCACCCATACGGCAGGTATCAAACGAAAGATATGCCAAAAGCTCCCGACAAAGATGTATATGGGGATCAATATCAGGGAAGACAAAGAGATACATTTCACAGAATACAAGGAATTCAATCCTATCGATAAAGAATTCACGTATGTAGACAACATGAAGATTATACAAGGTACGACCATGTACGAGAAGATGATCGACACCATAAGGAAGATGTTGGATAGTAACGGGATAGAAAATGGTGTGGATATCATGATACTTTCAGAAACTCAGATAGGCGTCGGAGCAGCAATATCAACCATCCAGGCACTGCTGATCTCATTGGCGATACACTTGCTCTGAGGCAAAGTGATGCCAGAACAACTAGAGGAATCACAGAAGTATGATGACCTATTCAAAAACAAGATCTATAAAAGCATATGCGACATGGCGGTCAATATGCTTGCATCGATAACAGGAATAGATCCAGCAGATATCAACCAAAGCATACTATTCACCGCAATGATAGATAATGGGAACATGTGCCAGACATTCCCCAACGAAGAATTCCTCGAGAAGAGCAATCCTAAACTCGTCAGGATAGGAAATAACATATGCCATGATCAGAACTTCCCGATAATAAGGGAAATACTGGACTTTAGCATATTGAGTTTCTGATCAAGCTTCAATGAATTCTATAATGGGGATACCTATATGCAGGCACAGAAAGATTACGATAAGATAAATGCGTATTATATGACAGGAGAGAAGAATCCGAACATATTTGAGGATTACGTGAATTTCCTCTTCGCCAAGATCATGGAAGCAGGAAAATATATGTTAGCAAATCCGACCAATGAACAGACGATCAATATCTTCTTGGATCAGATAAGCAAATTATGATCGCAACAGGTACTTATCGAAGATTATATGGATGTCTACAGGGATATTGTATCTACTTTCAAGAAACAGAGAATATTCAATAATGAGAGGATGGGCCTTATACCCATCTCCAGCGGAAAGCCATGAGGGACATTCCTGTGTGTCACCAAAGCACAGACAAGCAGGGAAACAATAAAGAACGTGATAGAAGAGATGATGAGGCACGGATATACGACAATCAATACCATCTATATGTCATGGGAAGACGGTATCAGCATCGATCATCCGATCATCGAGCAATATCTGGACAAAAACATCATATCGAGCTATCTCAAGGAGAATGATGCGATATTGGAATGCTGATCGTTATCAGAAAGATATCCACAGAAGAAGATCCTTGGGAAACACAGGGAATTGATACAACAGAACGGGGATAGTATCATCTTCGATTGTATCGACAACAAGATCATCATCAACAACGAGGTGGCTACACACAAGGAGATCCTTACACATTCAGGGACCATCGAAGTGATAAGGATGCTCTTCGAAAATATGGGGAGATATATCAATAATACACAGCTTCCGGCATCCAGTTACAGCAAAAACAAGAATGAGATGGTAGGGAAGATCATCTTGCCGCTGCAGAACATTATCCACGCAAAATTCGGCGAAAAGCTCGATCTGGAGTGTACAGGAAGCATCGTGGACTTCGATCTCAGGCTCAAACCTAGTACACTGAATATATTCCTACTCAAGAAACTACTGCATTAATCCATAGAGATTGCTATGATCAAGATTCACCCCCAGATACAGCACAATGCATACAGAATCGGCCAGCATTTCGCAAGGCATCACAAGAAATACATCTATGCATCCATGTGATACCTCCTGAGCTATCTTTTTTTCGTCAAGATTTTCCTCTTCAAGGTAGTGGTGCTAAAGGTGGTACTTGCGATACTTGCCGTGCTCGATATTTACAATCGGCATCCTACATTCGCCGCAGTAGAATCGATCTGTATAAACAATGAAAAGCTCATACCGCTCTCCACCTGTAAGATCAACTTCACCAACCTGAGAGATGCAATCACGTATCTAGAAAATAAAGTGAAGATACCGCAATCAACCATCTATCAAAGCATCGATTATCAGATGCTCAAAGACACATTGAACCATTATTGTCCGGAGTATGTGAGCAAAGACATAGACAAACGCATCAAAGAGATCATCACGCAGAACATAGCATGACTTCCGGCACAGAAGATGAAGAAGCTCGAAGCGCTGTGAAGGATTTTCGAGAGGTATAAGATGCATGTCAGACAGATGGGAACATCTCCCATAGATGAGGGTAACTTCTGCCAACAGAAATATATCGATTATGCGATGACAGACGAAGCGAGGAATGAGTTTGCCTCGATACTCAAATGATCAGAATTGGACAAGTCACAGAATGCGGTCTACGAAAGCATCAACAGGAAGAATGACACCATTCTTTGACCGATGTTGGATGAACAGATAATAAGGACTAGGGTGCAAGCTACAGATGAAAACAGACTTAGCATTAATGACACGAGGATCTATGAGACCTATTATACGCCATGAACATATAGCAGGGAAATCAGCGATAAGATAGTCCAGCTCTCAGATAATGTGATTACTGCAAGCATCCAGAGGCTCAAAGACAAACAGATACTCTCCTCATCGGATATAGCATCGATCAAGAATAAGATTACGGTCAAATATACTCCGGACTGCAAGAAGACATTGGGACTATCAGTCTTCAACAAGAAGATCTGACCGAAGAATAAAGTGGTCTGAGCTGATATTCAAAGCATAATCCTCAATATCAATATCTGTTTCAATTATGAATACATCGATCATCTAACAGCATATATCCAAGGGATAACAATACATGAGATAGGTCATTATATCTATTATACAAAAGATCAGGATACGAAATCGTTTGAGGACATCTGCCGGAAAAACAATAAAATGACATGTCCGAAATCAGAATTCGTCTCTGAGTACGCGAAAGCAGGACCTATGGAAGACTATGCGGAATCATTCCTCCATCGATATCTCGGAGAAACCGCGATATATGATATTTATACCGGATATTATTATTCAGGGAATTATTTTTCGGGAGGTTATATGTCCCAGATCAAGAAGCCGTTGGCAGCAAAGTTCAACCATTTCACATCATTGTTCTAAGTTCGGAAAAACAGCCCGTCATATGCCTCGGGGCTGTTTTTCCTGATGCTTAGTATATGAGAACGAAGCATTGCTTTAGTGAGAAGATGCTCTCATCAGCATAAGCAGGACATATCATCTCAGTTCTTTCATCATAGGGTTTTCGATATGACTCATGATGCCTGCGGCTTTGAGCGCTTGCAGATGCTTAGCATAATATGGTGTTCATCCGTCATATTCATCGCCATAGAGCAATCTCGATAGAACTGTTCAGAACTCAGCTCTCGTAACCAATCCATGAGGATTGAATTTCTCAGCTACACTGCCGTCAGATCCGATGCCCATGAGATGGAGCTGGCAAGCGAGTTTAGCATAGAATTGCATCTCTTGGGATTCATAACGCATATCGTCGAATTCACATGACAAAGAGTCGTCAGGAACCTTATGGAGAACAGATGTAGCATAGTTGGTTATCATCTTAGCCATATGCATTCTCAAAAGATATCCTTCCATATCAGCGGAAAGAATAGTCGATTGGGTAGTCAATCCATGAGCGAAAGCATAGAGATATGCAGTATTGAGCTCAACGGAATAGGGAGAATTGGTGATATTTCATAGCTGTCAAGTTATTCCAGGGATTTCGCCTCACCGAGTCTGAGTGACATAGGTACAGATACCATCATAATAACTCGGAGATTTATCGCCATCGGGACAATCATCTTTTATCATACTTGACGATCATCCTCAACCTCCAGAAGTAGAGAGAGAGGTCACTGCACTGACCGTAGAAGCGGAACAGATATAGATGGTCATGATATTGCTGGATGGAGTGACCGTAGTGGAAAGCGTGATGCGATCTGCAGATCCTGGCAACCCATCGGTACAGGTAGCACTAGAATTGGTCGTCAATCCATCGATTCACCGATCTCAGCCGGCATGCTTGATCCTTGGATAGACTGGACTATTGGTTCATACATTGACCTGGATTTTCACAGGTTCCGAGAATTTTAAGGTTGTAGTAGGAGATGATGACATATAGATATCTATAGCTCATGCTCAAGGATTAGTCAATCACGAGGAATCTCATGTCGTCATTATCAGATTCGCGACATCTCAGGTATCGACACCATAGATCACCAGACCGGATTGCAGGATCACAGTTCCTACACCATTTTCGAATCAGACATCATGATTGATGACCGTATCCGTTCCGCTCAAAGTAACATTGCCGGAAAAGACTTCTGATCACGTAACCTTGAGGATTAGATTAGCTTGCGCCGCTAGGATATTCGCAGTGGCAGCATCCACTTCTCACTGGGAATTAGCATTGGTCACGACATTCGCATCGACGACAGATTGATAGATCGATCGGCTAGATGAGAGGAAATCACTTTCCGTGACCGCAGCGATGGCAGCATAATAATCAGTGAGATCGGCACCTGAGATGACATTGATGGTCCTGACGACCTGTATTGCGTCATTTGCATTGCTATCGGTGACATCATAAGTGATATAATAGGTACCCAAAGTATCGATATCGACGGATCCGCTGGTGACGATGCTAGAGGTCAGATCGCCATCATAATTATCCTCTGCCGTAGCTCAGGCATCAGTATATGAGGAATGGATTGGGACATCGACGGTTGCTAATCAGCTGAGGGTAATTTCCGGTATGGTGGTATCCACGATAGAGATAGTCCTAGTCACTTGCGGAGCAGAGTTTCCGCTAGAATCCATCACATCATAAGTGATATAATAGGTACCGACGATATTCACGTTGACATCGCTCACACCGCTCGTAACGATACTGCTCGTGATATCTCCATCTTCAGGATCATATGCTGTAGCTCATGAGTCTATATAGCTCATGGTACTGACTTCGATAGTGATAGGAGTAGTTCAAAGCAATGTGATGACTGGAGAGCCTGGCTGGATGACATTGACGGTCCTGATGGTTTGTCAGGTATTCCCTTGGCCATCGACGACGGTATAGGATACGCTATAGGAACCAGTAGCGGAAAGATTCACCGATCAGGAATCTATCACGATAGACGTGGTAACATCACCGCCATCTCAGGTATCATAGGCAGTAGCTCAAAGCTCGACATACGGATCTCAAAAAATGATATACTGCGGATTACTTCAACTCAACGTAACGACAGGAGGAATAGTATCATCGACATTGACCGTCCTTATCTGTTGGAGTGCATCATTGCCATTAACATCCGTGACATCATAGGTTATAGAGTAAGTGCCAATGGTATTAGGATCGACCGTACCGCTAGTGATGATGCTCATCGTAAGATCGCCGTAGAACACATCGGATGCAGTAGCACCTGGATCAGTGAAAGAAGATCCAACTTCAATATCCATCGTAGCGCTTCCGCTCATGATGATGACTGGAGGTGTCGTATCGACGACATTGACGGTCCTTATCTGTTGGATACCCGTATTGCCATGGGTATCTGAGACATCATAGGCAACAGTATAGGAACCTGTGGCCAACATATTCACGGTTCATGAATCTATGACAATCCATGGTGAGATATCTCATCCATCGCCAGTATCATAGGCAGTAGCTCAAAGCTCGGCATATGGGTTTCAGATCTCGATATTCTGAGGATTAGATCAACTCAAAGTAATGATCGGGACATCCGTATCTCCTAGAGAAAGAGGAGAACTCGCGATACCAACCAAAGTTCCATCGGTAGCGGTGATAAAGAGCGTTCCCGTTCAGCCATCAAACAAGGTAGTCGTCAGCGTCGTAGTGGATTGTCCGCTAGAGAAAGAGACTGCCGTGGTATAGATTCATGAAACTCAAGTATAGCTTATCGTCTTGCTACCTGCATAGCTCGATGCGATATGAGAGAATTGATCTATAGCAGTCAATCCGACGATATCGAAAGATACACCGGCATCTTGAGTAAGTGCAGTGCCGGAATTGCCTACCCCATCGACGAACGTCTCACCAGGCAAGGTGATGATGAGATTCCTAGGATCACCTGGCACCATACCCAGATTTCAGAAATTCGTCGAATCGCAGTCAATACCGAAGATAGAGGCTGTTCACGGATTCGAGCATGTTCTCAGAATATTTCATGCAGAAGGAATGATATTTCCGGTGATAGGTTGGACTTGGATATTATAGATAGAGACGGAATCATCCAGATCAGATCAAGAAACAAAGAACGTAGCCGTAATGGTCGATTCGGTAACCACAAGAGAACACGATTTTATATTCCTTGCACCGAGCTGACAAGAGATGTTTCCGCTGCCAGGATTGAATTGCCGATTATCAGGAGCCGTCAAGATCAGCGTACCGGTACCTTGATCAAAGTTGGTAGGCGCCCCTTCATTGAGGATGATATCTGACAATGTCGTATAGGATCATCCACCGAGAGCGTTGTCGGCCGTATCAGCTGATAAGGTATCAGATACACCGTCAGCAGGAGTGATGGAGATCTTTGAGTAACTTATAGCGAAGATCGCTCAAGTCGTATTGCCGGCAGTATCAGTGACAATAAGCGTATAGGTATTGGCTCAGGTAATGAGAGTTCCGCTGGTGTACGGAGACGCATTGAGGGTTGCCGTGACTCAAGGATTCTCATCGGAGAAGAAGATCATAACTCCAGTAGCATACGATGATCATGAAGACACTCAAGAGAAGATAGGAGATGTCTTATCGAAGATCACTTGGGATGCATCGGTCGTTCACGACATCTGGGATCAGGTATTATTGGCGAGATCGAAATAGTCGATGGTGAAAGGGATGGTTCCTTCATGTCCTGATAGGGTCATCACATAGCTACCGAACCGAAGGAGATCAGATCCGCTTATCGTGGCTACATTACCATCAATCGTCACATAGACTCATGACAACGCCTCGCTTCAGGTGAACATAACGGTTATGAGATTGCCTATAGCGGCATAATCGGTATGGGTATTGTCTGATGATATGCTGATATCATCCAAGGTAGGAGGTGTTGTATCCGGTGAAGAAGTGATGGTGAATACAGCTCACGTGCTATTACTGGCCAGATCATAGACCGTAAAGAGGAAGATTCACGTTTGCGTGATCGTAGTAGCACTAGTATAGCTACCATCATAGTATGAATTATCTAATCCGCTGATGATAGCTCATCCGATATGATCATCGGCATAATAGATGGTCGCACTAGCGACATAGGATCCTCATGATGCGATTCACGAGAAGGTAGGGACTACCCTATCGATCCACGTTACGATACCTGTAGCGTATCAGGTATTGCCGGCGATATCAGTGAACCCATAGACGAAAGAGCTATTATCCGTGAAGGTATAGCCGGTCTGATTGACTCGAGAGATATCTTCGTTGAATCATGTCACGATCGAATCGACATTCCCGCTGGTCCATGAACCTGATGCAGGCAGATATTCGACGTAGGCAGTAGGTGGTATCGTATCAGGCATTGTTATGGTGAAAGTTGCGCCATTGGTATTACCGACAGCATCAGTGACGACAAAGATATAAACGCCACTACTGGTGATCAGCGTACCGCTGATATACTCCCCTCACGTATAGTCACCTCAGCTGAGCGTTGCCGTGACTCATGGATTATCATCTGAAAAGGTAATACTGACTCAGGTATGATACTCATGCCCGCTGATGACTCATGCAAAGGTAGGAAGTTGTTTATCAATCCGAGAGACCGATGCAGAAGCGGATCAGGTATTGCCAACGATATCGGTGAATTGGAAAACGAAACCGGTATTTGAGGTAAAGGTATAGGACAAGGATCATCATGAAGTATTGGTCACAATGAGAGGTTCAAGATATCATGTCAAAGTCGCTATAACATTTCCGCTCGTCCGAGTGCCAGATGCAGGAGCATAGACAACAGAAGAAGTAGGACTCGTAAGATCTACCGTCACAAGGCTACTATCCGTGGTAGCAGAGGTCGATCACGTAGTAGCAGCAAGATCCGAATATCCGATCAGGAAGGTGATAGATCATTCAGAGGTTCCTGTAGTTACCGTATATTCAGCTTTCCGATCATACATTCAGAGATTAGTTACGGTCGCTGATGAAGCATCGATAGTAGCGGTCACTCACGTCAATACTTCACTTCAAGTAAAGAAAATGGTAATGATATCGCCTGCTTTAGCCAATGCTCAGCTATTGCTATTATCAGAAGAGATATGGACAAAAGTGAGCGAAGGTGGATTGCTATCAATATTATCGAACAAAGAGCTCGGAACGCCTTGCAATGACCCATCAGTAGCGCTCAGTGAAATATTAGTCTGATGATACGGCAATGTCGTCGTAAGTGTCGTAGTGGATTGTCCATTGGTGAAGTGGACCCCGGTAATGAAAAGTCCATCTATGGATCATGTATAGGAAATGGTCTTATCTCCAGCATAGGAAGTCACAAGATGGGTGAATTGATCAACCGCAGTAAGTCCTACAAGATCGAAAGCGACATTAGCTGTCTGATTGAGCGCAGTTCCGGAATTACCGAAACCGTCGACAAACGTCTGGCCAGGCAAGGTAAGGATGAGCTTCGTCGCCGCACCAGGGGCTTGAGAAAATCTATAGAATTGCGTAGTATCGCAGGTGATATTATAGATAGATGCGGTTCCTGGATTCCCGCATGTCCTAAGCAGATATCCATCAGAAGGGATGACTTCGCCGCTGATCGCTTGCACTTGGATATCAGTGATGGAGATAGCATCAGGGAGATCAGTACCGACAATATCCAATGTAGCAGTGATGGTAGAGTCTGTTACAGCTAATGAACCGCTCTTGATATTATCTACACCACCCTTATAGGTGATACCTCCAGATCATGGTTTGAATTTCCGGTTGGTCGGTGCAGTCAGGATGAGAGTGACACCCGTGCCAGGAAGGAAGTTTCCGTCTGATCATTCAGTGATGATGATATTCGTCAATGTAGAGTAAGCAGATCCGCTGGATGAATCGGCGGCATTGTCGGCAGAAATATTCAATAAACTTCAGGTAATAAGCGTAACCCCGACATAGCTAATGGTAAAGGTCGCACCAGTGGAATTGCCGGCAGCATCAGTCACGACAAAGGTATGGGTGCTGGCACCGGTGATGAGCGTACCGCTCGCATACGGCTGTCCATCCAGATTGCCGGTATAACCAGGATTCGTATCCAAGAACCCTATACTTACTCACGTATTGTAGACAGATCACGTAGTCACGCCTCGGAAGATAGGCGATGTTTTGTCTATAGTGAAAGTCGCTCAAGTTGAATTACCTACAATATCATATACTATAAACACATATCTTCATTCTCATGTCACTGTGGATCAGCTTTGAAAGTTTCAGCTATAATACGAATTATCCAGTCACGACAATATTGCTCATGAAAGATTCTCATCACTGAACGTTATCGTCCTGCCGGTATTGTAATATGCTCATGTCGTCACTCATGAGAATGTAGGTTGCGTTTTATCTATGGTAAATATTGCTGAATCACTATTTCACGCTTTATCATAGACAGTAAACAAGTATCTTCCTGTTCATGTGACAGTTGACCCGCTCTGGAAATTTCAGCTATAATACGAAGTATCCAATCACGACAATATCGCTCATGAAAGATTCGCATCACTGAACGTGATCGTCCTGCCGGTATTGTAATATGCTCATGTCGTCACTCATGAAAAT
>CAYSER010000023.1:0-13320 GCA_964430205.1 uncultured Candidatus Peribacteria bacterium | reverse complement strand
CCGTCAAAGATCCTGTTGATCAAACGTTTCGAGAAATCCACGTACCGTTTGATGAAAAGTCCCATGATAAAATAGGCTATCGCATAATATTCGATCATATCCCTCAGCAGATGCATGTCCTGCTTGACGGAATGGATCAAGAATATCTCGAAGTACGGCATACTGAGCACCGTATAGATAATGGTTTCCAGGAACCAATGGTTCGTGACAATCCTAATGTGTCTTCCTAGGATGATGCCTATGATGTTGGGGACGGTCATAATCAATGACTTGATGAGACAGAAAAGGATAATGAGCAGATCTTGCTTGATGATAGCCATCTGTACGATCAATGTTACGATGACGATCGATACGTATAAGCTGATATACTCTACCCAGAAATCCCTTGTCTTCAATATCTTGATCGCTTTCCAGATTCCCTGTGCATTCTTCTTGTCGATCATAGTATATACCTGTTTTTTTTTGTTTCGGAGCTCTTATAGTATACTTATTTAGGTTTTTTGCAAAGGATAGTGCTCTTCTCATAATTTGCAAAAATACCTTGTTTCGAATATACTTATGTGTATCGGATTTATACCCTTTTCTCTTTCATCGTATGCAATTATCCACTATCAAGATCTCCAACCTTTTGAGTTATCCTTATCAACCAAACCTCCATGAGTTTGAGGGCGTCAAATTCCATACTAAGGATAAGAATAACGTCAATGTGCTTATCTGACCGAACGGTGCAGGTAAAAGCTGATTTTTGCATATACTCAAACAGATCCTTAAGGTAGCTATCCTCAATGATTATATCTATGACAGGACCTGCATATCCAAAGATAAATGCAAGGTCATCTCGATCAATGATCAGTTCACTGAGTGACTCCATGCGCATTTCAGGACTCCTGATAAGCCTTCTCAAGCGATCGTGGAATTAATATTGACTCAGCATGATTACGATAACATGCTGTATATCTCGACCCATGCAGATATCCTCAATACACTTGTGGCGACCTATAGCGATCTGGATATCCAGTATCCGAAATTCTCCGAACAGGAAATTTATGCTATTCCTAGCTCATTCGCTCTCACCTGTACGTTCGATATCGCGAATAGAAAGGTCGATATAGCCGATTCTTATACTTCGCAACAGCAATTTGTTCTCCTCTATCTCCAGACTATAGAGCTTATCCAGATTTTTATCGATATCTACAACGATATCGAAAGAGGCAAGGGAGACGAACCGATGTTGCCTTTGGCGAATGGCATTTGATTTATCGGGATGAACAGAAGCCTCAAAAAAATCTCAAACCGTGTAGATCCTCATGCTTGGGATACCTTCATAGGGAACAAGGACTCCCTTGATTATCATGCATTCATCTGATTCTATCTCTGTGCCAAGAAGATCCGGAATATCATCTCCGATCATTCTACGCTCAAGATGACCGATGCAGATATCGCCGATTATCCCAAAAAGTTGGAGGAATCGAGCTTTTATGCCAGCTTATCGTCCGTCATAAAGAAATACTTCAACAAGACATTGCATATCGACTATGCTGATGGTCTGCTTATCTTTGATCTTATCGACCAATTTAATTTCCATCAGACTTTTGCTGAACTGAGCGATGGAGAGCAATCCCTGTTGTCCATGATCTTTACGATGTATGGGTATGATCTCAGGCAAGGCATCATCGTCATCGATGAACCGGAAATCCATTTCCATCCTCAGATGCAAAGAAGTTTCTGAAGATTGATCGAGAAGATGAATATCAATATCGGGACGCAATTTATCCTTTCTACCTACTCTCCTCTCTTCATCAATGAGAACAATATCTCCAATGTCTATAGAGTGACCAAGATCGATGGGGAGACTTCGATCAAGAATCCGTTCTTTACCCTTTCTTCGGATGAGGCTACTTTGGTGCACTTTCTCAAATTCGAGAACCTGGCCAAGATCTTCTTTGTCAATAATATCATCATGGTTGAATGAGAGACAGATGCGTATTTCTTCGATTTCTACCTCAAACACCTTCATATGTCTCCGGAACGGAAAGCTAAACTTACCGATTATGAGATATTGAACATCAACGGCAAGTGAAGCTACAAAGTGCGAAGCAAATTTCTCGCGAGATTCGGCTTGAAATCATATTTTATCGGCGATCGGGACAATATCGTAGATTATGGTTTCATGACCCAGAATGATCTCAATTATTATTATAAGCAAGCTAGGGCTCACTATGCTTGACTCAAGAAAAGCGGGAAAACTCATCGTCACTACAATAAGCTTGTCGATACTATCAGGAATGTCTTTCCTCAAAAATATACACGCCTTATCGCTAACATCGATGATCTTTATAAGAACAATGTATTTATCCTCAAGAAGTGAGATATAGAGACCTATCTAGGGATGCCCGAGAAATGATTGGAGAATATGGTGAAATTCTGCCATTATGATTTCGATAGGCGGCTTGCAAATTCTTCCTTTGATTCTTGTAGACAGGAATTCTCCGACATTTTCACCGTTATGTTCTCTTAATCCTATTTCTTTCCTTACAAAAAAACCGGATGTCATGTCCGGATTTTTGTCATATGTGAGATCTATGTGTGCTATCTATCTATTGAGGATGAAGAATCATGCTACGACGATGAATATCAATGAAAGTCATATGAATATGAGGTTCTTGAGCTTCTCATTCTTGATCATGCCCTTGAGTTGACCGATCTTTTCCTCGAGCTTCTGCTTTTCTATGATTGCCTCTTGTTTCTCCTTGTTATAATCCGGCAGCGCTATCATGTGCTGGATCTTACTTTCGAGCTCAGCGACTCTCTGTTGGAGAACGAATATCGCTTTATTCTTTTCTTCGAGCATCTTCTCTTTCTCTTTGAAGATAAGAAAGAATTTTTCGACTTTCTGGTCGATGGCGCTTTCTAGATCACCCTTGTCGGATAACGTTGTCGTAGATGCTGTTCCTGATTGATTGATGATCTCTGTACTCAATTCCTGATGAAGCGTAGCGAATTCCTGTTTGAGCGAAAGAACTTCCTCTTTAGCCAATAATACCTTGTTCGCGATCTTCTTGTACGATAATTTACCGCTCTTGATATATCTATCTATAGTCCTCGTAGATATATTCAAAGATTTTGATGCAACTTCTCTCGTTACATTGTACGTTTTGCTCATAATACTGCCTGAATTAATAATCTAAAATACGCACACACTTGCCTACCTGCAAGAGATAAGGCGTTCTAAGCTTTTGACTCTATTTTTGTTTATTGATTGAGATCGAATTTCGGTGGCTCTTGGTATTTGATATCTTTTATTATTTTTTGGACGTATATGGTGACGAGTACCCCTTCTATCATTCCTAGGAACAGGATCCATGGATATATTCCTATGAAGTTAGGAGCTGTTCAGAAGAAAGCTATGGCTACCGGCGTCGCAATATTCTCGAAATACGGTATCCATAAGAAGATAAATATAGAGATGATCAAGAGAAGGTAGATCGTTTTGGTTTTCATCTTTTTATATTATTTTTTTGATTAAAAAGTATATTGCGCTTATGATGAGTGAGAGTACGATAGTCTGTGTCAATGTTCAGAGTTGTATGGTAATGCCTAGATCAAGATAGTTTACTGTCACTTCGAAGATGTACAGCACAATGATATTGAGCAGTATGGATGATAATCACAGTGTCACTAATCTTACCGGTAGCGTCAGGATGTTGAGGATCTTCTTGAGGACTGAATTGATAAGCCAGAAAAGTATTCCCAAGACGCCAAAGATGACATAGGTGTCTTTGTAGATGGATTGGATCTTGAATCCGAGTTCCGGGACATAATTGACTATCGCATACAACACTGCCCCATTCACAATGATGTTGATCAAGAGATGCTTGATGGCTTTCATGCCTATAGCTATCATGTAAAATAGTCTATCGTCTCTTTATTGAGCATTTATGCATATATTTTTGTCTACTTATTTCAATATTATTATGTCTTTGTAATTAACATACATTTGACATTTTTGTTAAAATAATGTCAAATACTGTACACTGATTGTCATGATTAGTCTTCTATGATATCGTCGAATGTGTCGGTCTTTCCGTCTTTTAGATAGGTATGTATAGCATTTCTGCTGGCTAATATCGCTATGACTGCTGCTCTCTTTCTTCTTGGCGACACCTCGAATCCGTGATCTGTCATCGTTTGATAATTCCGTCTCAGGATTTCCTGTATCGGCGTCCCTATGATAAATTCGGAGAGAAAGCTTGCTGCTGCGGTGGTTATATTGGAACAATTGCCGTCAAAACTATAATCGGCGATTTTCTCGTGGTCGATGACAAGATATACGACGATATCGTCTCCACAGATAAAATTACCCTCATGTTGCTTGATAGTGTATTCTTTCATAGCAAAATTTTTGAGAGGGTTTTTGGCATATTCCTGTATCATGAGGTTCTGTTCTTCGGTCATAGTAGTCTATAAAGTCCATAAAGTCTGCAAGGTCCGTAAGGTCAAGCTTTCTATGTTTTTTGACTTTATGGACTTTCGACTGGGTGTTTACTCTGCCCTGTATCGTAGGTGCTCTATAAGCCTTTTGATCATGAGGATGATCTTATTGGTCATCTCAACAAAGCCTTTGGTTGCTATGATTTCAAGGCTTTCTATGTGATCTGCAATATTCTGTATTGCGATAAGGAACTTGTTAGAGTTTATTTCCAACACTACATCATATCATCACTCCTCGTTTTCTGTGAATACGGCACGAACATTGTCCAGACAGACTTGCTTCTGGCAGACATCGATTGGTGTGATGAGACTCATTTGATGCATGGAAGAGTAAGTGATAAAAAATGTTGGTGATGGTTTTTGTAGCCTTTTAAAAAATAAATGCAATAGAAAAACTGTTTGAATTTTTGTGGAAAAATCGTCTTGATTTTTTTGTAAAGAACATTACATTTTTTTGTACTTAATTTATAGGTATGAACTAATTTATGGCTAATAAGTCTTTTGACACTCTTGTCAAAAAGTTGGTGAAATACAAAGGTAGGCTTATCGATGGGGAAAGAATCTGATCATTGTTGAAATCCTCTCTTGCTGAAGATTTTTCGTTACAGAAGATGTATAAGGCAATCTATTACCTCAAGATCAGGGGATATATCGAGAATGTCAAAAAGAATACGTTCTTCGTCAAGGATCCAGAGCATCAGGTATCCAAGGAAGATATCGTCGATCTGTTCTATCGGGTTCTTGTTAAGAAACATTGCACGGACTTTCTCAAAGGGAACCGATATATATGAGGTATCAAAGCATTAGAACTCAATATGTCATCGTTCGATATCCCTGATGAGCTTTCTATAGTCAATCAATATAAACAGGCTACCGAGGTCGTGATGTATGATAAGCAGATTGTTTTTAAGACATACGCCAAAAACAAGACCGACAATCTTTTCAGGTTCTTCTGGAAACTGACCAAGAAGGTCGCTATAGGTAAGATCATCTTTCCCGTTGCAGGACTCGAGCTTTCTATCGTAGAAAGTCTTTATAATCCTGGTCTGATCGCCCAAGGCTATATCAATGAGCTCGTCAAGAAAGCGATAAGGAAATATCATACCACCCTGGATATCAAGATCTGGGAGTCCTTATTGAAGAAAAATAAGCATAATACCAGTATCAATAGGCTCTATGAGCTTTCCAAAACTATCGATCCAGATTTCGCTGAAAAATTAAAAAATCTCATTAAGAGGTATGGGTACTTTATTTAGCTTAGTGACTAGGATTAGTGAGTATGTGGCTTATTTATCCTATACTTCCTTCCATTTCCAGCTCAACTAATTTATTGAGTTCTCCTGCATATTCGAGCGGGAGTTTTTTTATCACTGATGAGAAAAATCCGTTGACGATCATAGTGGTTGCCTTGTCCTTGCTCAGTCAGCGTGACATAAGGTAGAAAAGTTCAGATTCATCGATTTTTCCTGCGCTCGCTTCATGCGCTATGATGGCTGTTTCGTTGTGCGATTGGATCTTGGGGATGGTATTGGATCTAGAGGTCTCATCGAAGAGCAACGCATCGCATTGGGTATTGTTTACGGCGTATTCACATCCTTTCGCTACGGTGACTAATCAGCGGTAGGTGTTTGTCCCTCCTCCTTTGGAGATCGATTTGGCTACGATATTGGATGAGGTATAGTTCCCGATATGGATAACTTTGGAACCGGTGTCCTGATGTTGTCCTTGGCCTGCGACCGCTATGCCGAGCATATCCGTCTTGCTATGATCGCCTTGGAGTATCGAACAAGGATAGAGCATGGTTGTGCATGATCAGAGATTTCCATTGACTCGTTCCATATAGCTCCCCTCCCCTACTATCGCCCTTTTGGTATTGAGATTGTACGTGTTGGTTGATCGGTTCTCTACTGATGAATATTTCATTTTGGCGTTTTTACCTACGAAGATCTCCACCAAACCGGCATGCAATGATGCTTTATCGAATTTCGGCGCTGAACATCCTTCGATATAGCTACCTTCGGCATCATCCTCAATGATGATCATAGTGTGCTCAAATTGACCACCTGCATAGGTATTCATACGGAAGTACGCTTGCAGCGGATCAGTTAATTTCACTCCCTTTGGAATATAAATAAATGTTCCTCCGCTTCGGACCGCGCCATGCAATGCAGCGAACATGTGATCGTCTGCCGGCACTAGTTTCATGAAGTGTTTCCTGACCAATTCAGGATATTTGTTGACCGCTTGAGGCATATCCTCAAAAATGATCCCTTTGGCTGCCCGTTGGTCTTTGATCTTGTGGTAGATGTTGAGCGAATCGTATTGCCCTCCTGCTCCAGCCAGATATTTCTGTTCCGCTTCCGGTATGCCCAATCTTTGGAATTTCTGCTTGATCTCTTGAGGTACATCCTCTCGCTTGTTCGCGTATCATTCTTGATCTTGATGTGGCTTAGCGTAGTAGACAATATCATTCAAGTCAAGTTTTGAGAGGTCGGGTCATCGAGTCGGCAATTCCATATTCTGGAAAATCTTTAAGCATTCTAAGCGATGCTGTAGCATCCATTCAGGCTCTTCTTGGGCAGCGGAAATCTTCCTGACCGTCTCTTCGGTGAGTCCTTTCAGGTAGAATTCATACGTTATCTTATCTGCTGATTCCAGGGTGTTTTTGAGTGACATGAGTATCTATAAGTTTTGTTGGCTAAAACCATTTTCCTTGACCCTCTGTATCACTTCCTGATCGCCTTCTTCTACGACCTTGCCTTGGCTCATTACATACACCTTATCGATCGGTATATGTTCTATGATATCAAAGATATGCGTGATGATGATGAAGGTATTGTTCTCGTGATTGAGTTGTGATATCATCTTGACGACTGATCTGAAGGCGTCGACATCGAGTCCGCTGTCTATTTCGTCGAGGAAGATATATTTCGGTTGCAGCAATTCGAGTTGCAGGATTTCGATTTTTCTCCTCTCTCCTCCACTGAATCAGACATTGAGATCTCTTCGTAGGAAGTCCATGGGAATGCCTAATTCGTGAACTATCGGCTCTACGATTTTCTTAAAGCTTAGGAATGTGGAAGCCGTATCGTGTTTGGCGTCATAGATAGACTTCAGGAACTCGAACAGTTTGATGCCCTTGATTTCCGGGATATGCTGGAAAGCAACGAAGATACCGAGTTTTGCTCTTTCATTTGGATCTAAACCTAAGAGGTCAATTTCCAATTTTCAATTTTCGATGTTCAATTCTCAATCGGTAATCGAGTATTTGGGGTGTCCCATGATGGCCATGGCTAGCGAGGATTTTCCTGATCAGTTCTTCCCTATGATGCAATAATTCTTCCCTAGGTCGAACCTCATCGATACCTTCTCCAATATTGTCTTCTTGTCTACTTCAACTGAGAGATTTCCTATTTTTAACATTAAGGTAGGTGTAGGAGGTAAAATACTGGAATGGGTAATGCTAGACGGTAGAGCGTATAGGTTATTTGTGCAGATCGATGAAGTCTCCGCTATTCCCATAGAACTGGTTGAACATGTCGTTGATATATTTTTCCGGTTCATAATTTCCTTTGCTCCTGATATTCAGGATCGTATCGATCCGTCATTGATTGGTTTTCTGTACTTCTTCCAATGCTTTTTGTTCGTTTTCGTCAAAGAAATCCTTGTACTGCACGTGATCTGTCGCTTTTTGATGCTGCTTGTCTTCCTTCTCTCATCAGTCTCCCTCAAGCTTCTGCAATACATCCTGGACTGCGCTCTCGATATCCTGATTTATCTGTGAGTCATTCTTGGTCTGATCGCATAACGCCGCCATGAGCTTCTTATCATTGGACTGTATCGCTTCTAGAGAGTTCGTGTGTTGCCGATCGAATTCCATCAATCCTTGTTCCCCCTTTATCATCGATGGCATGATGTTCTCGAATGGTTCATCGATGCATTGTTTGGGATCCTGAATCTTTTCCGTAAATGTCGATCAATATTCCCTATCGTTCTTCTGCATCTGCATCTGCAGCAGTCCCACTTGCTCTTTGCTTGTGTCTATGATAGCAGATAGCCTGGTATAACACGTCTTCTCTATCGTTCCTGAACGTCTCTTGAGCGCAATGGCTTCCTGATCCAATGTGTGTTTTATCTTCTCTATGATAGCTACGATATCTTGGATGCTTACCATGACAGATTGTCCGATAGCATAACATCTTTTGATGTCGACTACTGATGACAGCGATGCTGCGGTTTTACCGTTCTTGGTCGCTGCATCGCGGATCGTCGATGATTTGGCTATATTTTGTGCAATATCGAAATTCTGCTGTGCTTGGGCAATCAGGATTTTCGCTGATTCGATTCAGGATATGCTTTGTTGCATCGCATTCTGGTATGCTAAGAGCGTCTGTATGGTGGCGCGGTTGTAATAATCTTCTTCCCTGTCCCCGCTTATCAGTTTCAATGCTGTCTCATAATCTTGATGTTTGACTGCGTCATTCGCTGCGAGCGTATCTCTTATTGCAGACACTTCTTTTTTTAGGTTGCTCCCTGTGCCGATTATCTCGGTGCCAGATACGGTATCGTATACTCTAGCTTGGCTGAATGACCTTATGATGAAGATACCAGAAAAAACCAATCATATCATTCCGATGATTACAAGGAATTGATGCCTTTTTCTCAGTTTCGTTTTTGCTTCCATATACAAAAATATTCCAGGATAAGATCCGTCTTGCCTAGAGAGTAGCTATTTGCTGCAATATTTCAATTCCATTGGCATAATTCCAATCTCTGGATTAGAATGTATATTGGGCAAGCAAATCGTTGATTTCGTTGAGGTCAGGCAATATATTATCCCTGAATATCTCGAAATTCTGTGTCAGGATGTCTTGTTTTGCATAGAGTACATCATATTTTTTCTGGAGCGTTCATAGATAGAACACCATCTTTTGGACAAGGCTTGTCTTGGCATTGTAGCGTATCCTATTTTCTGTAGCGCATTTTTCGTATGCTATCGAATTGTTTATTGTTGTGTCCATAGCATTCTGATCATATCTCTCAATCGCATTGAAATATTCCTTATCACTAACATCCTTGTCGTTGATGCATGCTTGCATGTCCTGTTTATAAACATTCATCTCTTGTTTCATGTATGCGGAAATGCTCTCTCACTTTTGGAGCGCTTCTTGACATGATCACAGATATCCCGCTAATGTCTGCTCTTTGTCTGAGGATATCGTCAGCATCTCTATAACATCTCTCTTGGTGAGCTCTTCCAATGTCTTGATGGTATCCAATATCTCTGATTGATATCCGAATCATGTTGTTTCTTTCCCTGCTAGGGTGAGGTGCATCGTGACGACGTTGTATCCTATCTGATCAATTTGCGATCCCTGTGATTCGTTCGCTGCAGCTTCTTGAAAGATGATGTCTCCTACTCATATATTCTCTTGATTCTGCGCTATCGTACAATTGACTAATCATCATATGAATATCATCATTATCATGAACATCTTTTTCATCTTCTCTGGGTGGAAATAAAATTATTTGATGACATTAACTAATTCTGCCATTGGCAGGAAGATGGCTCACACGATCCCTCCTACTAAGACGGCGATGAATACCATCAGGATAGGTTCTATCAAACTCATTAGGATATCTATCTTGGTCTGGAGTATGTCACGATAAAAATCTGCCATCTTCTCCAGCACTTCGCTTATATTACCGGTATCTTCACCTACATGGACGATCTGTACTAGGATTGGATCGAATAACGATGATCCTTCCATGGATTCGGAAAATGTGAATCATGCATTCAGATTCTCCTTGATCTCTACCATCTTTTTCCTGTAAAAGAAATTGTTAAACGTATTGCTCATCAGTTCTAGAGATAATATCGGGCTTACTCATGCGTTGTAGAGCTCGCTGAGCAACTTCGAGAACCTATACATGTAATAGGTCTTTACCACTCCTGATACTGTCGGTATCGTAACCATGATCTTGTCTATGAATATCTTGAACGGCAAGACGTTCGTATAAAGAAACTTATACAATAGGATTGCTCCTATCACAGCAATGACGATGAGGTACCATGCTCTTGTGAGGAAGTCGGATGCTGACATCATGAATTTCGTAAGTCCAGGAAGGCTTTCCTGGTTCGGGAACATCCCTACGATCGTCGGTATCACGAATATCAATAGGATGAATACTGCTGCGATCGCAAATATTATCAGCATGATCGGGTAGGTCAGCGCTTTCTTTATCTTGGAATTTATCTTTTGCGTATTTTCCAGCTCTATTGCGATCTGATCCAATATCTCAGGAAGATTACCCATAGTCTCAGCTGATTCTATCAATGCGACCTCTTCGTTATGGAAAAAATACGTATGGTTTGTCATCGCTTTGGAAAGCGTATATCATTGCGTCAGCTGATCTATCAGATCCTGGATGATCATGATCATTCACTTGCTTGTCTCGGATTGCCTGATTGACATCAATGCATCCCTCAATCCTAATCATGACCTTTGTGCCAGTGCCAATAACCTGAAAAAATTTGTCTTTTCCTTCAGTTTTGGCGCGAAGAACTTCTTGATTACAAACTTTTCGAAGAATCATAGTTTGCTTATTCTCATACTGGCGACATGAAATAAAACACTTCCTTACTATCTTTCAAATCTTGCTTTGACGTATTTGTATACTTCATCTAACGTAGTTAATCCTTTGATAACTTTGAATATTCCATCCCTTTCGAGATTGATCATGCCTTTCTGCAATGCTACGCTTTCGACTTCGAATGATGATTTCCCTTCCAATAGGAGATTCTTGAGATCATCCGTATAGTCCATCATCTCAAAGATACCCACTCTGCCTTTATATCAGCTACCTCAGCATATCGGGCACTTCTCTCATGTTGTCGGATCTTTCCCTGTCCCTATGTAAATCGCTGATTCATTTATGAAATCATTTCGTTGCTTCTGGTTGATCCCTCTGCTGATGATCTCTTTCTTGAGTGCTTCTTTATCGAAATTCCTGAAGCTCTCTTTCGCGAATATGTATTTCGGATCGTCTTTGACAGATATTTGTGTTTTACAATGGTCGCAAACCCTTCTGATCAGCCTTTCTGCCATCACAAGATTGAATGTTCCTACTACCATGTACGGTTTCGCTCAGAGATTGTATACCCTTGTAATTGTCTCTGCTGATGAATTCGTGTGTACGGTCGAGAATACGAGATGACCTGTCATGGCTGACTCCATAGCCATATCCAAGGTTTCTCTATCGCGGATCTCTCCCACCATCATAATGTCCGGATCCTGTCTCAATCCTCATCTGAGTCCATTAGCAAAGGTGAATCCTATGTCCGATCTTATCTGTGCCTGATTGAGCCCTGCCATCTTATTTTCCACTGGATCTTCATAGGTGATGATGTTCACTTCTGTGGTATTTACGTAATCAAGGCACGCATAAAGTGTCGTCGTTTTACCCGAACCTGTCGGTCAGGTCATCAGGATGATACCGTTCGGATATTTCAGGTGTCTGAAGATGACATCTTTGTTGCTTCCTTCGATACCGAGATCCTCCAAAGGAGGTATTTTCTTAGATTTATCTACGATACGCATGACCAAACATTCTCATCGTACGGTCGGAAGCGTGTTTGCACGGAGATCTATCTCTTTGTTGGTCAGTGTGTTGCTCGATACCCTTGCATCCTGGGGTATCCTTTTTTCATCAGGTCTCATCTGCCCTGATTCAATCTTGAATTTGGAGATGATGCTTTCATGCAAGTTCTTCGGGTATTGTACAAGCTCTTGCAATCTTCCGTCTATCCTTATCCTGATCCTGCAATAATTCTCCAAAGGCTCGATATGGATATCTGATGCTCCTCTTTCTACGGATACGGTCAAAAGATTATCAAAAATCTTCACTACGTCCGATTGGAGGACGGCCTCATCTAGTTTTGCTTTGTAATCAATCTCTACCATGCTTTCTTTAGCGTAAATTCTAAAGTTTGAAGCGTAAAAGTTTATACATTCCGACTTATCTCAAGTATATCCGAAATCAGCCAAAAATGCAAAATTTATCGACTGATTCCTTCATCTTTTCCTTTCTTCTCCTTGGTTGATTATTTCTTTGCTTATATATTATTGACATATCATTATAACTACATATCAATATCTATTTCCCTCTTCTTGAATTGTAAAATCTTCGGGTTTCCCTATATTCCTTGTTGTCTTTTTTATCCTTTTTTTATCCGTCCTTATGAGGCAAGATTTGCCGTTGATCATTATCTGAATCATTATTTGATCTTTGGTGGGGTATCTCATAGCAAAATTGTACTTCATGATCGCTATCAGGAGACATAGGAGTGATGCCGTCATTAGGTCACGTAATGTTGTCTTAGGTAATGTCCATGAAAAGATAGCTCCTCTACTTCCGAATTTCCCTTATTCTTACAAGGATTTGGTGTTTCTGGGGAAAGGTGTCGATTATATTGTTTTCGATGGACTCTCGAAGGGTGATCTGCAGAGGATTGTTTTCCTTGAAATAAAGTCATGAACGTCTACGCTCAATAGGAATGAGCAGATGGTGAAAAATTGTATCGCTCAGAAACGTGTGACGTATGAAATATGGAAAAATTAGCGATGATCATATATTTCATCTCTTGTTTTTTATACGCATTTCCGTAATAAAGATTCTCCACACTATATGTTATCCAATATTGTGTCTTTTTGTGAAAAAAAATCATATAGTGATTGCCGCTTGCATAGTATAGGATCATGGTGAAATGGTATCACGTCGGTCTCCGAAGCCGTAGTCGTAGGTTCGATTCCTACTGATCCTGAATTA
>CAYSER010000022.1:0-13814 GCA_964430205.1 uncultured Candidatus Peribacteria bacterium | reverse complement strand
AGGGCAAACAAAAGATGTCTGTATCGTCTTTTTCAATACTTCCTCATCAGGGAAGATAGTGAAGGTGTTGAGTCAATTCTCACAGGGCATATTGCAGGCCAACGGGATCCCCAACTGCAGTAATGAATATGCTTCTTGAACCTTCTACGGTCTATTATCGAAGATATGATCATGATATTTCAATCTTTCATTAGCACCTTGAGAAAAGGTGATAAAACATATCAGGATATCAGTACCCAAGACCATGACCTGAGATGCTCATACGTATGGGTGCATGGTCTATCAACTAGATCAAAAGAAACCCGATAATTATAGCGGCTTGTTTTATGTGGTAAACGCCAAAGCATTGCACTTTTATCTTACGATAGGATGACCGGTGTATCAGTGGCAAATTGTTGATGCTATGAATCTATTCCGATTGGACAATAAGATGGTTATCCTTGAGATATTCGCATGAGTGCTTGTTGTAGTGCTGATCTATTCGCTCAGGCGTTCTCTCAAAGATGCGAAGAAAATCAAACAACCCCACAAGAAATAACTCTTCATCCAAAGAAAAAATAGCCTACAGGAATGTGGGCTATTTTTTTGATTCTCTAAATGCTTACGAGGGAAAGATGACGGTGATAGTAGACGTATAGGTTCATATGGGGATATACGAGGGGATTGCTACGGAAAGGACCAATTGATCAGGTTTGGCATGGAAATCACATATCTCTCAAGCCCCATTGGTTTTCTGGAACAGGACCCTTGTCGTATTCAGAGTTCATCATGATCATATCGTTATGGAAGGACAATATCCAGATTCTACCAAGGTGTTTCAATTAGTGATGAGCGTGATGTTGCTCGCGGGGATGGTTCCCGTATAGCTCCCGCTCATATTGGAAGAATACAGGGAATATAGCCATTCTGCGTCGCCTTTGAGATCGGTACATCAGAAATCAGATCCCATCCACGCAGATCACGATAAGACATGAGGAGATCCATCAGATAAAATGCTTCAGAGATCGATACCCGTAGCAGAAGTGCAGGTGATGGATCATCAGGTGATAGATAGACTCAGGATAGCATTATCCGCATTGGTCTGTTGTAACATCAAAAATCCCACGCTCATCAAGAGCACGGTGACGATAAAGACAGATATGCGAGAATAGGACATGACGATATCAGGTATGGTAAAGACGAGCTATCAGGTAGAGCTGATTAATATTAGTATACCCAGAGAGAGAGACAAAAACAAAAAAAAACAAGCAAAACGATCTCTTTCGCTTGTTAATCCGATGAATTATGATGTAATAGGTCTGGGAAAATTAATACGTATACAGACTGAAGACGATAGTCCCGCTATAGGTGCCTGGAGGGGTTCATCAGGGGATGAAGATCTTGAGCCGAGGGATATTTCAATACTTGTTGATATAACCGATATACGCACTATCGGTAGGCTTATAGAGATAGGTTACCGGAGTGATGATGCTTACATAGTCCTGAAGTGCTGGGTTGATGTGGACGTTGCCGGTCACTCAAAGGAGCCTGACAGGAGTGGCCGTTCCCGCTTTAAGATAGACTCAAGTTAGTCTATTCCCGGCAGATCCATAGACGCCATCGCACTGGATAGTCGTATAATGACCGGTCATATCTCATTGCAGATCTTCGACTCGGAAGTATCCATCGAATGGCCCGCTGATCTCTTGATCAGTGGAAGATGTTGTAGGAGTCCCTAGATTCACATTGTTTGGGGTCCCGTGTCTTATACCGCTTCCCTTGATCTCCAGATTCAGCTGAGCAGTGGGATTTGCGGCATAGATACCGTTTAACCCATAACAAAGACATATGCATACGATGCTCCCCAAAAGCATGTTCTTCCAAAACGTCATGATGAGTGCGAAACGATCAGAGTAAAAGGTGAAAGATAGTTATAAGTATACAAAAACCACATAAAATCAACACGACTTATGGGTGAGAGCAAAAGAGGAGTGTGCACCATCATAAACGAAAAAAATAGAGCATCGATAATGCTCAGTAAAAAAAAAGAGATGATGACGTATGATATAGTCTAGGACATACAAAACGGGGGTTTTGTGGTCTAGACTAGTATTGTATTGAAATGTTTTGGAATTAAGGCAATGGGATAGAAAGTGTCAAAGTTCCAGAGTAAGTTCCGACTGCTTGGCTAGCAACTGCAGCAACTCTGATATTAACAGAGGCTGTTTGGATTTTGCAGACTTCACCAAGAGCAGATACCTTTCCGAAAAGTGTTTTTGCTTCATCCAATGGTACAAAAGCACCGTTAGATGATCCGCTGTTTACTGTACAGCTTCCGTTTTCCATAGTTGGAGTAGTGTCGCTTACGAATACTCTATCTGGAGTAATATTCCGGACAGGAGTAGTGGCGTGTTCTACAGTGCTAGATTGGAGAGTGACATTCCAGTTAGATTTTCCTTCAGTATCATCACAATACCGAGCAGCGTCACCACCAGTAGTCAAGAATCCAGTATCATAGTTTACAGCAGTATAAGAGAAGGCATGGATACCATATTCAACGAGGCTACCATAAGTACAGTAACCAGAAGTTCCAGCGATCTTAAGATTCAATTGAGCTGTAGGAGATGTTTGAGCGTTTGTATTCATCATGAATACAGCAGCGATAAGAGCTAATGATAAAGCTCCGATTTTGAACAAATTTTTCATTTGTCGTCTAAGATAATAATATAAAATGCTCATTATCCGTGAAGATAATAAGACCGTCCTAGACTATATCATATACCATCTTGTTGTGCTGTTAATGATCGGATCCTTCTTTTTGCGTAGATCAAGTATAGGCAAAATTTTTTTTCTGTCAAATTTTTGAAGAGAAAATGAAAACGACCATCATCAACACCGAAGGACATGATCATACAAAACATCAATGTCAATTCATTAGATAAAAAAAAAGAGAGTAAGAGATAAAAAAACAGGAGAAAATACCAAAAAGCTATAAAAAATACGACAATAATGCTTGTATCACTCAGAGAGATAGATACAGTGTCACTCACAAATAACGCTTTTTTTACGTAGGTGAATAAAGGTACAAAACGTTTTTAACTTTTTAAAAAACAAAAGCATGTACAAAAGAGTATTGGGAGTGCTAATGGTTGGATTGGGATTGATTGCGGTGACGAGCGCAGCCTCATTGGATTCTGTATCATTCAGGTTCTGCGACGATGTAAACGATAAGATCTACCTAGCCAATCAGAAGGTGATTGCGGTGAAACCGGGCGAAGACAACGAAATGTGTGTGAATTTTGTAAACAATGCTGATGAAAAAGTGAAGGTATTATATGGTTTTTCCTATGGATTCCTCAATGAGGCATGAACACAGGTATGTGACCAGGATTCCTCACGGAACAATAAATTCAGTAAGTTCTTCGTGCAATCGTGAGACAGTGCGCTGATCTTGGAAGCATGAGAACAGAAGACACTGAAGGTGAAGATCAAGGTACCGCTATGAATCAAGGGAATGCAATACGGATGCTTCATCGATACGGTAGAAGGCGCTAGCGCGAAGAAATCAGAAGGAAGCATGTTCAGCGTAGTGGTGCGCAAGGTCTTTCCGCTCAATCTCTTCGTGGGAGAACCTGGGGAGATTAAGAATGCACTGACGCTCAAAGCGATAGGAGGAGGACTCTATAGCACCAATTCCAAGATAAAGGCGGAGATAAAGGATGGCAGTAATCTGGACATCTCTACACACATCAAGAACGAGTGAAACATTACGCAGACGGTACAGATCAGCGGAACATTATATAATTTCCTTGGATTCGAGAAATCGTTCTCCAGCCAAGAGATAAAGCTTACTCCAGGAGAGGAGAAAGATTTTGTTGCCAATGTCGGTATAATACCAGGATACAAAGGAGTATTTACAGTGAATATGAAGGTGACCGGTACGCCATTCTTTGATTTCGACATATCCGGAATGGATGAGTCTATCAAGAAAGGATCTAGCATAAGCGTCAACGGAATGATCTATGCATTTTCTCGGACAAGCGTTATTGCATTGATTGCGCTGATAGTCATCATCCTTTTGATAGTCAGACCAAGAAAGAGACAGGTAGTGGTACAGAAAGCATAACAATCTTTTTATATAGTATACTCTAGGAAATATGCACAAAAAGCTAATGATTTCTTTGTTTGTCGCGCTTTCTTTGCTAGCGATGTCCTCACGAGCTTCTGCTGAAAATAGCATACCGCAAAACAATGCCGATATTACGGATGCTATGATAGCTGGCCCAACGATTGATCTGAGCGTTGCCGATAAACTCAACAAAACATCTATGCGTTTCTGTATCGATGGTTTCACGCCGGACAAATTGAGTAGGATCGGAAAATTGACTTTGCAGCCAGGGAAATCGGAAGATATCTGTATGGTATTCATCAACAATCTTCCCGAAGATGAAGAATTCTCGATAGGATTCAGCGAATGAACTAAAGATAAGTGAGGTGCCGTAGCGTGTGATCAGAATATGGACAATAATAAGTTCCTACATATGGTATATGCGCCAGATAAGATCAAAAAGATCGTGGTCGCTTCAGGGAACAATATCGTTACCCATTTCAAGATCAAGGTTCCGGCTACAGCGACCAGTAATGTCTATGGATGCGTAGCATATTATCTGTCCGGTAGCTATTCCAAACAAACAGGCGAGATGTTTGGATTGCTTGTCCGTAAGGTTGCACCTATAGAAATCACCGTAACTTGAAGTGTCTATACGCTTTGACGACGAGATGATCTAAAAGATGCATACACTACCAACAAGAATAGGATATTAGAGGTTATTATAGGTGTTTTAGCTATATGGATCATCATAAGTATCGCACAGACAACGAAGAAAAAGGAAAAACATCATAGCAAGAACAAATAAGCACAAGAGATACACAAGGGAACCCTGCAGATAGGCAGGGTTTTTTTGTAGCCAATTGATGTTGAAAATGCTAAGGAGTATGCTACATATGGATATGTCTTTATCTCTTAGATATCCCATGACTCGGACAACCATCCTCATTCGATATTTCATCCTCATCAATCTCCTCACCTTCATCGTGCGATGAATAGATAAGTACAAAGCAAAGGCCCAACAGCGAAGGATATCAGAGGCCAATCTCTTGCGATTCACAGGACTTGGAGGGTGGATAGGGGCAATATTGGGAATGCAAGCATTTCGCCACAAGACCATCAAAAGCAGTTTTCTCATCAGATTCCGATTGATTGTAGCTGTCTGGATTGTCATATCCGTCTTGCTTATGCGGCATCTCTTTTAACCTACGACCTTTTAACCTTCCAATCCTATAAGGGTAATCTATGAAAGACATGCAATCCATCCAATCCAACATATTGAGCCGATATGACAAAAATGGGAGAGATCTTCCTCGAAGGCAGACTACTGACCCGTATGCTATCCACGTTTCGGAAGTGATGCTACAGCAGACACAAGTAGAGAGGGTAATTCCGTATTTCTACCAATGGATGAACGATTTCCCTGATTATGCGTCATTAGCTAAAGCATCAAAAGCAGAACTCTTACGCCATCGATCAGGACTTGGATTTAACTCCAGAGCGCTCAGATTGCAAGAATGCGCAAAAATCATCATCATCCAAAAGAGTCGTATCCTTCAACATTCAACATCCAACACGCAACATTGAGTAGCTGATCTTTCTGTGCTGAGGGCGGAACTTCAGAGATTACCAGGCATCGGTCCCTATACATCAGCTGCTATTATGGCATTTGCACGGAATCTACCTGTTCCTGTCATCGATACCAACATCAGAAGAGTGCTGATCTTTCTCTTTAAGTTACCGGAGACTATAAGCACAAAAGAGCTCGAAGAGTTCGCACTCAAGGCCATCCCTGCGGGCAGATCCCGTGACTGGCACAATGCACTCATGGACCAGTGAGCATTACTGCTTACGGCTCGCAAGACTAAGATAGGGTCATTAAGCAAACAATCGAGATTCGAAGGTTCTGATAGACAGGTTCGCTGATGGACGATGAAACAGCTCGTGAAAAAGTGAATGATAGAGATCAAGGACGTCCAAGAGGAATTCCCGCATAAAGAAGTGAAGTCGATCATAAAAGGTCTTCAGCAGGAAGGTTTGATTCAGATGAAGAAATGAATACTTACGATAGCGCAATAGAAAAAAGACCAGAAGAGATTGTCATCCTGAGCGAAGCCGAAGGATATAAGTCTTTATACGTAAAGTATTTACATGAATACATATTATGTATACATACTCACCACAAGATATAACAAGCTCCTATATATTTGAGTAACCAATAATGTACAAAGAAGATTATATGAACATAAGAATAAATTAATTGATGGATTCACTAAAAGATATAATATAGATAAGCTTATTTATTACGAAGAATATTCAGATATCAAAGATGCTATAGCAAGAGAGAAGCAGCTTAAATGACGGACAAGGAAAAAGAAAGATGAGATAGTAAAGAAAACGAATCCTACATACGACGATATAAGTAACAACTGGTCATAATTACTATACCCTTCATTATATTCAGGGTGACAGATTATTTATCCTCTTTACACACCTATGCTCTACTTCATCCCTACCCCTATCGGCAACAAGGAAGATATTACGCTCAGGGCGTTAAGGCTTTTCAAGGAGTTGAAATATCTCATCTGCGAAGATACGAGAACAGCGAAGAAACTGCTTAGTATGTATGATATCGATTATCAAGAGAAGGATTTTTTTTCGCTGACAAGCTTTACGGAGAGAGGAAAATTAGTGCATTATCTGAATATTATCCAAGAGCATGATGTGGGCGTGATGTCTGAAGCCGGCACTCCAGGGCTATCTGATCCAGGGAAAGTCCTGATCCAATTATGCAATGAACATAAGACTCCCTATACTATTCTGCCTGGTGCGACAGCGATCATTCCAGCTGTCGTAGCTGCAGGATTCGATACCTCTGCATTTACCTATCTCGGATTTTTGCCTACCAAGAAAGGAAGACAGACCAGGATCAAGGAGATCATACAGTCGAAGATCCCTGTCTTTATCTATGAATCCGTGCATAGGATGGAAAGGCTCTTGCAAGAGTTGAAAAATGCTGGGTTCAAGGGGAATATATCGATAGCAAGAGAAGTTAGTAAGATGTTCGAACAGCATTTTACAGGAACGCTTGATGAGACCCTATCGATGATACAGACGAAAAAACTCCCGGTCAGGGGAGAATTCGTAGTGGGGATATATCCTATGATGGGGTAGCAGTGATGTGTATACAGATAGTATCAGGGACGATAGGTCAGGTGATGGGTTCTCCTCATAAGGAGAGGATAGCGTCCTCATCTATAGTCGGACAGCTAGCCGCCTTATGTTTATTGAATTCCTTTACTACAAGTTTCTTGAGTTGATCATTGTTGTTTACTCATTTCGGCGTCTTGAATCTATATATATGTTCAAATTTCGAATTCAATCAGGTATAGTTGAATCCTACGGCTAAGAGCTGAGCATTATCGTAATAGACGATCTCCTTATTCATGAGTTTAGTGATATAGTCGAAGTTCGGACGTAATTTTACGGCATAAGTGGAAGATCAGTTATATCTGGTTCCTATTTCCTTGATATTGTCATGGGTAAGGGGGAATACCTTATCAAGTTTTCCATTCGTCTTTTCTATCCGGTAGGCAAGGAAGAGCTTCGCAGCGTTTTTCGGATGATAACATTGCCCTTCGGTCAATCATAATTTAAGCCTAGCCTCTAGACCTGGTCAAGGCGTCTTCCTATCAGCATTTTTTTCCATCAGGATATGGAAATAGGTGAAGGAGAATGCTTTGAATGCTGGTTCTCGACGATGAAGCTCGACATCTCCGAATGGCTGGACAAAATTGGTGTATTCCTCTGCGGTTTCGCTCCTTGCAAAAGAGAGCATGGCGATGATGATATCTTTTTCCGAGACATTGGCCAACAATTGATTGATATCATGGGAATAAGGAGATTCAGGTGTCTTCATCTCTGTGATCGCTTCATGGCAGTAATTGGCGAAATCCTGCGGTGAGAGTTCTCTGACCGTATGATTCAACGGGATAGGGATATACATCCCAGCCTTGACACTTTCTCTCGGTATATTGAATGATTTCGTTTTGGTCCCTGGCTTGGAACGATCGTATTCATTATCGGTAAGATAGGAAAATTCAGGGATACGTGAAAGTTTATGGCGTATCTTATCGAAATCTGCTTCATGGGAGGAAACGGTATAGTAATCTTTCACCCTCTTTGACACAGTTTTTTTACCTTTTTTTACCTTTACCGTCTTTCGTTTGAAATAGGTAGTCTTTTTCTCTTTGATATCATCCTTCTGCACGACATAAAACGTAAGTCATGCATCACGAATCACTTTGACTCATGGAGCTAGCTGTTCCTTCTTGAGTTCTAGGTGCTCAGCAGAATAGGTCGTGTTATCATCCCGATAAGCAAGATGATGACGTTCAAAAGGATATCAACCGGTGTCTTTGACGGTCTCAATGGTATCTTGATGGGTGTCTTTTAACGTAGTATAGAGGGCATCTCATCAGGCTCATAGCAAAGCAAGTACCAATGCTGTTTTTATATATTTGTTCTTGAGGTATCATTTGGATGTCTCTCGGAGGCCCTTTCCCTGCTCTCTTTTTTCTGGTCAAGGAATCCTGTTCTGGCGATCATGGGTAACCATACGAGCCATTGAAAAACTAAAACGATTTTCTATAATTATTATATATAGAAATTTTTATTTGTCAAAAAGACGATGAAAAAAAATATCCTGCGAGCGATTGTGGGTATCTTACTCATCGTATGAGCCATAGCAGGAGAGGTGAGAATAGGATTCTGAAAGATTATTGCTCCGACGGCTTCTAGATCTTTCTCTCTGCAGCTGAATAATATCCACGATATCAGCTGATCATTCTTCCGTTCCCCAGGGGAAAGTCTTGAACAGGAATTGACGGCTTTCAATACAACGAAGAGAAATCTAGATATATGGACCTACGAATTCACGCAAAAGGATATCAAGACTGCATTGAAAAGATTGGCCCAAAGCGGCGTAAACATCAGGATCATCGTCGAAGACAAGAAATTCCAGCAATATCAGAATACGCTCAAGGAACTGAGCGGCTATTTTAGCGGATATACAACCATCCAATTGAAATCCGACAAGCAGATGGGAACGGAATACACACACGCCAAGGTAAATCTTATCGATAACGGGTTCATCATCCAGACAGCTAACCTGACCCACAGCTCATTCGCCAAGAACCGCGAACATTTCTTTCAGAGCACCGATTCTTGAGTCCGGAAAAGCCTGCATACCATATTCGAGAAAGATCGGAAAGGGGAGTTATTGACCATGAAAGACATCAACGCAAATCTCGTGGTGTGCAACATCAACTGTAGAGGGGTGATAGAAACCTTATTAAGATGAGCAAAATCATCCATCATAATACAGACTCAGTATATCACAGACGATAGGATCCGGGAGATCCTGAAGACGAAAAGGGATGTACAAGAATTCAAAGTGTTGGTAGCGGATACACATGATAATGATGACTTGGTAGCATTTTTTGGCGATGAATATGCAAAGAAATTCAAACACTACTACAATCATACCAAGATGATCCTCATTGATCACAAAATATTATTGCTTTGAAGCATGAACCTGTCAGCGACTTCTTTGGATAAAAACAGGGAGATAGGGATACTCTTGATCGACCAGTCTCTGATTGATAAATTCGCGAAACAATTCTATGATGATTGGAAACATTGATAGAAGATTTTGATAGCTTGACTTATACTATCGAACAAATATAATACAAAAAACCAACAAAATGAACATGAAAAGAATCATGCTCCTTGTCGTCAGTATGATTATCGTTTCCTGTGCTATGGCGCAGAGCAAGATAATCGGTGTATCGAACTACTTCCCTAGGGATGACTCTATAACCGTTTCCATTGCGGAATTGAATTATCTTATCTCGCATTCCCATATCGTATGTAGCAAAATTGACACGCTTGAAGATGGATCTATGATAAAGACCGTGGAAATTGAGACTAACGATAGCGGATTCCGTTTAATAGGAGCATATGTGGAATCAGAAGCATTCTTTCCGAAGGATTGTGTGCATACGGTGGAAAACTGCCAATGGATACTCAAGTGTGAGTACGCATTAGTGGATGATGGCGAATTGTATGAATCCTATATGCTCGATTCCATCGGAAGAAAGTATTTCCAGAAACTGCTCAACATGACGCCTCTTGTATGCATAGACATGCAAAAATGACACGATTGACTCCGACCAGTATCTTGGTCGGTTTTCTTTTTGAGGGGATGAAAGTATTTACCGATTGAAAACAAGCAGTGCTTCAATATACAAGGAAAAACATTTTATTCATAGATCAAAGGATATGTCAGAAATCACCATTCCATTTCAGAAACTTTCAGAAAAGGCGAATATCCCTGCTCAAGCCACCTACTCCGATGCATGATATGATCTCTTCTCGACTGAGGAATATACTATCAAACCAGGAGAGAGAAAACTCTATAAGACCAACATAGCCGCAGCCATTCCTCATGGATATTACGGAAGAATAGCACCCCGTTCAGGATTGGCATATAAATATGGTATTGATGTGCTTGCAGGAGTTATAGATTCCGGATATAGAGGCGATATCGGTGTTATTCTGATTAATTTCGGAATAGAGGAATTTACCGTACATGAGGGAGACAAGATAGCGCAATTCATCATAGAGAAATGTCATTATGTGGAACGGAAGGAAGCAGATCAGTTGCCAGAAAGCCAAAGAGGGGAATGATGATTCTGATCGACCTGACATAGATAGGATATTCCACCTTATCCATAGATACTATTACGTTTTTATCCATAGAAAGTATTCCATGAAAGAATCGCTTATCAAAGACAGACAGCAGATAGAAAATCTGAGAATATCAGGGAAACACCTGACAGAGCTTTTGCATATCCTACATGCTAAAGCAAAAGCGGGAATAGCTTTGATCGAATTGGAATTCGTAGCAGAGCATTATATCAAAGAGCACAACCTCAAAGGGTCATTCAAAAACTATGAATGATTTCCGGCGAATCTCTGCTTGTCCGTGAACGATTGTGTAGTGCACGGAATCCCTGACGAATACATCCTTCAAAATGGAGATGTCCTCAAGATCGACTGCGGCATTACCTATAAAGGCGCTATAACCGATGCGGCGATCACCGTCATCATATGAGGCGAGATGGCTAACCCATTGGGATATCAGCTCGCTAAGGCTACAAAATCAGCACTTGATCAGGGGATACAGAAGATCGTTCCATGATGAGCACTCTACGGATACGCACAAACTGCCCACAAAGTGATCACCGATGCGTGATTCTCCGTATTGGACAAATTGACAGGACATGGGGTAGGATACAAAGTGCACGAGCCTCCATACGTCTACAACGTTCCGAACTATGAGATGAAAAGAACATTCTTGCAACCTGGCATGGTATTGGCGTTCGAACCGATCACTGCTATAGACTCCACTGATTTTGTGGGTAGACCAGGGAACGACCGGAATCTCTATTGTGAAGAAGGCGATATAGGAGCCCAATGGGAATATACCATCCTCATCACAGATAAGGGGTATGAGATCCTTGCATGAATAACTGAAGATATACTATAATTCTAAATTTTAAATTCTAAATTCTAAATTCTAAATTCTAAATTCTGACTTCTAAATTCTAAATTTTAAATTCTAAATTCTCTATTTTGATCCTAGGTATCGATCCATGAGTAAGGAAACTTGGGTACGCATTGATCAACAAAGAATTAAAGATTATCGATTCAGGCATTCTCCTATTGGAGGAAAAGCATCCGACGAGAGAGGATCAGTTCATGAGGATTCAGAAGATATATGAGTTTTTCGAAGGATTCATCAAAGAGCATAAGGTCGATATCGTTAGCATAGAGAAATTGTTTTTCACCAAATTCAATCAGAATAACGCAGAATTTGTCTATGGGGTAAGAGGTGCGTTGATCAGCTTGTTCTTGAAAAATGGCATCAGGATAAAAGAATATACCCCTATCCAAGTCAAGAAATTCGTTACTGGCAACAGTAAAGCCGAAAAAGCATTGGTTCAAAGCTGTATCATGAAACTCTACGGGCTCAAGGAGTTCCCTGAGTTCAATGATGCTGCAGATGCACTTGCGTTGGCATATATAAGCCTCAGATCAAGATAGATATTGCTGATGTTATTCGATGTTTTTTTGGACCTCATTTTCGATTTGCTCAATTTTCTTATCTTGTCTCTTATTCACTTTGGCCATCTGGAGAGCCAGTTCTTCAGCTTCCTTAGCTTCCTTATGATAGGCATGGATGCTTGCTTTGAGCAGTTTCTGGATCTTGGATTGGAAAACGATTCACGTAAATCAGATGAAAAGAGGAGCTCCCATAAATCCGTAGAAGATAGCGACAATCTTACCGGCATGAGTTATGGGAGCAATATCGCCATATCCGATGGTGGACATCGTCACTGCAGTAAAATAGAAGGAATTGAAGAAGGATCGATGCTCAAGCCTATAGAAAGCGATAGTTCAAGCAAATATGATGATCAAGATGATCAATACGAAAAAAAGTACGGTATATCTTGCGATAAATTCATTGATGAAGCGTTTGATATGTTGCATAGAAATATAGGTAGAAGGTAAACCATGCATAATTGTATATGAAAATCATAAAAAATGCAAATTTTAAGCGATACAGAAAACGTCTACGAGATTTGACATAAAAATTTATTTGCCTATACTTGCGTATAGGTTTTTATGTACTCAGGTATATCTCATGTTCGATATCAAAAAAGCTCAGGAAGCATTCACGGGATTGGACCATACCCAGAAACTTAGTAAAATAAGACAGATATTACAGGTACTTAGCAAAAAGTCATCGTTTTTTGCAGATCTGTGGAATCACTTCAAAAGCAAGAATGATATTCAGGAGAATGCATTAGATGCGATATACAACATGGTCATGAATATCTCATATCAACAAAAAGAGATAAAATAATCTTTATATATGTACAACCCATTCCATGACAGGTCCGGAATTGAATAAAATGGAAATCGGCAACGAACTGGATGTCGCTGAGTCCAATATGATCAATGGATTGACATTGAAAGCCTTCGACATTGATGCGAAAAAGGAAGATACAGATGAAATGAAAGAGGTTTTGAAGAACACGAAGATAAAGATGATAACGGGTGTAGATGCTGACAGCAAAAAGACGATGGAAGAAAAGACTTTGGTTGAAATTGCCGACGCATTTGTATCGTATGTTGAGAAGGGGGAATGATGGAGGCTGAAACTCATAGAAAGCGAAAAGGATAAGGCACCGACATGGATCAACTACATCGTAGAGAATCCTCAAAACAATGATTTGGCGTATTTTGTCCAGAAGATAGCTGAATTAATATCCTACCAGACAGCAAGGATGTATACGGAACAAGAATTGGAGAGTGTGAAAGTGAATGTCGATAAAACATTTGGAAACCAGACTAGAAGAGCGTTGGTAGGATTGAAATCGTGGATAGAGAATACGGGGAACACAACTGTGGAAGAGGGAAAGAAATACGAATGAAGGTATCTCGACAAGTCATTCGTGGAATGAGTGATAAGCGACAAAAAGACCGATGAAGAAAAGAGCAAGGCGATCGAGAGATATAATCTGATCTATAAGGATGGCAAGGTACAGCCTTTGGATGGATATGCATTCATAGATCCATATAGCAATAACTATGCGGT
>CAYSER010000021.1:0-14394 GCA_964430205.1 uncultured Candidatus Peribacteria bacterium | reverse complement strand
TAATTCTAAATTCTTAATTCTAAATTCTTAATTCTTTATCGAGGAATAGTATTCAGCCAATGTCTGATGGGTATTTGCAAGTATGGTGGCTAATGGTATTCACAGATATCTCCGATGCCGTCATTCAGCCATTTTGCCGTCGATCTTAACTCATTTCTGATAGGTATTATGAAATCAGAATTCCGCAGCATTTGCCTTGAGTCGCTCGGAATATTTGTTCGGGGATCCTGCATCCAACGAATATGATCTGCCTCATCTGGCGACAACCCTGAGATCTAAGGCCAATCATGCCTGATGTTCACTCGTACCTGTAGGAGCGCATCTCACCAATGTACATCACTGTTTGATCAGATAATCCTGCAATCCCCTGCTTCTATAGGTGCTTACGATAGCGAGCCTATCTCAGCTGAAATCATGTCGAAAGTGCCGAGCCATATCGGCGAAATGCACAGCCGCCTCTTTCCTCAACTGGAACTTCGCGGAATTGTTGGCCGTGAAATGGGAATCAATAGCAATCAAATCTGAGGGTTCATAGGAATCGTCTTGGAATGGGTGATCCGGATTGAGATATTTCTGAAATGAAGCATCGCTGTCAAAATCGAACGAAGGATCTTTCTGCTCGAAACCATTATACGTCGGAAGGATAGTATCTTCCATAACATGCGTGTCTGTAGGTGACAGGATATCATGAGAAGAGACAGAGGATACGGCTCATGCTTGTGCATAATTCTGGACCAACGCGACAAACATGAGTGCAAAAGCGAACCCGAAAAATGAAGTCAAAAGAAAGAGGTGCATACGTGTCCTCGACATGATGTGATCGAACAATAAAAGCAATCAATTAATATATATCGAAACGGTAAGGTTTTTCAATTTTTTTTTGAAAAAGAAAAAACTCCCGGAGATACGCGGGAGTCATTATGTCCGTACATCGGACAGTCTATACGATCTTGAATGTCTTGGTGATCAGTGACCAGATCTGTTCATGAACATCCTGAACTGGCTGATTGGCATTGATGATATGCCAGCCATACATCGCGGCGAGATCCAGATGGATCTTCCTGACCTTTTCCGTCAATACATGATCCTGCTCATGTTTGTGGTTATCCTCGATACCAGAAACGAATCTCTCGCCATCGAAAAGGATGCAAAGATCTTCTGCAAGCAGATGGGAATTGAGTCTAATGAGGAACTCCTGATCAACGCCTGCTCCTACCCCCCAAGCGATACCCGTGCCTTTGTAATCTTCAGCGACAATCCAGGTCGATGCATCAAGTTTTTTCTCAAGTATGGGCTGATATTGTGTCCTGTTGAGCGCATGGCACATCTGGAATTCACGTGGCGAGAATCCATAAGGATTCCCCTTCCTGAGATATTCGTTGAGCATCTCGCCGGACGGTTTGAGATCATAGACGCCATACTTGAGATATTCAGCAGAGATGCCATATTGTCCCAATCTCTTGATGAGAAGATCGACTTGGGTGCTCTTGCCGAGATTGTTGATCCCGTAAAAAACAATGAATTTCCCTTTCATATGATAGGTTTTTGATATAAATATTATGTTTATGTTTTCCTGTGGAAGGTGGTAGTTAAAGACACCAGGAAATCAAGGAATAAAAAAAACGCTCCCCGAAGGAAGCGTGTGAAGTGATCATTATAAAGAGAAATAATATTAATCATCATAAGGAACTTCAGGGATATAGTCATCCGTTGATATATTTGGATTCTTTCATGATAATATCTGCTTTACCTGTTCGATGACATCTGGATAATTCTTGATCCTTGCTCATGCTGTATTGGGAGGAGTCAGCTTTGAGGAAGGGGTCTTTTTTATTTCGTGCTTGAAACGATTTGGGACTGAACATTTCTTAGAGAGATCGTATGCGAGATTATATAATGAAGCATTGATACAATTCTGATCCTTGAGACTATTCTTGAGATCTTTGATAGATCTCTTCTCATCTTCTGTAAGTCCATACATCAATAATGATTGTTCTTCCTTATCCAGCGCAATCGCGGCTTCATCCCAAGGTATTAGTTTAGGTTCGTATCTTGTCATATCACTGACATATTGACCGCCAAATGTTGAATCAATTACAGCAGGACGCAATATTACATCTAGATTTTTGAGAAAAAAATCCTTCCGGGCATTCAATGCTCCATCGAGCTCTACGGGAACATATGCAGGAGGCCTTGCAACTGACTGGATGATCTCTCATGTAATGCTATAATACATGATATTTTCGATTTCGGGATCTCTGGAATTATTTTTGCATCGGAGAAGCCTTTTGATGAGATCTGCTTTCTTGGTTCAAGAGAATACAGGGAATCGATTGAGAAATTTCTTGAGGAAAAAGTTCACCTTGGCTTCCGATGAAAGGGATTCTGATGGTATAGCGTCTTTCATCTCTTTAGAGAATTCCTCCATGTTGTATTTCGCATCACCATCCTTGCCTGCGAATCCATCCTGATCGATCTTGATCATCTGCTCGACGACGCTTTGGCTTTTGGTGAGAATGGATCAGGTGAGCGAAGAGGTATTCTCTTGGACCTGAGGATCCAATCATTCATGTTTCTCGTTGGACTTTTCGATATACTCCTTGAGCAAGAGTTGGTTTGAAGTAGGGAGGGAATGATCGTCGAGAAGATCAAGCAAGGTTTTGCCGTTTTCGCCTTTTCCTTTCAACGCAAAGAAATCGCTGATCATCTTCATCCTACCTGATTGTTCGAATCGACCATTGCCAGGTTTATTAGAATCGATCAATGCAGTGATGAGTCCTTTTGGTCATATATTGGTCCTGAAAGAAAGCGTTGAAGGATCATATTTTGTGTCTTTCGTGAACTTGTCTCAGCTATAGAGATCCAACAATGCCTGTATCTTGGATTGCTGTCTGATATCCCTTGTAAAAAGTCACGGAATGAATCCTCTTGTTCTGCAGATATTCTGGATGAATTTTTGTGTAGAGCTATAAGTCATATTGAGAAACACTCATGAGAGGATTCCGGTAAGCACAGCTGCGTCAAAGACCTGTCGCTGAGTATCACTGATGGCTTTAGTTGCCATGATCTTGAGAAATGGTAAGGCTTGCTGTGGTCTATCGGCCAACAACCTGAAATATTCCACCCTAGCGAATTCGAAATTAACATCCTGATTCTTGGTGAATCATTCCTCGACGGTGCTCTGATTGTAGAATCACTTGTATGCTCACTCTAGTTCATCGCAGAATTTCTTGGAATATTTATTCTGGAAATAATATTTGACATCATCACCCATACCCATATGCCTACCATCCATCACATGGACGATATATCTCATCTCGAGCTCGACCAATTCATTCTTGATCTGATCAGCCCACGGATTACCATAGATATGGGCATTCTCTTCCAGATCCCTAATCCTCTTCTCCCTGATGGCAAGATATCTCTCTTGATGATCTTTACCGAGCAGCAAACCGATCCATTGACCTTGAGCAACCGGAAGGTACTTAGCATACGGTCATTTACCTTTCTTGAGGTGGACGAGCAACATCGCAGCGATCTTGTAATGGGGCTTTATGATGAGCTGTCAATTGAGCATAGGTCAGATATATTTGGTATACAGATCGGTATAATCGTAATCTTCATAGAATTTAGCCCGTTTCTCGACTTTCTTCCATATTCTATTATCCCTCTCCATATAGTATTCCATACCCATATTCTCGAAGGATTCAGAGATCCTGGAGAATGGAGAGAGAAATCATCAAAGCTTAGTCCGAAGCAATCATTTACTCGTCAATGTATCGGTTAATTCTTCCGTTCTTTCATCATCGTATTTCTTGATGCTATCCTTGATTTTACTGACGCCATTCTTAAAGAAACTGACAATATTATTGATACTGAAGCCATGGACAGTGGTAGGAGTCTCTTCTTTAGTCGCAGCGACTTTCTTGGAGATATCATCGACTTGATCCTTACATTTGGGTTGCAATCACTTCTCTTTGACGAAAAGCATGAAGGAAACATAATCCATATCGCGGGCAGGGAAATGTTTAGCATAATTATTGTTGCTCGGATCTCAGGAAACCGTGATGGTACCATTGGCATTCGGATGTATCTTATAGAGGATCATCTTGCCCGATTCCTCATTCACGGATTCACCGATCGGCATCTGTTCGTATGTACCGAAATGCGTCACCTCCTTGCCGATATAGTTTCACATAGAATAGGTGAATCTCGACCCATCAGTTTTGACGGATCAGAAATACTTATCCAAATCCTTTGCGACATGTTGATGGACGATATCGAATTGCTGAGCGAAAGATTTTCACTTCAGAGAAGGAACCTTATAGATATCTCCAAACGCTTTTTTGATGTTCGTCAATGAAGCGACTGTCATCGGTAATTCTTTTGTGGATCATTCGGTTTTTCATAGACGGAGTTCTCATCAACGGACCTTGACGGTGAACGTGCCTTTGTCGGTATTTACATGGGTGATCTCCATCTGGAGCCATGCATTGCCGACCGATTCAGGAGGGACGCTGCTACCGGAAAAAGGCATATACAACATCGTTCATGGCACAAAACCATGATGCTGTGCATCTTCTGGGAATCCATATCATTTGAGTTTCTGTCGTTCATCGAAGAATTTTTTCTGTTCAGTGGTCTCGATAGATTTCTTCACTGTTTCTTCAACTGATTCCGTCGGTTCCTCAGTCTCCTCTTTCTCTTTGTAGACATCGAGCGAACCCATTTTTTGAGCAAGCTCTCTCTCCTTCTCTTGAGACATTGATGTGTTCATGCTTTGTTGACCAAGAACATATCCGAACAGCAACGCTCAAAAAGCATCGCCGGTCAGATTGAGTTTTCTATCCAAGAGTTCCATATCACAGGAACGTTGGTCCTTGTCAAGTATCACGACAGGAATAGCAGGTTTCTTGGATTTGATCTCTTCTTCGGTCTGTGGTCGAGTAACTAGGCTTCTTGCATCATCGGGCGTTGTGACGGGTGAAGAATAAAGATAGCACTCTTTCCCATTGAAATCTTTTCCAAGATCCTCTTTGTCGAGAGGAGGCGGATAGGAAGAAAGATATCATTCGACGGGCGGCCTACCGTCTTTCTTGATCCTCACTTTATACGCATCGTTGATGCGGAAAATGCCGTTCTTCGCATTGAAATCCGTATAAAGCGAAGTGAATATTTGGCTGTCCTCGAAGAAAGGAGCATTATCTTGATTGAGCTGGACAGTGAAATTGAGCGGGAGATTTTTTAGGTCTTCAGCAAGGTCAGTGATTGCAGGGAGTTGAGTACGTTTGGATCCCATGAATGTCTTTGAGGTGAATTTCAAATGGACAGAACCATCTTTTGTAGGGATGGTGAGTTCCATCTTCTGGAGATCAAAGAGATCATTGATGAATCTGGTTAGCATATCTTTGTCTACATCAAGGAGCTCAGGCACTTTATTGGTGATCGTATCTTGCAGCATATGTTTGACGAGGACATCAAGGAGATATTGCTGTTGTTCCGGCAAGAGGTTAGAGAAGTTGAAATTGGTCTCGACTAATTGCGAGAAAATGGATCAAAGCGCTGTATCTTTGCTATTGAGATAATCGATATATGCATGCCGCTTGCGAAGCTCTTTCTCTTGTTTAAGAGATTTGGCTTGCTGTCTGAGCCTTGTTCTTTCCGCAGGGTCCTTGGAGGTAGCGATCTGATTATCGACATCGAGAATCTTGTCGTTTAAATCCTGAAGATCTGCATCCAATGCAGGATCAACAACTCCCACTTCACGAGCATTGAAAGGATGGATAACAAGGATTTCATCCACATATGGCGGGAACCTCTTGAAGGTATTTCCCATAGCCTCGACATAATGATCCAGAGTATCTTTGGTCTTCTTGAATTCATCGAACAGTTGGCGGCTAGCAAGCTTATTGAAGATACGCCTGAAATATTGCTCCCATGCAGAGAATCATCTCGTATCATCGAATTTCCTTCACGATCTGGAAAGTTCCTTGTAGATATCGCCGTTGGTCACGATGATATCATCGAGTTTTTTGGTTAAGGAAGGATCTATCTCATGTGCATGATCATGCAAGAAATCACGTCGTTTAGAAGAGAATTGCTTAAGATCCTGGAAATCTTTATGATGCGCAGTCACCTTCACAGGGAAGATACGATCAAAAGAGGATCTGAGACGATTGGGAAGTTCTTTCCTGATCTTATCGATGGCTATGCCAACCATCACTCTTTCGGTCGGATTATATTGAGGATTGAGGATCGACTCGATAGTATCCATATGATAGTCCTTGAGTCTTTCGGGTTTATACTCGATAGGAGTTCATGGTTTCTTTTCTGTCGTTTCGATAGGGACAGCAATCTCTTTGGTCTCTGTATATTGCCTTCGGCATATCCGCAGGTCATCCATAGTCTGTAATTTTCCATGAGGATTGATCTCACAACTACGTTGATCGAATCACGCGAACTTCGCGAAATCCTCCCACACACTTGTTGGGATTTTATTCTCTGGTGTCCCGCAGAATTCCTTCAGTTTCTCAAGGCTATTGGTCATGACTTCGATTTCTACGCCCTCAGGCGCGAACTCATCAGAAAGCACTCAAGTATTTTCCCTAATCGTCCCAAGGGTAAATCACTTCTTCTCGATCGCTTGGAGATAGACAGGCAGATCTTTCTTATCGATCTGGTCGAGGAGGTTCGGATAATTAGCCTTGAAATAAAGTCGAAATTGTTCTAGATATTTCTTGTCGCCATAGTCCTTTATTCTATCCGGCGCGGAGATCGCCTCGAATTTAGTGAACGCTCACTTGAGCTGATCGAGAAAAGCATCAGAAATATTCGGGCGTTTGGAACCCGCCTCAGGAATCTTCTGTTCTTCAAGAAGACCATTCTTCTTATGCTTATCCTTCTTGTCCGCCATATGATATGTACAGATAAAATCATTGGTCATGAATCGGCTATCTTTGGTTCTCATAAGTATAATGATTTGCCGTGAAAAAGCAAAAAAAACGCCGAAAGGGATTCGGCATTTTTGATGGAACAGATAGAAAGGAAATAAGAGTTCAGATAATGGATTATGGTTGGAAAAGGGTCTCAGGAGTGAAGACGACCTTCTTGACTCCAGGGAACTGGTGAGCGGTCTTTTCTATGCCATTCCAGAGGATGAGCATACGAGCGGATCCTCAATCGGTGAAACCAGGGACTTCGGTGAATTGAAGCGTAAGAGTACCATCATCGGAGAGATCAGCAGATATGAGCTTAAAATCATGATTAGGGAATTCGGTGATGAATCATTGTTGCTTCTCGGCAGAAGTCAGGTTTCATTTGATTAGCTCATTGATAGCGTCTACGAGCAGATTCTTGCTCGCGGGGAAAATGCGATAAACAGGCAGGATAGAATTTATATTCACTTGTTGTTCGGAAGGAAGTTTCTGATCAACAGTCTGATTGAAATAATAGAGCGCTACCTTCGTAGAAGCAGTGGTAGAGAAGAGAGAATCCTGCGAAACGGATTCGGATTTGGTTTGGATCCTCTGATTGATGACATCCAGTTGATTCTGGATACCTTGAAGCTGATCGGAAATGGCATTGGTGACCGTATCGGTACCACAAGTCTGCTGAGATTTACCGAACAACGCTCCGACCTGTGCACCTAACGGCCTATTGAAAAGCCGGAGATAAGATCGGAACAGGAAAATGAGTGCAAACCGGAATATCGTAGTCCGGAACATCTTTTTCATCAGAAAGAAATTAGGGATAAAAGGATATCCTAAACGATTATTTAGTAGTCGTACCTGTAGATAATCCAGCAGTTGATGAAGTCGTCGTTGCAGCAGCTTGAGAGACGGTAGGTATGTTAGCTGAGCTTACAAGGGTATCGAGCTTGGTCTGCATATCGGTCAATGTCGTCTGGATAGCATTGAGTCCGCTCATGACAGGATCTTGTGCTCATGTTCCAAGCACTCACGTCATATCTGTTTGAATGGTTGTCCCAGAAGCAGCTCCCAACCGAGCAGTTACATTAGTAGCCATATTTGCATCGAACATCTTCATATAGAAAGCGAAGCCGAAGAAGATAACAAGCCAAAAAACAGTGGTCCAAAAAATCTTTTTCATGAGAATAACATAAAAAGTAAAACAATGAAACAGTATCGTTTTATGGGAGGAAATCAAACTGTTTTTTTTTATGGACGTATGATCTTTTCGAAATCAGCAGGTAACGGAGATTCGAAGGTCAGATCCTTATGCGTGAAAGGATCCGAGAAGGTATATCTCCGGCAATGGAGCAGCTGCCTATTGATTCCCAATACCTTAGAGAGGATCCTATTGGCCGCAGGATTGCCATAGACGATATCGCCAAGCACAGGGAATCATGCATCGGAGAGATGGACTCTGATCTGATGCATCCTTCAGGTATGGATCTTCACTTTGAGCAAGGAAAGCTGACCAAGCTGCGAATGGACGAATGACTTCTCTGATCGGCATTCCGTCTTAGACGGCAATCATTCGCGATAGTCGACTTGGACATGAGACCTATCGAATCTCTTATCATAGGATCTAGCCAATGGCTTGTCTATGAGGAGATGGGAAGGGAATTTACCGAGAACTATGGTCATATAGTATTTATCAATCTTCCTCTCCCTGATAATGCTATTGATATACTGCAATGCTTCATAGGTCTTGGCACCGATCAAGACTCATGAGGTATCCCTGTCCAATCTATAGCCGAAAGAAGGCTTGAAAGTATCTGTCTTATGTTCTGATGCATAGGTTTCAAGATAATCGTTCATAGAAAGATCATTCCGATGTTTATTTCAAGGATGCATGGGTATCCCGGCAGGCTTGTCGAACACTACCCGACGATCATCCTCGTACAATATATGTTGTTTGAGCTTTTTGATGTCTACTTTTTCCAACTTACGCTCTTTCTGACTGACCAATAACGACAGATCTTCAGTTCCCATCTGTACGGAATCATCGATCGTAACGACATCACCTATCATCAACCTATGCTGTTCTTTTACTTTTTTATTATTGACTTTTGTATATCACTTCCTAATCATGCTATAGATATCGGCGAGACGGACTTGAGGGTATTTTTTGAACCGCTTCCTCAAGAACCTATCAAACCTCTGGTCCGAAGAAGCATTATCGATAACAATATCCATTATTGAAAGAGGGAAGAGAAAAATAAACAGAATCTTCTGATTGACTATAGTTATCACCTGTCTATTTACAAGAAGAGCTCGTCCACGTAGGAAGATATAGACAAAGACCGATATATCTATTTTAAAGATACTAGACATAAAGCCAACAGATGAATATACACCGAATAAAGACTCGAATTATACATGCTTTTTGAAAAAATGGTGATTAGTGATTGCATAAGTTTTCTTGATTTTTGGAAGGAAAGAGAACAATCGATAAAAAACACAAAACTGAAAGAATAGGAAGGTTTTGGAAATCAAAAAAAATCGCACATGCGATTTTACATGGGGCGGCTGACGAGATTCGAACTCGCGACACCCTGAGTCACAGTCAGGTGCTCTAACCAGCTGAGCTACAGCCGCCATAATAGCGGGCATCAATGTACTTTTTTCCTAGGTAATTGCAAGAAAATAATGGATATTTGTAATGATATAAGGGAAGATATTAATTCATTTCGCTAGCGAGAGAGCTAGTATCGACATTCATAAGCAAGGATGTTCACTTGCAGGCTTTGACAGTATTCTTATAGGTAGCCCAAGCGGACTTCCTGGATTCATGCAATGAGGACTTGAGACTTGCCATGTTCGTCTTATATGCTTTCCATGCAGCGGAAATCGCAGATTTCACTCCCGATTTCGTGGTCTTACCCCGAGCAGCGATCAATGCTGATTTCCTAGTCGCCAAAGCCGATATGCTTCAGCTATTGTAGCGCATTACCGCATCATAGATAGCAGTTTCCTTTTTTTCGAGGGCGGATTTGATGCATGTGATGACTTCGCCGGAAAGCTGTTGTCCAGCAGGCAACGGATTGGTAGTCTTGAGCTCGGTAGCTATCGCGACTGCACCTAAGACCAATCCTATGACGGGCAAGGCGAACAATTTTTTCATTGCTTAATGATGAAAAAGGTAAATCATCGTGAAATGGAATAGAGACAAACGAAAGATTATTGCAAATCCTGGGTATAATGGGTTACGAGATAGTACTTATTGCCGTGCAAAGCCACTCAAAGCCCTATCTGAGAATAGTTTCAGACGATAGCATTGTAATGAGGACGATACCTCCTATTCTTCTCGTTCAAGAATAGGTTCCATGATTTCTTGATGGCCTTGATGAAATCATCTGTGCAATCAGTTTTCTTGCAAGTATAATAGTTCCATCAGATATTTTCCGTGAATAATGGCCTTGTCCCTGGAAAGACGATTCACTGGTCGATAAACCATGATTTGATGCTCCGATACGAATAGTATCAATCTCAAGGTTTCCTCTTGTGCATATTCGAAATAGCATTGATATCAGCGAGATGATGAGCCCATACGGTGGCAGTGGATTCAAGCGCAGGATGATAAGAAAAAAGAGGAAGCGAACTGGAAGCTCTTTCGGCATTATGCAAAGAAAGCCAGACATCCCTGACCCTGTCTAGATCGACACCGGGAATATCCATGAGTACCGAGCCTGAAGACAATGAAGCATTCACAGGAGTATCGGCAAAGACATTACTAAAAAGGAAGAAAGATGCTATAGTTATATAGACAATACGAAGCCAACGCATGACAAAAGACAGACAAACTAAAACGCCTAAGTATAAAAAAATACCCCGGGATGTCAACCTAAGGAATAGAGCAGGTACTCCCTGCCATCAAAGGCATATATTAGCTGAACGTGATATTTCCGCCAGGACTGAAATCATCAAGATCATCGTCATCGTCGCTCAGGCTAGCGAGACGTTTGCTGCAGCTCTCGCAGCGCTTAACGAAAGGATCATTGAGCAAGATGGCTTGTACCACCATATCGCCTATATCTATGGTCTCTGCTTTGGGATCGATAAAGAACACCACCTCCTCCGAATCTTCTTCCTCCTGTTTCTTGAAAACATCTTCGAAGACGAATCTTGTGGAATAAGAAGGGACATGGACATGTCTCAGGAAAGACGCTCAGCAGCTATCGCAGGACTCGTGGAAAGTAGCTTCTACATCGCTCAACGTACCCAACAATGAGGTATTGTCTAACGATTGGATAGTGAAGCTTCATGAGATACCATGTTCATCAAGATGAGGAAGCTGATCCGAGAATTTGTGATCGAACTCGATCTGATCCTGTCTTCAGGTCTCATTGAGAAGATCAGCGATCTTGATCTTGAATACCTTGTCCTTAATGACTCAGGAAGCTTTTGGGGAAGGCGATGGAACCTTGCGGGAAGTCGCCTTGGCCGCTCAGGATACGTCTTTCATTTGACCTTTGGAAACATATAAGTAAAACATGCTTATGTGCCAAGTATAGTGTTTTACAGAAAATTTTCAAATCCGATATCGATGAAAAAAAAGGCCGAAACGTTACCGACAAGGATGCAGAATAGGAAGCTTCAGCGAACGTTCGTGGAAGATAGGTGAGAGATGTTGAAAGAGAAGATACAGCCGAATCACAGGGTGATGGTAGCGATCAGCGGAGGACCCGACAGCATGCTTACGGCATATCTGATGTATGGACGGTTCATACGTCAAGGATACGACACCGGAAACCTCTTTTTCCTGCATTGCAATCATAAGGTAAGACCAGGAAACACGGAAGATGAGCAATTCATCAGATCGCATTTCGAAGGCACACAGCTGATCGTCTGTACAAGGACAGGAAAAGGGAAAACAAGTGAAGAAGAGCTGAGGAAATGGAGATATCTGGAATTCAATAAACGGACCGCAACCTATGGGATCGATCGGTTAACATTCGGACACAACCTTACCGACCGCATCGAAACTACATTCCTCAACCTTCTTCGCGGCGCGAAACTCAACGGATTCATCGCGATGCAGCAGGAGGGGAACCACCATCTCTTGCCAGGAGTGAAAGTGATAAGACCGATATTGGAGATGACAAAGGCTGAGGTCATGCACATATGTAAAGAGCATAAGATCCCCTACAGAAAAGATCCGACGAATACCGAAGCTACGACAAGCATGAGAAATAAGCTCAGGAACAAGGTATTACCACCCCTCTACAAACTCTCTCATAAACAGACAGCAACAACCAATACCTTCATAGAAAGCATGAAACACATCTACAGACAGATCGATGAGGGGATGATCACCCAAGAGAACACGTTACATCCCATCGATGCACCTTACCAACGGAAATCGAGATTTGCCTATCAATGGATGATCGATGCACAAGAAGTGTGAAACGAAGCGGTTATGCAGATGATGAAAAAGCTGAATATCGCGAACAATATCACGACCCCCCTGCTCGATGAACGGACGACATTCATCCGCAATAATGAAAGCGGATATAAGTATTTCAACAAGACATATCTCTTCAAATCGCACGGAAACATCTATATCATCTGAGCCCCAGAGCGCTTTCGGAAGGCCACGGTTACCAAGCCGATAAAGATCGACACGTTGGGTACAATAGATCGGGAAGGGACATCCTATGAGATAGCTAAAAAAGAATACTTAGGAGCGATACTCAGGTTTCCCAAAGCATGAGATAGGTATAAGAACAAGACGCGGAATCAGTGGTGCATCAATCAAAAGATTCCTGTATTCATGAGGAATTTCATACCTATCATCGTAAAAGGGAAGAAAATCATGCACATGTTCAAACCTAAGAAAAGATAAGAGCAAAGAGTTTTATCATATAGTATCAAAGCATGCAACTATTGGACAGTATAAGAGAACAGCTGAGCCCAGCACGATCCAGCTTCGTGAATATCATAGCGGACGCCGGAGGCCGAGAGGTATGACAGACAGAAATACGGACATGAGCTGCAATAACCTATCTATTCATAATGATCATCCTCATATCGATACACCGCAGACTCATAAAATGACGCAAATATGCAAACGAACAACTGGTACTGATGTACGATACGATCCGATATCAAGTTGCAAAAGGACAATATGAGCATCAGACAGCAAAAGAGAACCGAGGCATCAGGATCATACGGAAGGCTAGCAAGAAGACCTATGCGGCCAATTGAGCAGCGATTAAACAAGAGATAATAGCCATCGAACAGACGACAGGAGTTCAGATAGTCTCAACGGAGCAATGGAATAAGGTATGATCGCTGACTAGAAAGACAAAGAGATATGCATGATATACGAACATCATAGGACGATTGTTAACCTTAGCGACCGCAGGAATCTACAAACTTTTCCGATAGGATAAAAAAATCCTGCATACCTGCAGGACTATTCTTTTTGATTTTATAACAGCTATTAGCTAAAGAAATCTATTTCGCTTTAGACCTTGCGCGTCTATAGATGATGTAGAGCACAGTAGAGATTCACAACACGACAAGGATATTCTCCTTGGGTCAGGTAGCAGGTATCTTTCCGATCTTAGGAGGCGTTGTCGTAGTCGTAGTAGAAGCAGTGATCCCTTGGGCGACAAAAGTATAACGATATTCCGTGCCTCAGTTATTAGGCATGAAATTTACGATATATTCACCATTTCTAGTAAGCGTAAAGGTATAGCTCTCAGCAGACATATTTACGCTGGCAAGCCTTTCAAAAAGCGAGCTCGTAGGATTTCGGAGGAAGATATCGACTTTATCGGATCCATCGACAGCGGTCCATCTCAAGGTCGCCCTATTGCTAGTGATGGTATGGGTGACATTGGCTAGGCTCATATTGGCTCATGCAGCAGCGTGGGTTCCCGTCGTAGAAGTCGTTGAAGGAGTTCCCTCACCGGACATCTGAGTGGAAAGCTTGAATCGTATTTCGTTGGAAATTTCGCCGAGCGTACCATTCTTATCCTTAGGGATTACGGAAAGATAATACACAACATTCGGATTGAGCATGTCGCCGGTGACCGTGAGCTCCATACTGACCGTATCTCCGATCGTAGAGAATTCGAACGTCCTTTCCTTGGACTGATCAAGCAAGCTAGTGGTCTCAAGGATCTGTGACAATGGATATTGGGAGAACATGACGGTATATTTGGTAATCTTGTTACCGAGCTCATCGTAGATGACAGGCGATTTGATTACGATCTTATCAAGTGATATTTGATCAACCACGATCTTCTGATTTACCGCATATCCGAAAGGGATCTGAGTATCGAGATTGTCCATCCAGCTTCGGAGATCTCACGTCGCCGCAGTAGTGACGCCGATCAGCAGCAATGCGGAAGCGAATATGGCGAGAAGTTTCTTCATAAGTATTCGATATTTATTTGATAAAAAGCCAAAGGATCAACAC
>CAYSER010000020.1:12992-15312 GCA_964430205.1 uncultured Candidatus Peribacteria bacterium | reverse complement strand
AGGATCGCCTCACGATCATTCACAATCCCTAAACAGTCATCAGAGGACTTCCATAGTATCATATCATGTTCCTAGGGTCTGCAGGAGATCGAGGGATGATTGGTCAAGTGGCCATCGGATATCTCATCTGGAAGGATTGTAATAATATCATCTCAACTGCTTGAAACAGGTCTTGGTCGTGCCTGAGAGCGAGAGCGTCTCTATCGTATCCACCTCATGTTTCCGGAAGAAATAGCCGTAATAATCATTGCCTCAGAATGAATAATGGAGAGGAGAATAAGCATAGGAATCTGTGTAGATGGAATCATCTATCTGATAGTCTGCGTGTACGCCAAAAGCCCGTATCGATAAGGATAGGGCTATGCATATCATACCTGAAGCTATCTTCCTGATCATCCATGCATGAGGAAATAAAGAAGTCATTCTCAAAGGAATAGGTACAATAACGAACTATCTTTTGAGCCTTATCTTGATTCAATAAACCAATTGACGGATTTGATGATAAGCGTCTTAGCGGTATCTAGCTTAACATATATCTGGAAATAATCGTTCTTATTTACTTCAGTGAGATAGACGTTGGTGCTTACGTTAAAGGTTCTATTGGCTTGGTCGGTAGTCAGAGGTACGATAGCATAAGGGTTAGCCGTATCTCCGTTTTTAACAATAGCGACATCAATATTGGTTGGATTGTTGACAGTGGCTTGCAGTCCAATACTTATACCCATCATAAGCGATTTCTCATGACTAGAAAGGAATGTTGCTGTGCCTGTATTGGAGATAGCGAATTTTTTTGTATAGGAATTGGAGATGGTATACTTAAGAGGTGTTCGTGTATTGGCTGAATATGCATATGAACTGGTTCCGTTGATGAGATTGACTTTGGCATGTGGTCTAAAGTCTTCTACGCCGATGTTCCCATTGACTTCGATATCAGCATCTCTTTCAGTAGAGAAGTCGGCTCCGGAAAATGGTATGTGTCATGGTTGGAAACTGTTATCGAAAATAGCTATGTATACGTAATTCACATACTTGATCGGATTATAAAGGATGTCGATAGTTCAGGAAGCTCCGTTATAGTATGAATCATGCTCGGTGGAGAACATATTCCCAGAACCTGCATACAGATAGGCATTGACATGATTGTTATCGTAATCGCTCATGGCGGAGCGATAGTCTCCTCCTGAGATATATACGCCGTACGCTTTATTATCGCTGATGGTTCAATTGAATACTCGGAGTTCAGAATCTGACTGTATGTCTATCCCCCTATTGTATCCATAAATTCATATATCGTTGAGTTGGATGAAATGTCACGGGTCGGAGATATTGAATCCGTCTTCATTGAGGTCATCTCCATAGGTATCCAATGTGCTGCCATCGATGCTGAATGCATTGAAGTCGATGTCGGTTTTTACGTCAAACATGGGTTTGCCCTTGAGTCCTGGTGCAGCGACCAATAAAGTGACATCATATCACAATCATCTCATGGAAAGAGGATAGCTGGAGCTGATAGTAATGGTGTCATCAATTTCCCATTCACCTGCATCCACCAAGATCTCATATGAGCTGCTGTCATGGCTAGCTATCCGATCGAAAGCGGCCTTTATGGAACTGAATACGGCGCCTGTGGCATGCGAAACAGTGATACGGTTCTTGAGCGATGTTGTTCCGCTTATAGAGATGGCTCATCAGGTGATATAGGGATGCCCTCCAGCATCGGTGATACCGTTGGTGATGTGGGCCGATCAAGTCACGGTTAAGTTGCCGTTGATGTATGCAGGTCCTTCGACTCTCAGCGAGTTGATGACCTCGAATCATGCATAGACTCATGTTACTGCTACAATTCCTAGCAAAAATCGGATGAGTTTTTTCATGGGTGGATATGATTAAGGGGTTAAATAACTTGATACATTTCGAACACCTCCGGATCGGTACATAACGGTCAGCCTGCCTCCGCTCATGGTGATCACAGCGTCTCAGGTCGCATTGCCGTTGCTTATGACCGTCGTTCATGAAGCGAAATATATCGATTTGGAAGAGAGCGTGTTCTTGAGCGTGGTGACTCCTAAGACTTGCAGTGTGCCACTGATATCCAGGGTAGCTGCAGGATTAGAGATTCATATTCAGAGATTGTTGCCGGAATAAGTGAGGGAAGATGATATCAGTCTAGATGAATTCCGATATGGTATAGTGGATGTGGTAAGTGAATTGACAGTGGATGCGGTCAGATATCCCGCAGCAGCATGATTACCTCGCGAATAAGCGGTATTCCGATTTCATGTTTGGCTTTGTTTGACATAATTCCCGCTTGTGGCAGACC
>CAYSER010000020.1:0-12892 GCA_964430205.1 uncultured Candidatus Peribacteria bacterium | reverse complement strand
GTATTCCGATTTCATGTTTGGCTTTGTTTGACATAATTCCCGCTTGTGGCAGACCGGATAGGGTCTGTCTCCGTACCTAGGCCGCTGGGCCAGGTGGTCTTGCAGTCTTCGGAAATGCAGATCTCAGTAGCATTGATCTTTCCGTTGACATCGAGCTTATAGGGGGCACTAGGTGTTTTACCTATACCGAGAGAGCTGAATACAGCAGATTGGACATTGGAGAGATCAGTTCCGATGATAGTAGTTCCTGCATAAGCAAAAAAGACACTGATAGCGATTCCCGCAATGAATATGCCCAGATACTTGCCGAACGATAGTGCTGGAAACCTTCTTTTCGTGATCATGATGATGGTGGGTTGAGTAAAACACACAACTATTATACGGGTAAATGCAAAATTATGCAAATTTTGAGGAGATTTTTTTGAAAGAAAAAAACAGCCACCTTTCGGTAACTGTTTCTTATCCTGATCTATGTTTTTCTCGTCTACCTTATCTCTATCTGATACCCGGTCAATTGCGTAGCCAACTTTACGTTTGAAGCGCCCTTACCGATCGCCAATGCTTTCTGGCTCTCTTCCATGGTAACGATGGCTTTGTTATCGATGAGTTCCACATTATTGATCTGTGCTGGCTTGAGACAACTCTTGATGAGTTGTATCGGATCGTCGGTGTCTTCAATGAAATCTATCTTTTCGCCGTCAAGGAGCGAAAGGACGGTATTGATCCTATCTCATTTGCTTCCGACCATGACGCCGACCGGATCAACCTTCTCCTCATTGGAGTAGACGATGATCTTGGTCCTTTTGCCAGGGATCCTGACAATCTTTTCGATAGAGACGATGCCTTCTTCGAGTTCAGGGACGATCTTCCTGAGGATAGCTTCGATATACTCGGTCGTGGATTGGGTGATCTCAAGGATAATCCCTCCTTGTCCTTTGGAAATCTGCTTCAATAAGACGAATATCTCTTCGCCTGGCTCATACATCCTGTTCGGTATCTGTCCATCCGGCTGCAATACGACCGCAGTGCCTTCGATATCGAGGATGACACTATCGGCATGAACCCTGATGACTCTTGCTTTGAGCAATTCTCCCTGCTTGTTCTGGAATTTCTCGTAGAATCTCTCTCTTTCGATGCCTTTGAGGCTCTGCTTAATGGTCTGTCCGGCTGATTGTGCGGCGATCCTGGAGAGTTCCAAGGTGTCAGGGGTCACATTGAGGAGAAGTTTCTCACCCAACGTCACATCTTTCCTGATCTTCTTGGCTTCAGCGAGAGTGATCTGCTGTTCTGGTTCCTCTACGTCTTTGGTTACTTCGAGTTCCCTATAGATTGCGACGGTTCCGTCGTTTTCGATATTTACGATGATCTCGGATTTCTTGTATTGAGGATAATCTTTCTTGAATCACGATTTGATGCCGGCTTTGACGATCTCGAGCACTTGGTAAGGATCGAACTTGTAATCGTCGACGAGCGACATGATGGCTGCTTGGATGCTTTTCCCATCTAATCTCATAGTTTTTTGGGAGTAAATAAAAAATAGGATAATTCTATTATCCTATAATAGATAATAAACTTTTGGGTATGGTTTGCAAGAGTATTAGAGATCCTTCAGGAGATCCGTGATGATGGTATTCGAGAGATTCATCCCTTCATCCGTGAGCTGCAATTTTTTCCCATCAAAATCGACCAGACCTTCCTTCCTAAAGTTCATAATCAGTCATTCGTAATTGGGGACCAACACTGGCTCAAATTTCTTTATATCTGAAAGTCCTTCTCTGGTTCTTAGTCAGAGGAAAAATCATTCTATCAGGACATCAGACGCATTCAATGTTTGGACGGTCGATGTATCGACCCAATCTCCATGGATATAGGTATTGATATCTCACGTATTGGTCCACCTCTTGTTCCCGAGTTGTGACGCTGCAGAGAGTCATAAGCCAAGATAAGGTTCCCTATGCCGATAGACCATATTGTGAATGGACGCTTTCCCTGCTTTTGCAAAGTTGGAGATCTCGTATCTCTGGAATCCGGCATCTTCTATATATCATTTCAAAATAAGGAATTCTTCCATGATCTCCTCATCGTTCCCATGATATTGTGAAAAGGTTCCAGGTTCCAGGTCCCATGTTTCAGGTTTTTTATTTTTGAGTCATTCAAGGGTATACAGCGAGATGCTGTCGGCAAATCAGCTATTCAGAAAATCAGTGAATAACCTACGTTTGAAGTCATGCCAAAGCTGCTTATGTCCGTTCTTGCTGACCTGGAATTTGCCGAAGGCGATGAAATCGAAATTGAAAACAGTGTTCTCTTTTTTATGTTTCACAAGTTCTCTGAGGAAATCAGCTATTTGCATGAAATTGTATGCTCTTCACGTCATCTGCAGCACTTCATCATCGAAGCTTTGGATGCCGAAACTAAATCTCACTCTCGGGAAATTCGTATATCTTTTCTGTATGATATCGACGAAATTCAGAACCTCGTCCATCGGATTTGGGTTCAGTTCTATGCTCAATTCCGCTATATTTTCGATATCGAACCTTTCTCTGATATATTCGATGATATCTATGATCCTGAAGACTCAAATTCTGCTCGGCGTCCCTCATCAGAAATAGAGGGTCTTTATCTCCTTATCGGTAAGTATCTCTGCATAATGGTCCATCTCGTGCTTCAATGCGTCGACGTAGTTATCGATAAGCGTATCGGACGTATCAGTAGGGATGCTATTGAATGAACAATATGCGCATTTGCTGGCACAGAATGGTATGTGGATATAGAGACTTAACATGATGAAAGATGAATGATGAAAAATGAAAGATTACGGGGACTGCTGAAATGAACTGTTGTAAGAATGCAATAGTCTCTCTATACCATCATTATTAATTGTTAATTATTAATTTTTCATGTTTTTTATCTTGATATATCGAGTCCTTCGCTATATTCGAATTTGCCGAGTTTTGATCAGATCTTATCTTTCTTACAGTATTCCTTGTAATCCAATACGCTCTGTTTCCTTGCCTCGATAGGGTCCTTAGAGATCACGCCAGGACCGCCGATGCATCATCATTCACAGGCAAGGATATCCAGGAACCTGATATTCGTGTTGTTCTTGAATTCGTCGATGCCTGCAGCAATCTGTTTGGGTCCATCGACGATAGAGACCTGATCCTTGGTAAGGATGCCCTTGTAGTGGAGACTATCGGCGACTCCTCAGGAGAGCGGGTAAATCTTGGTATAGTCATTATAGAACTTATCGAAATCCGGCGTACCATCTTCAGTCACCGTATAGGATATCTCCTCCTTCTGAAGGAAGTTGTCTTTCGCATAATCGAATATGTCCTGTAACTCTTTGAAGGTGATGGCATAGTCGATGCCGTATTCCTTGGCTTCCAGTTTCTTGGCTAAGCATGGACCGATGAAGAGGGTCTTATATTCTGGTCCATAGGTTTTTTTGACGAATCTATCCATGATGACCATAGGAGATCCTACATCGATGAGATTATTTTTCAATTCAGGATATCTCGCTTCGATGAGCTTGACGATGGTAGGACAGTTGGCACAGATATATCTTTTGTCAGGATACGTAGTGAGGATCCTTTCATACTCCATATTGATGAGTTTTGCGGCATAAGTGAGTTCCACGACGCTTTCTACGCCCATCCTTCTGAGATCGAGGATGATTTTTGGATATTGGAAATCGACGGGAAAACTAGGTGCCAGCAAAGAGATGATTTTCTCATGCTGCAAAGCGTCAAGAAGAGCGGTGAGCTCTGAAGAGAGGACCATGAGATAGAGGCAACGAATAAAATGTTCGTAGGTGGTAATTATACGTTATAGAGTATCTTCTGTCAAATTTTTACGTCAATTCAATCTTCTATGGCTGCGATAATCTGACTCAGGGGAATCTCGTCATAGCTATCGATCTCCGGACAATGCAGCCATGGTCTTACGGTTAATCTTTCAATTTTTCAATTTTTTACTGCCTCAATTTCAGTGACATATCAAATTTCCTGCATTCCTTTTCTTGCTTGCTCGATCTCCAAGAGCTGTTTATTCACGAGCTGTCTAATCTTGGTGAATCTCGTCCTGATGGTATGATCGTCGACCTTATCAGGTAATCTGCTGGAAGCAGCCAATGGCTCGTCATGATACTCGAAGAGAGCCACATTGTCGAAATGAACTTCCTTGATGAAGGTCATGAGTTTCTCGAAATCCTTCTCCGTTTCGCCAGGGAATCCGATGATGAGATTGGTCCTGATGAATCTGATCGGGAAAGATTTTTTGATCTGATCAATGAAAATTTGGATATATGCTTCGTCGTAGAATCTGCCCATCTTCTTAAGGATGTTCGAACTGATGTGCTGTAACGGAATATCGAAATACGGGATGAACTTTTCCAGTTTTCCCAATTCTTTTATTTGGTTTAAGGTAACAATATCTGGATACAAGTAGAGGAGTCTATAGGTGAAGTCTCATTTCAGCTTGTCTAATTTTTTAAGCAATTCCAATAATTTCGGCTCACCATAGAGATCGTTTCCGTATCTCGTCGTATCTTGCGCTATCAAAATGATTTCTTGGATCCCATTCGCGATCATCTGCTTAGCTTCGTGCAAAACATTTTCCATCGGGAGAGATTTCTGTTTTCCTCTGATATCTGGAATGATACAGAACGTGCAACGATTATCACAACCTTCCGCAATTTTCAAATATTCATACTTCTGCTCGATGTTCGTATATACTCTCGGCGCTTTGGTGAATTCAAAATCCCCATATACCTTGCTATCATATCACGCCATCAATTCTTTGATACCGACCGTATTCATATCTCTTCGCGAAAGATAATGGATATGAAGTTCCTGCTCCCTGATTCCTGATCCCTTCAGCCTCTTATAGTACTGCACAGCACACCCCATTAGATACACAGTTTTGCCAGCTTTCATGAGCATCTTGACGGTGCAATCCGCTTCTTCCCTTCCTGAGGAGATGAATCCACAGGTATTCACAAAAACAAAGTTCGTCTCCGGATCGAATGGATCAGAAAAATAGTTCACCTGATAGTCATGAGACCTTAGGCTCATATCCAAGATCCTCCCCAAAAAATGCTGGCTATCGACCAGATTCTTGGTGCATCAAAGGTTGATAAGTGAAAAGTTGAATGGTTGCATAGAGGAAAACATTATTCATCGCTAAATACTTCTTCCACCCCATCTTTTAGGTTATATCACGTCATAAACTCCTTGAGATAGGGTTTTTGCTTTAAGATCTTCTCTATGCTCTGCAGCAAACTATCGTAATTTCCGGATTTCGGATAGACATAGGTGATGGGATCCAAAAGCCCAGTCGGCCTGATGATCTGTTCAACTATTTTATCGGATAAGTTCAACTCGTATTCTGCCGGTGTAGCTGAGAGGAAGATGGTTTTCGTATCTTTTTTATGCTTCTTGACTAGTGTCATGATCTGATTTGCACCGCGTGCTTCCTTGAGTTTCTTATACTTATTGTAGATCTCGATATGGGTATTGGAGACGTTTGCATCCAGATCGAATGCCTGGTCCGGCATGATGTTATCGATATCGACCCGATTCAAGATTCATTCGAGTTCCTCGAATCTCAGCGGTCTGTGGTCGATTGCAGAAGGAAGCCTGAATCCGTATTTGATGAGGTTGGTCTTCCTGGCTCTGTCGCCTCATGGCATCGCTCTGAGCTGCGGTATGGTCATATGCGACTCATCGATGATAAGCAGGAAATCGTCCGGAAAATAATCGAAGATTGTATTCGGAGGTTCTCCAGGTAATCTGTTATCGAAATAGAGAGAGTAGTTCTCGATTCAATTGACGAATCAGGTCTCCTTGATCATCCTGATATCATATTCCACCCTTTTCTTGATCCTCTCAGCTTCTACCAACATTCCCTGTTTTTCAAACTCTTTTACCCTGAGCTCTTTTTCGGCATTCATCTGTTCGAGTATAGTATCCAGATCAGAAACGTCCTGTAAGAATTGAGTTGCGGGCCGAAGCGTAACTTTTTTCTTATTCTCTTTTTGTTCGAAAGTGAGCGAGTCTTTGAGCTCTATGAGTTCCAGGATCTCTTCGTTGAAATGCATCCTATAGACGAATTTCTCCGTACTGGAGAAGATATCGAGGATATCTCCTTTGAATTCGAACATCCCATGCTCGATCTTGGAGACGATGGGCTTGTATTGCATATGGAGGAGCTGTTTTTTTAATGATTTGAAATCGTATTGTTTCCCGACCTCCAGTTGCAGACAATTCTCTTCGAAGAATCTTTTCTGTCCCAGACCGTACAATGATGATGCCGATGCGACGACAATGACATCTTTTCTTGAAAGGAGCGAAGCCATGGTTGCAAGTCTGTACATCTCGATCTCCTCATTGATGGTGGCTTCCTTCTCGATATACAGTCATTGATCCGGCAGATAGCTTTCCGGCTGATAATAATCGAAATACGAAACGAAATAATGCACGGCGTTATTCGGAAAAAAATACTTAAATTCCGTCGCGAGCTGTGCTGCCAAGGTCTTATTGTGTGAGATGATCAACGTTGGTTTCTGGAGATGCTGGATGATATTAGCCATGGTGAACGTCTTACCGGTACCGGTGGCTCAGAGCAGGGTTGCTTTATGTTTTCCGCTTTCGAAGAGCTTCTTGATCTGCTCTATGGCTTGCGGCTGATCTCCTCATGGCTGATAAGCCGATTGTAATTGGAACATACAAATTAATTAAGAATTAAGAATGATGAAGCATAAAACTTAAATCTGCCGTTTAGGCTGTATGGCAACTTTACGCTTGAAGCTTTAAACTTTATACTTTATACTAATAACTATATAGGAAATTCGGTCTCGAAGTCCACAGGTAAGTAAGATTGACATATTATAGGAAATATATATAAAATATAGAAATAAAACAAATACATGATTATGAAAGATAAGATTCAATGGGCAACGGACTTCGGTAGTTGGCTGTTGCAGTGGTTCTTGATATTCTTGGCTATAGGGGCTTTTACGATGCTCTCCTTGATGATAGCGAAGGTCATAGATCATCGCATCTGGATGGTGTTTGCTGCTGACGGAGTATTCTGCCTGCTTCTCTGGAGATTGTGCAGGTTGTTCCGCAAGTATGGGCATACTGCTCTCCGCAGGAAAAAATCCAAGCCTATCGCCGTGGCTATATTGATACTGTTTGTGTTGATTGCTATGTCGACATGGGGAGTAGCTATAGCTGATGATCCCAGGGTGATGTTGAATATATACATCTTCCCTATAATATCGATTGCTACATTGGTATTTTCTATGGTATCCTGGAATTAAGCATCATTAGTAAGGGATGGATTCGCCGTGCGGTTTTTCGCACGGCATTTTTTGTGTCCTAAATTCCACAGGTAAGAAAAAAACCCGCGACTGCGGGTTTGTATGATAAGCATGGTTTGCTCCAACTTTTATATAGACTCGGGAATTATTCGTCAAATTAATCCTTAAACTTTTCTTTGAGTCTCTTGATAGTCTCAGCTCTCTTGGCTTGTCTAGCCGCTTCCTTTTCTGCCGCGATCTCTTCCTTGGTTTTCTTGACTTTCACTTCTTCGGTAGGTTCAGCCGAAACGGATTTTGAGGGGGTATGCTTAGCTAATTTCTCAGCTTCTTCAGGATCCTGTTCGACCTTGACCGTGATGTCTTTCTTGAACTCCTTGTAGAGGAAGGGGACAGTAAATGATCCGAGAGCGGTAATCTTTTTCTTGAGCTTGAGGTAATGCGGTTCCAATTCTACACCATAGATCTCATTGATCCTTGTGGTAATGTCCTGCTCATCCACTTTTGCGTAGAGGGTTCATTCAGCGTTAGCTTTCCTGACCAAGGTGATACCATCATCACTATGGAGCTTGACGAAAAGCTCTTCCAGGCCATGCGCTTTTTTCTGTCTGTCGACTTCAGCTGCTTTCATCTTCTGGGCGAATTTGTTCTTGTTCATAGTATCTGCGAGTACAGCCATATGTTTAGGGAGGAGGACATTCCTAGCAAAAACAGGCTTCACTCTTACGATTTCGAATTTCTCACCGAGATACTTGTCGTTTTGCAAGAGAATTACTTCGATGGTCTTGTTCTCTATTTTCCTTTTTGGCATTGGTATGATGGACAATAATTAAAAGATTTGAGGTGATGACTTTCGTGATTAACAAAAAAATCACGTGAGGAATATATACGAATTGGTAATCCAATTTCAAATGAAAATTGGACAGATTATTTTATCTCGGAAGAATCGTTTATGATGACATTCTTGATCTGTATTCATGCTTTGAGCAATAAGTTCTGGAGGATGTTCTGAGCATTGTTTTTCGCATCTTTCAGGATATCTCAGCTCAACGCCTTCTGGATCATGAGTTCTCCTGCTTTTTCTCTAAGCTTCTGTTCTATATCTTTATCGCTCTGGGTGACGATACCGAGCTGTTCCGTCTTGGTGGTTCAGGTCAAGGTTACTCAGAGAAGCTTAGGCGTTCACAAGAGGAGGGTTACGGTTCCGTCACGGGACACTTGTACAGATCAGCTGGAGATGTCGGTCAGTAGATATCATGCGCTTACGATCCCTTCGACCTCAAGCTTCAGCTTGTCTTTGAATAATGCGCTGGAGATGATACTATCGATGCCGATATCAGGGATAAGGCTTGCTATCTGCTGTTCTCCTTCTATTGTCTCTGTATAGGTCCTAGATGCAGTTTCCAGTTTATCGACTTTCTCAAGCTCAGTTACGATAGATACTGTCGTCTTTTTGATGACGGTAGCTCATTTATATTGCAACCATACTCGAAAACCATATACACAGACCAGGATTATAACTATGATGCTGAGATATTTCATGAAACGTTTCATGATAAGAGAGATAATGAATAAAAAAGTGATTTTATCCTAACGAAATATACATGAAAAACAACAGGAAACGAACGATGATGGTTGTCGTACTTTTGGTGGCCATAGCAGTCGGAGCTCGGGTGTTTATGAATATCGATACCAAGAAGGTATCCAAAGCATGCATAGAAGATATATGTTTCTCTGTGGAATTAGCTCGTACCCAAGCTGAACAGGAATCAGGGCTTATGAATCGTGCCCACATGGAAGAGCGTCATGGCATGCTGTTCATCTTTCCCCAGCGCTCACGTTACGATTTCCGGATGAAGGATACGCTCATACCGCTCGATATGATATGGATTGATGAGGATCGTACGGTAGTGCGCACACTGAATGCTCAGCCGTGTACAGCAGATCCTTGCATGATCTATAGTCCCGGTGTCGATGCAAAATATGTCTTGGAGATCAACTCGGGAATGGTGGCGAAGTATGGTATACAGGAAGGTGCAAAGATAAGATTCGTGAATATACAGGACGAAGGCCAATAGATTCAATCGTTATCGGTCTGACCCATCTGACTTTATATGCTAATCAACGTAGGTGCTACCAAGGAGGCAGAGATTAAAAGGCAAGGACGTTATTTTCCTCACCCAAAAAAGACAATATATCTGAAGATGATTGTTCGGATTTTTCTATATCAGGCAATACCCGAATATTCCATACAACCAATTCTCTTTTCATGTTACGATAAAACTCTCTAAAAGGTCGGTCGTAAGGCATATGGTCAAGAGAGCAGTGATCGGATGGATGCAGACCCAAGGATTAGTGAGGTCATCCATCGACGGGAATTTCTATAAGGTATTTATCGTTATGTCCAAGGACGCTGCAGTCCAGATAGCTCAAAAAATTGCAAATTCCCCGAAAAAGGATACAATTGCCTATATGCAAGACGAATTCGCGAAATCACGGAAATGATTTACTGAGAGATTGCACCAAAAGGTTTAGGAATGATAAATTGAAAATTGAAAATTGAAAAATTAAAATTACGTATTTATACATTTCATCGATTCTACACTTTAGCATTTTAGCGAGAGGGTATGGCATTCATCCATAAGATCATCAAAGGCGGTTCCGATTTTTTCAAGTCCATCAAATCCGACAATAGGAAGCAGCTTTTGGAATTGGAGAGGTTGGAGAAAAAAATCGATGAGCAGAAAAAACACGAGAAGAAACAGGTCACGTCTCCTGTCCTCATTACCAATAGGATGCTTATCAAGTTCCGGGGATTCGGGATATTGGTGCTCTTCTTATGATTGCTGGTATATAAATCCTTGAATATCATCTATTTGATCTTTATGGCATATATCGTATCTTTAGCTATAGAGGCTATCATAGATTTCTTGGAGAGGCGGTTGAGGTACAGATCGATAGCGATCGTGCTCGCATATCTCTTCATTATCCTCATATTTTTGGGATCCCTGGTGTTCATCATACCGTTCATACTCAACCAGATCTCCTATATCATGACATTGTTCGTAAGCAATATAGCGCATTTCCAACAGCTGTTGGAAACTAAATCATTGATAGGGGTGATCCAGGATACCCATCGAATCCCTTGAGGGCTCAAGACAGCGTTATTGGATTCGTTCAGTAATCCGGCAGTCGTGTCGGGAGTGCAGAGTCAGCTTAATCAGAATATCTCTCAGATCATCAATCTGGGAACCGTATATGCGAGGAATATCGGCACCTTTGCGGTGAGCGCCGTAGGAACGTTCTTCAATTTCCTTACGCAGACTTCTATCGTATTGACGCTGGCGGTATTGTTCTCCTTCCAGAAGGATGCAGTGATGAAATTCATCGCCGGACTATGAGGAGAGAAAAAATACAAATTCATCTATATGAAGCTCGATAGGATATACAAGAAACTCGGTATCCGGCTCAAATCACAGTTTTTGCTGTGTGTCTTTATCGGTGTGGCGATGTATGCGGCATTATGGATACTCGCGATATTCGGTATCGATCTTCCTCAGAAATGAGCGCTTGCGGGTATCGCGGCTATGACAGAGTTCATTCCTTACATAGGGCCATTCATCGGATGATTGGCAGCTGCCTTGGTGGCGTTCATCCATTTTGGCATCTATGGCGCCCTGATTGTGATAGCAGTGGTCTTACTGATCCAGCGATTGGAGAATAATGTGCTTGTCCCATTGCTGATGAACAAAACTCTTGGCGTCAATCCTGTAGTGATTTTCATCAGCATGATCATAGGAGCGATGATCCTTTGAATGGTCGGCGTATTACTTGCTGTACCTATCGCGGTCATCATCACGCTCATTGTAGAAAAGACATTTGAAGGATAGCTTGGCTGAATGGACGGACGTAATCTGCCTACGGCATAATATACTCATGCTTGAGTTCGTATTTTTTTTCATTACTATTCATTACGATCCATTATGGATGCGGTCTTCATTATCTTTACTCTATCCCTCTATTCATGAAAAAGAGATTCTTGCTATGGTACTACAAGCTATTAGGAAAGTTAGCTCATTGATATATAGAGAAACATAATCCCTATATCATAGGGATCAATGGGAGCGTCGGCAAGACATCATGCCGTATGATCATCCACCAGACGCTGCAGAGATTTTTGCCTGACAAAAAAATCTATACGTCACCCAAGAATTTCAATGGCGAGCTCGGTATGTCACTCTCTATTTTCCAGCAGGAGAAACGAGAGCCGAATCTGCTCTATCTACTCATTACCTACGGTAAATTATTCTGGAAAAGATACTTCTGATCCAAACCCTATGATATCGTCCTTCTCGAATACGGTATCGATCATCCCGGTGAGATGGAATTCCTGATGAGCATAGCGAAACCGCATATCGGTGTGTTTACCGCTATCGACTCCGTACATTCTGAGCAATTCGGTAATCCTGCAGAGATTGCGAGAGAGGAGGTGAAGATGCTGAAGGGTACATCGGAGATTGGATTCCTCAATGCCAATGATCCGTATGCCATCCAGTTAAAAGATCAATTACCTATAGATTATCTGACCTATCAGACGGAAGGCAACGATATCGAGGCGGATATCCATTTCAAGGATGAACAATTCTATCTCGCGGATTTCAAGGGAGGAATTGGCGTAAAATTCCACACATGGATCAAGGAAAAGAAATATTCCGTCAGCACGAATATCCTCAGCAAAGCAAATTATGGCTATATCGGCGTGGCATTGGCTATCGCAGGAATCTTAGATTACAAGTATGCCAAACTAGAATCCAGACCAGAAAATCCGATCTTGAGGAACGGATCGCATGAACTATTGGAGATGAAATATCAATTGCAGCCAGGAAGGCTTTCTATCTTTCACGGTATCGAGAATAGTGTGGTCATCGATTCTACGTACAACGCTTCTCCATTGAGCGTCAGGAAGATCATCAATACTGCGTACAATATCAAGATGCAATTATTTCCGCAAAGGAAGATCCTCCTAGTGCTCGGCGATATGAGAGAACTCTGAGACTTGACGGAAAGGGAACATAGGATGATAGCATGATATGTCTCCCAGGTCGCTGATAAAGTCATCCTGGTAGGGAAATATATGGCTGATTACCTATCGGATGAATTAGGAAAGATCGGATATGATCCTACGCACATAGAGAAATTCTACGATGCAAATATTGCAGGAAAGCATATCCAGAAGATGTTGCAGCAAGATAAGGAAGATTATGTCATCGTCTGTAAATGAAGCCAGAACACTATCTACCTAGAAGAAGCGGTGAAGCATTTCCTCTTGAATCCGGAAGACCAGAAAGACCTTACCAGGCAATCGGATTGGCGACTTGCGACGAAGAACAGATTCTTTAAGTAATGCAAAATTTACCATTGAGAACCTGTATGCCGGTAGGCAAGGTTTGAAATTAAAAAATATACATAGCGTGTTTAGAAATTATAAATTGAAAATTGAAAATTGAAAATTTTACTCTTCTTCCTCCTCAGTCCCTGAGGAGTTTTTTAATAATGGCATGAAACGGAAAT
>CAYSER010000019.1:0-18627 GCA_964430205.1 uncultured Candidatus Peribacteria bacterium | reverse complement strand
ATCTTCCTCACGCCCAGCTGGTGACGTTGCACGAAAAAGGCCATCTCTTCTGAGCCAGTGACTTCCCTGAGCTATTGGCGAATATAGGCGCTTAGTTGTTGCCGGTAGCGCATAAAAAAATCTAGCGCAATACGCGCTAGAAGATTTTTTTTCAGAAGATTTCTTCACCGAAGTGATACAGTGCGATCACGAACATGAAGATGGCGAGCACGAAACTTGGCCAAAAAAGATAGAATCCCGTGGTATTGGAGATATTGAACCATGCGACGAACCATCCATCACCGATGAATGCACGAGCGAAATCGACGGCAAGGACGATGAACAATGCACCGAGCAGCATATAGAGGATTCCGAGTTTTCGGTCCCTCGTACTCGTAAAAAGTAGCCGAATGAAATTCATAAGTCAGTTTTGTTTTTTTGCAGTATAAGGATTTACCCTAAAAAATCCATGCGAGATAGTGACTAGCTGAAGGTGATGTTGCCTCTCAATCTCGATTCACCGCTCTCTTCTCTGCTCGTATTCCCTGGTTCCTGTTTCCTGTCTCCAGTTCCCTGATGCCCATTTCCTGATTCCTGATATCTGGTTCCTGATCCCTGGTCGCTAATCCCTGTCTGATCTTTCATGCTGAGCGATACTTTCTCTCTGTCGAAATCGATATCCAATACCCTGACTTTGACATGCTGGCCGACCTTGACGACGTCAATCGGATTGTGGACGAAATAATTCGCCATCTGCGACTTGTGGACGAGACCGTCATTGTGCAGTCCGATGTCGACGAAAGCACCGAAGTCGGTGACATTTCTCACGATACCGTCGAGCTTATCTCCGATCTTAAGATCCTTGAGTTCGAGGATATTGGACGCGAAGACCGGAGGTTCGAGCTCGTCCCTCGGATCGAGTCCCGGCCTCTGCAATTCCGCTATGACGTCTTTCATGGTCTCGTATCCTATGCCATATTTTTCAGAGAGCGCCTGAAGTCTTTGCATCATATCCTTCGACTCCGCTCAGAATGACAGAGGAAGCTTGAGATCTTTCTTCTTGATGCCGAGCTCCTGCTCGATGAATGCGTAGACTTGTTTGTGGATCTCCGGATGGATTCCTGTCTGGTCCAAGACCTCTTTGCCGCCCTTGATCCTCAAGAACCCTACCGCTTGTTCATACGCTTTGGGTCCCAATCACTTCACTTTCTTGAGCTGCGCTTTGCTGGTGAACGGACCGTTCTCATCCCTGTACGCGACGACATTCTTGGCGACGGTCTCGCTGAGACCAGCGATGTATTGGAGCAGCGTATAGCTGGCGGTGTTCACATCCACTCAGACGCTATTCACGATATCTTCGACCTTCTCATTCAATTTTTCTTTGAGATATTTCTGATCGACATCATGCTGATACTGGCCGACGCCGATGGATTTCGGATCGATTTTCGTTAGTTCCGCTAGGGGATCCTGCACTCTGTGCGCGATGCTGATAGCACCCCTGATGGTGACGTCCAGATGAGGATATTCGTCCTGCGCAAGTTTGGATGCCGAATAGACAGATGCTCCGGATTCGGAGGTGATCAAGTATTTCACATTCAGAGAATATTTTTGTATGAAATCATGGACAACTTTCTCTGATTCTCTCGATGCCGTTCCGTTGCCGATCACGATGAGATCGATCTTGTACTGATCGACCAATCTCTTCAACGTCTCTCGAGCTTCGTCTACTTTATTCTGTGGTTCGGTAGGATAGATGACGGTCTTGTCAAGAAACTTTCCCGTCGGATCGACGATAGCGAGCTTACAGCCGGTCCTGAAGGCTGGATCGAATCACAATACCGTCATGCCCTTGATCGGAGGCGTGAGCAGCAGATTCTTGAGGTTATCGCCGAAGACTCTGATCGCCGCTTCGTCCGCCCGTCTCTTCTTGTCTGATCTGATCTCCCTTTCGAGCGACGGCAACAGTAGCCTATGCAATCAGTCTTCGCAGGCTTCCTGGACATAACAGATACAGGTCCCATAGGTCTTCGGGAAGAAGAATTTTTTCGTATCCTCTCGGATCTTATCGTTGGAGAATTCCAGCTTCACGTTCAGTTGTTTCTCGTTTTCCGCTCTGGTCACCGCTAAGTAGGCATACGATGGCATCTCGGAGATCTTCTTGCTATATTCACCATAGATCTTGTAGACACCTTTTTCATCGAAGGTCTTGCTTCTTTTACAGGTGAGCGTACTGGTATTCTCCTCTCTGCTCTTGATCTCTTCCCTGAGGTCGGCATGATCAGAGACCGCTTCCGCAATGATATCTTTGGCTCATTGGATCGCTTCTTCTTTGTCTTTGACACTGGTCTTGGGATCTCAGGTATCTCTTACGAACTTCTCCGCTTCCGCTTCGAAATCCTCTTTGCTGAGTTCCGCTTTCGCCAGAATCTCTGCCAATGGTTCAAGCCCTTTGGCTTTGGCTATGGTCGCTTTGGTGTTCTTCTTCTCCTTGAACGGCCTATAGAGATCTTCCACTCTCGCTAAGGTCTCTGCTTCCATGATCTGTTTCCTGAGTTCATCGGTCATGAGGCCTTTCTCTTCGATGAGACGGATGACATCAGCCTTTCTTGCTTCGAGATTCCTCGTGTAGCTATAAAGCTCATTGAAGTCCCTGAGCTGCTCATCGGTGGCTCATTCAGTCAATTCTTTACGGTATCTGGCGATGAACGGTACGGTATTTCATTCATCCAGGAGTTGGACGATGCTGCGGACTATGTTTGGCGCGATGCCTACTTTCTTGCTGATGATCTGGATGAGATCGGACATGACTATAATACTGAAATGCTAAAACGTCGAAACGATGAAACGTTTAAACGCTTAAACGATAATTACATCGTCGTTTCGTCGCTTAGTCGTTTGTACGTTTCCTCATTTAGTTGAGTGGCGAGTATAGGGAAAACAGGGAAAATAACAACCGCAACCATCTTTTGCGTGGAGTTTGCTTTTGTCGTCTATTTAGCTACAACACAAAGCGATTTACTTTTCCGAAATGGACGATGACTGATATCCTGATTCCCGATCCAGAATCTTTCCAGACCAAGCTCGCTATGCTCATCGAAGGAGGAGCTGAACATCTCCATGTCATCGCGGATTTCGACAGGACGTTGACCAAAGCGTTCATCGATGGGAAACCCATGACATCGCTGCCCTCTATCCTAGAAGAAGAATGATATCTCTGAGCTCAGTTCAACGAAGCGTCCAAGAAGCTCTTCAATACCTATCATCCGATAGAGATGGATCCGCTCGTGCCATTGGAAGAGAAGAAAGCGGCTATGGTCGAGCGATGGACATGAGTATTCTCGCTCATGCTCGAAAACGGCTTGACGAGAGACATGATCAGGCAGACGATGCAATCCGAGATGATCACCTTCAGAGACGGCTATGCAGCGTTCTTCGATATACTCAAGGAACATGCTATCCCGTTATTGATTTTATCCGCAACAGGACTATGATACGAGTCGATCTATTTCTGTCTCGAGAAATTCGATAAGCTCTCCGACAATATCGATATCATTTCCAACGCGTTCGATCGGGACGAGAACGGCAAGGCGATCGCAGTCAGGGAGCCCATCATCCATAGTTTCAACAAAGGCGAAGCGGTAGTCCATGACCTACCGATTTTCAAGGAGATCAAGAAGAGGAAAAATATCATCCTGATAGGGGACACCTTAGGTGATGCTCATATGGCGGATGGATTTCCCTACAAACATATCCTCAAGATCTGATTCCTCAATCACGATACCCCCGAAAACAGGGAAAGATTCCAAGAGACGTTCGATCTCATTATCCTAGGCGACGGACCCTTAGATGAAGTGAATGCTCTCATAAAGAAAATCGTTGGGTAGCTCTTGAATTGGATAATATTATCGATATAAGTCAATAAATATAAAAAATACTCAGAAAAAAACAAAAATCCAAAGGGTCGATTCCACCAACTCATATTTTATCTATGGTGAATCCGGCTATGAGACAAATAAATAATAATAACAACAATCAAAAAAAGAAACCGTATGCAAAAAGCTATTGTAACAACTGATTTTCAGATTCCCGGACTGAATAAACTCTATACTGGGAAAGTAAGGGATGTCTACACGCATGAACATAAGGGGGTAACCTACTTGTTTATGGTGGTGACAGACCGCATCTCCGCATTTGATGTGGTACTGCCAGTGGGAATTCCTTACAAAGGACAGGTCCTCAACAGGATCGCCTCAAAGAATCTGGATATGGCAGAAGAGAACTCCATTCTCAACTGGAAGATCAATGATATCCATCCCATGGTGACCGTCGGGGTAAAGGCTCAACCGTTTATGGTGGAGATAATTGTCCGGGGGTTATTGACGGGAAGCTTATGGCGTCTCTACCAGGAAGGAACCCGTGAAGTCTGTGGCATTGTTCTTCCTGATGGGATGAAAGAGTGGGACACATTCCCCGATGGCCCTATCGTAACTCCCACTACAAAAGCTGCGTCTGGCCACGATGAAAATATCTCTCCAAAGGAGATTGTTGATCAGGGGTTAGCTACCCAAGAGCAATACGAAGAGATGAGTCAGATGGCACTTGATCTGTTTGAACTAGGTGCAACTGCCGCGTATGACAAGGGGCTTATCCTTGTCGATACCAAGTATGAATTTGGACTCGTGAATGAGCAAATATATCTGATCGATGAGATTCATACGCCTGATTCATCAAGATACCTCTACGTTGACGGGTTTGGACAAAGTAGTGCAACCGGTAAACCACCCAAATCGTTGGATAAGGAATTTGTCCGTCAATGGCTGATATCGCAAGGGTTCAAAGGCGAATCAGGACAGCAAGTCCCTGAAATGTCTGATGATTTTGTTCAACAGGTTTCTGCCCGTTATCTTGAATTGTATAAAAACGTGATGGGTGAAGAACTTCCGCAGATTGAGTACACGCTGGAAGATATCGAAACATCCATCAAGGAATTTATCGCAGGACTTGATGAAGAATAAGAGAAACTACCATACGCAAAAATCTTGATATCGGGTGTATTTACCCGATATTTTTTTATTGTTGAGAGCTCTATCTAGAGTATCTCCACGATCTTTAGACTCTTATCCACGAACGAATACAGCTTAGCGGGCCTGTATTGGACACCGATTTCTTTCTCTCCGGTCTCTTTGACGAGACCGAGCTTATCGATCTTCTTCCTGAAATTCCTGACGTCGATATGCTGATCGAGGATGGTCTCATAGACATCCTGAAGTTGTCTGAGCGTGAATTTCTTTGGTAAGATATACTGAGCGACATTGGTATATTCCATCTTCCATCTCAATCTTTGGACAGCATAGGTGAGGATTTTCTTGTGATCGAAGCCGAGCTTAGGCAATGCATCGACAGGGAAGAATTTGACTTCGGTCGTAAATGCTCCAGGCTTGATGGTGAGATTCTCTCTCGTCACCAATGCCATATAGGCGACAGTCACGACTCTTCCTCTAGGATCTCTCTTGGGGTCCGTGAACGTATAGAGCTGTTCGAGATAGATGTTCTTGACGTTGGTCTTTTGTTGGAGCTCTCTAGAAGCGGCATCTTCGCAGGTCTCATGTTCGTAGACGAATCATCCTGGCAATGTCCGCATACCCTTGAAAGGGTCGATATCCCTCTTGATGAGGAGGGCATGGAGCTGGTTGTTGATGATGGTGAAGATGACGTCATCGACGGTCACCAAGATGTGCTGCTTGATCATAGGAGCTATGGCTGATAAAAAAAAGACTACGGTAGTATAGTCTTTTTTTCGGTGAAATCAATAATTGTTCGGGGTACAATTACTTGGGTCATACCCCATTGATATCCATAAGCTCTCATGCGATATTGGTCATGGCAGGATCAGCGTACTTCTCCCTGAAATAGTCGGTATGGAAGATATGTTCTTTGCTCTTGAGGTCCAAGAGGAATTTCTCCCTACCCTGAGCGAACTGAGCATCTGAAGCCATATGATATTCCCTTCTGACATCTTTGGCGTATTGCTTATAGATGCGTGGATCCCTTCCCATGATGGACATATCGATATCCATGATATATTTTGTGTCGTTGTCGGTTGGTTGCTCAGTATGCTTGGTTGCGACGATCAATTGTTTGACTCTAGCAACGAATTCTTTTGGCAATCATCGTTGGGTGAGTATTTTTTCCGCGAGTGCAGCGCTCTCTTCCTCATTGGTCTTGGAGAGAGGATCATAGATGATATCATGGAAGAGCAATGCGCATTCTACGGCATCCGGATCGTCGAGAAGATGCTTGATCTGGTAGAGTTCATTGGAACAGTCGATGACGTGCAGCCGTTTATGGTAGGATCATTTCATCTTCTGAGCGAGTTCATCCCATTCACCGGAACCATCTCACAATCTATCATAGAGATCTCTGAGTTGGGAAAACATTTTTTTCGGATCCTCTTGGATGCCCAATCTATTCAATAATCCTGTGAAGCGCAATTCGCCGAAGGTATCGATCTTGGTTAGCAGGAGATTGAAGGTCTGCTCAAGTTCCTTGTCCGTGCTCTTGCCATTCACTTTGATCAGTGAGCCTCGTCTATCGTTGGCGATAGCGTTCTCGAAGATCTCCGCTTTGGCTTGGGTAGAGAATTGGCTGGACACTCTTCTGGCAATCTCAGCATCGTCATGGCCCCTGTTGCGCAGTCTCTGGGTTTGGGTCTCAGGATCGATATCCATGAGGAGGATATTATTGTTGGGAACATATGCATTGCCTGCCTCTGCGATAAGTGCAGCATTGTAGAGCAGTACTCCTTGCTTATTGTACATTTCTCTTCTTAGCCTTACTTTCAGCGGTTGTGCCATGAGCGCATTGAGGGTTTTCATCTTCGTAGGATCGGAGAAGACGACTTTACCGAGCTCATGTCTGATAATACTACCATCTTCTGCCTGGACCTGTGGCCCGAAATCATTGGCGATCGCTGTTCTCAGTTGCTGATAGACTGGTTCTTGGAGCGGTCCTTGGATATCGTGACCTATCACGTCCAGATCGAGATTGTGGATAGGGATGCCATTCTTCTTGGCGATCTCCATGAGCTTAGCGGTGGCGTACGACTTTCATGAACCGATCGTTCCGGTGAGTCCAGCTAGGTATTGTCCGAGCATCCTGCCTTCGAGGGCTTGCTTGACGTTGAGCGGGACGTAGTCCTTGATCTTGTCGCCTTGTTCTTTGATGATGCCCTTGACCATGCTGGAGCTGATATCGGGTTTATCTTTGGCGGAATTGAGAAAAAAAGTCTCTATACCGAGTTCTTGCCTAGCGACTGCCATCTGGAACTCGTGTTCGGCATCGAAATCTTTGCTGTTCCTGAGCCCCCTGATGATGGGGCCGAGATTGTTCTCATAGGCGAAATCCGTGAGCATTCATCTGAACGCGACGACATCGACGTTATCCTTGTCTGCGAAGATCTGACGCATCAGCTGCATCCTCTCCTGGAGTGAAAACGTATGATGGCCGGCTTTGCTCGGATTGACGCCGATGGCCATGACGAGCCTGTCCATATAGGGCAAAACTCTCTCTGCGATATCGATATGCCCGTTGGTGATGGGATCGAACGATCAAGGATAGATAGCGTGCTTCATGGAAAAGAATGCAGGAAAATAAAAATCTGATTATTATTTTTTTTGGATCTGATACATATGCAAGGTGTGCCGATATTCGTGGCCGTCGCGCATCTCTTGCTTCAGTCATTTCTGGGTGATGAGATAGTCCATCCGTTCAGGATTATTCAGGACATTGAAGACCTTGAGCGGGACATCCATAGCATCAAGATGGGTCACGACGATATGTTCATCCTCGAGATAGCGTTGCATGATCGGGAGAGAAAGACTGGAGAGATTGAGGAAAAGTTTTCCTTTCTCTGTGAGGATCTCGTCGATATGCTCGATGAGGTAGATAGGGAGCGAGAGTCATTCGTACGAGTTATCATCTATGCTTTCCACTCTCGGGATATAGGGGGGATTGGATGCGATGATATCAAAGCGTTTCCCGGTGAGGTACGCTTTCCCGTCGCCGAGGTGGAACGTGAATCTCGGGTCAGTATAATGGTCTTGGAAGTAAGAAAGGGCATTTGGATTGATATCATTGAGCACGATCTGCTGGAGATTTGGATACTTCTCTCCCACATATTTAGCGATGAATCCTGGTCCGCTGCCTTCTTCGATCATCGTCGTCGCATCGCTGAGGTCGATATCTTTCAGGGTCTTGCAGAAGAAGAGTGTGTCGATGGATGGTGACCGGACACCGGGATATTTGAATTTCTCATAGTCCATCTGGACACCGTCATAGTCGATCGTGATGAAGGGACTATCGAAGAGCGTTGAGACCGTCTCTCTCTTGATGTATTCCTGGATTTGATTGATCTTGTTCCTATCGGTCACGAGGACCGGATGAAGCAGATCGGCGACATGCATGATGCAGTCTTTGGAATAGGTGTAGATCCTATTGCCAGTATCATCTTTGTCCTTTCCCATGATGGTAGCGAGTTCTGTGCCTTGGGCATAGATGCTATCTTGGGAGAGGTCAGGTGCGAATTTGTGAAGCATGGAAAGATAGGAAGATAAATAAAGAGATATCGCCTATATAATTATTTGGACAATAAATACAACTAATTATTGACATTTTATACAAAATAAATATAAATATTTCATCAAAAAGATGATGTTCATCAGCAACGGAAAAGAGCAGGATAATCTCGAAGCAGACTAATTTATCTTTCATAAGGTTCGCTATGCACAGTTTCGAAGACAAGGATATCGCCTCTGGTGCCGAATCATATCTTTCACGCCAACTCCTAGAGAAGCATATCAAAAAGTTCCGGGTGAGCCAAGATTTTTGTGTAGCTGAAGATGCGATGCTCACTCCAGGAGCATTGAATCCGGTCAAGATACGTTTGGACAGGAACCTCTTTCCGGATATGGACATCATCACTCCTTGAATGTTCAAACATCTGGAGATCTCCATGAGAAGCTGTTTCGCACAGTCCGGCATCCATATCGACGGAAAACTATTCGGCTATCTCGCTCCCGATAGCATCAAGGAACTGAATCAGAAATGATCGACAGAGTTTACGGTCTGAGTGCTCAACAGATGATTGTCCGATGTACAGCTGAAAGCATGAGGTGCGTTCTTCAGGCTCTATTTCAGGCCGCAAGGACAGATGATAACAGGTAAGGAGCTCTACGATATCGTGCAGTCCGGCAAGCTCAAGGTGGAAGGCGAATATGGCAAGACCTGGAATCTGGTCGGTGCCCAAATGCCGGATCCCAACCATCTCGATACTGCTTACGAAGCGATAGATCTCGCACCCGATCAGGTCGATCAATGATTGACATTGAAACTGAAACTCAATAAGAATATCTATATCCCGGACAATAAGAACGGCATCATCATCGAATCCAAGAAGAATCTCGTCGATGTCCTGCAACCATTCGATCCTAACGATCCCAGGCATGTCGATCATGACTTCAATATCGGAGAGACCTATTACGTGGATTTCGGCGACTATTTCGGCGCGATAGTGTATCAGAGATACGATGCAGGCGGACATCACATCATCTCACCGCTCATCGATCCATGATTCAAAGGGCCGATCAGGACGGAGATAGTCAAAGGTGACGCATTCAATGATTTTATAGAGCTCCATATCTATCACAAAGACGGAAGATAATCCTTCCGTTTTTTTTTCGTACGAAAAAACTCCGGAGCGATACGCCCGGAGCACTGATTCCCGATAAGGGTGATTATTTCGGTTTCTTTGCGATGACGCACCTGATGCTGAATGAGCGGAGCGCATCATAGATGGACAGGGTTCCCATGGCAGAGTCCTTCCTTCCCGTGAAGGGGAGGATATCCGGACCGCGTTTGCACTGGTCATTGATATTGACCCTGCATTCCTGGTTAGCGAGCTCTTCGGCGAGGGCATCTACATCGCTCTCGGTGAAGAGGCTGATCTGCTGTCCATACGGAGAATTCGCAAGATATTCCATGATCTCCTCGAAATCGTCATACGGAACGATAGGGACTACAGGTCCGAACTGTTCCTCATGATAGATAGTCATCTCCGGCGTGACCGGATACAGGACGATCGGATCCATCATGGTGCCGTGATAGACGTTCGATCCGGCAAGGATATGAGCGCCTTTCTTGGTGGCATCTGCTGCATACGCAAGCATCCATTTGACTTTGTCAGTCTCCGGAAGCGGCGTTTGCATAGGACCCTGCTCGGAGTAGCAATCATCCCAAGGGAGACCGCACGGCAACTGTTTGGCGACATCGACGAACTTCGCGACAAACGCATCGGCGATCGAGCGATGGACGAAGAGGATCTTGAGCGCGGTGCACCGTTGGCCATTGAAGCTGAGCGATCCAGCGATACATTCCTTCACAGCATGATCGATATCCGCATCCGGGAAGATGACGCCGGGATTCTTGGCTCCGAGTCCGAGGATAGTCCGCAATCGGTGAGGATACGGATGCTGCTTGATGATCATGTCCGCTACCTTACCGCTGCCGATGAAGGCCAAGCAGTCGATCTTGCCTGATTGCATGATCGGGGTGATGACCGTAGGACCATCTCCATAGAGCGTACCGATGACGCCCTCGGGGAACGCTTCAGCGAAGCATTCGATCAAGGGAGAGAGGAGCAGAACACCGTGTTTCGCCGGCTTGAAGATGACGATATTGCCCATCATGAGCGCGGGAATCATGTTCGTGAAGGTCTCGTTCAACGGGTAGTTGAATGGTCCCATACAGAGCACGACCCCAAGCGGTTTCCTGGGTACTCGGGTGAGAAGTCCTTCCGTCATGCGGAACGCATCGGTACCTTCGTTGAGTGTACGATACTCATCGATGGTCTTTTGGATGTATTCTACGGTACGGTCGAATTCAGTGAATGCATCGTGGCTGGTCTTGCAGATCTCCCACATGAGGATCCGCACGACAGCATCCCTGCGCTGTTTCATCAGCTCCAGGAAGCGTTGCATATGCACGATACGTTGTTGCCACGGCATGGTAGGCCAAAGGCCTCTCCCACGATTCCAGGCATTCACTGCGGTCTGCAGGACCGATTCCGCCTGCGCGACCGTCATCAACGGATAGTAGCCCAATTCGGTAGGCTTTTCGCCATCGAATGTGCAGATGATCGGTGAGAAGACCTTCTGGAAGGCACCGGTATGCGTACGGATTCTGCCGTCCAAATAGGTATCCTGTCGGACCTCCCAGGGGGTGAATCGTACTGCAATCTCGTCCAAATGCGTCCATGATGTCGGGAATTCTTCTTTTGTCATAAACATATGAATGATTTTTTATTGTGAGTTTTTTGTTATAGAGAAAAAATCTATATATATTTACCGACAAAAGTCAATAGATGGTTGTGGAAGCTATCTACCTGAATAATTTTGCGATGAATGCTTGGATATCGGCGATGATTTCTTCTTTCTTTTGGAGACCGTCGATATATCTATGTTCATATTCGATGCCCTGATGGGCGCCGATCATATTGCCCATGATGGCGGCATAGCTATCGGTATCACCTCAGATATTGACGGCATCGATGATCGCTTGCATATCCTGTTCGCGCAGGAAGAGCGCATAGACAATTCCGAGCGTGAAGACGACATACCCTGAAGAGAAAATCTTTTTCTGATCGGTTTCATCGATATTCCCTCGACCGAAACGGGCGACGATCTCTTCATCGGTCAGCGATAGGCTATTGTGCGTTCTATCGATATCTCCTTGGAGCTTGGTCAACATCTCCGTGAGCTTACCTTCGGATTTGGGGTATCTCTGCTCATAAGGTGCGATGAAGTCGATGAGCTGCTGCAGCAATGCATGCTTATCGAGTTCTTCGGTTCAGGAGCGAAGGAGCGTGCTGAGAAATCTATGGTGGACCAATGATGCGACGACCGCGATATCGCTATCGTGCGTGGCTCTCGTATAGGTAGCTATGAAGGCCGCCATCTCCTCATCGGAGATGTCCTTGGCTGCGGCTATCGCCGCTAAGGGGAATAGTTTCATGACGACACCGTTGCCGGCAGCATCTTTCTTTCCTGCTTGTTCGATCGGAACGCCTTCTTGGATGTTCTTCATGCTGTACTTGGTAGCGCTGCCGAAGCCATAGGGGAAGCTTTCATATTCTTCCTGATGTTTCTTGAAGATGTCAGCGATGTCCAATCTGCCGAGTTCGTTATAGGATTTGACCAGGGCGAAGGTGAGCAGTGTATCATCGGTCACCCATCAGCTCTCATCGGATTCGAAGCCGTGCTTAGCGAAGAACATATTGTGCTTCATGGGGAGGTAGTCTTCCACTCTTCCCTGCTTGGCGAGGATCTGAGCTTGTGTCGTCATCTCGACTGGAGCGCCCAAGGCGTCGCCTATCGCTCATCAGAGGAGTCAGGAAGCGATCTTCTTTTTGAGGAGTCCGTTCTCTTGTTGAGCTATCGTTCAAGTTTCCATAGGCAGGGCAGGTTAGGGATAAACAGCTAGAGTATATAGTACTCATCCTTTTTTTCAATGCTTTTTGTAATTTTTACATTTTCTCTTGATTTCTGTAACTAATTGTCTAATATACAATTACTCAAGAGCGAGAGAGACATCCAGTATCGTGTATCTGCGACGGATTGCAAGAGCGATAGTGGAAAGGCCTACTGAGCCATATCTCACCTCATGAGCAGCTATCAGATATCCTGGGGCTTCGCATGAAGGAAGTCCTTATAGATTACATTCTACTTATTGTAATTTATACAAGTTCATTAACATTCGTAAATAATCTAAAACAAAATCATATGGAAAATTTAAATCAAATTGAAATCGCTGGAGGATCCGTGATCGGTACTCGACACGTCAAAGCCAACCGAAACAATCAGGATCACTTCCTATGGGTACGCGATGATAAGTTTATCATAGCGATAGTATCCGATGGATGTAGCAGCGGTCAATACAGTGAAGTAGGAAGCAAGATATTGTCTTCGCTGTTCGCTCATACATTGGCCGGATACATCCGACGCAATACCAAGCTTTCCGATGAAAACCTTTTTCGTCATGATTGGCTATGGTACAATCTGCGTCATGATGTGCTTGCGCGCATCCGCATCATCGCTCAGGATATGGACGAAAATCTCATAGACACTATCTGTAAGTATTTCCTGTCCACTATTCTGGGTGCGGTAATCACCCCCAAAGTCACATGCATATTTAGCTGCGGAGATGGAGTCTACTTCATCAACGGGGAAAAGCATGTGATAGGACCATTTGCTGGCAATAAGCCACCTTACCTTGTCTATGGCATCACTGGTAGTGAAGTAACCAACCATGATCCTTCGCTGCTCAATATCCAAAGGCACGGGCTATGGAATACTGATGAAATCCAAGATATCCTCATCGGAACCGATGGAGTTACTGATCTGGTCGATATCGCTGACAAGCAATATCCTGGACAGGAAAAGCTTATCGGTGAGATAAGCCAATTTTGGACAGATGATATCTATTTCTGGAACCCTGAATGGATGCGCAATGTACTGACTATGATCAATACAGAGAAGCGTAAACCGATCTGGGAAGAGAAAAATATCGTCAAATATCAGGGATTGTTGCCTGATGATACGACACTCATAACGATAAGAAAAAAGAAGGAGGGAATCTGATCATGAAAACTGTGTATCTCAACGGTCAGGCAATCCGACTTACAAAAGAGATCGGTGCTGGCCAAGAAGCCGTAGTGTATGATATGGGCAAGGGGCTGGTAGCCAAAGTGTATCGGCAAGCAGATGACCCATACTATGCACAATCTCCTGCTGAGCAACATGCTGCTCGTGTCAGGATAGCTATGCACCAAAAGAAATTGGCGCTATTCCCTCACTCGCTACCAAGCAATGTGATCTCCCCAGTCAGTCTTTTGACGGACAAGCAAGGGGTGATCGTAGGGTATACGATGCCTTTTATCTCCGGTGCTGAAACGCTGCTGACCTATGGTGATATCCAATACAGAGAATCCAAGAATATCTCCAACAATGAGATACGCGATATCTTCTTGAGTCTTCATCAGACAGTCAAATCTTTGCATAGCCATGGAGTGGTGATAGGCGATTTCAACGATCTCAATACGCTAGTCAAAAATCGGCAGGTATATATGATAGATACTGACTCCTATCAATTCGGGAATTTCATCAGTACTATGTATACAGAAAAATTTGTCGATCCGTTGATCTGTGATATCGTCAAACAAGGCCAAGAAAAGCTATGGACCATGACCAGAAACCATACCCCATTGGGTGATTGGTATGCCTTTTCGTCCTTGCTCTTCAAGACATTGCTCTTTGTGGATCCCTATGGTGGGATCTACAAACCCAAGGACGCGAGCAAGCGCCTAAAACAGCAGCTAAGGATGTCAAAGCGTATCAATATATTTGACCCTGAGGTGGTGTATCCTAAACATGCGTATCCATACACGGTTCTCAACCAAGATTTGTTGCATCATTTCCAGGATGTATTCAACAAGGATTTCAGAGGGGAATTCCCTGTGAGGCTTTTGGATACCATGAATTGGCAAAGATGCGATGCGTGCGGGATAGAATATGCTACAGATCATTGCCCTATATGCAGTGCAGGTATCTCTATATTTGCTCCTGTCAGCGTAAGCGGCAATGTCCAAGTATATGATATATTTGAAACCAAGGGGGTGATATTGTTCACTACATTCCAGGATGGGAAACTGATGTATCTGTATCATGAAGATGATCGCTACAAAAGAGAGAATTCTGAAACCGTGATGAAGGGACAGCTTGATCGTGAAGTCCACTTCGCAATCAACGATTCGACTACGATTCTCGGGAAATCGAATGTGATGCTCAATCAGTTCGCTGATGGTACGCGTCACAAGATGTTTGTTGACTGTATAGGCAACAAGCCCTCATTCGATGCCAATGCTCAGGAAATATTCTGGGTGGAGAATGGCAGTATCTACAAGAGCAACCCTATGGGTTTGCAGTACTCACCTAGCAATATAGGACAAGGCATCGCTGACCAGACCCTGATCTGGACCGGAAGCAGATTCGGCTTCGGTATGTACAAGGCAGGCAATATCTTACAGGGATTCATCTGGGATATGAATAGCAAAGTGATAAATGACAAAATTTCATTGCCGTTTATCAAGGGACAGATCATCGATGCAAAGTGCTATATCAGTGATAGTTTAGCTTGGCTATTGATCGCTAGCAAAGATCAGAGCCAGTATATCAATCATTGTATAGTAGTAGATAGAGCGGGTACTCTCCTGTCTCACATCAACAATTCCAAAGATGATTATCCATGGTTATCTCATATCAAGGGTAAATCTGCTTCTGGTAATTATCTTTTCTGTCCTAGCGATGATGGTATCATCAGGATTGAATTGAACTCTCGTGGAGTATTTGATAGCAAGATATTTTCTGACACAGAGAAATTTGTGAACGAACAATCTCAGCTGATAGTATCTCCCAAAGGAATTTACGTAATCAAGCGCAACAAAATAATTTTGCTTGCGATGAAATAATCAACAAAAATAAAAATCAAACCTTTAAATCCTTTTATCATGAAAAAGTTCATCGAACCGAAGCATTACGATGCTTCAAAAGCTGACCAGGTGTACCAGGTAGCTTATCAGAATCTGGCACAGGATGGCATCGCTTATAAAGCTGCCAATCAGATCACTGATGCCGCAACGGATAAATTCAAGATCGCGCTGATGCCGATCGATATGCAGAACACCTTCTGCATCCCGGGGTTCGAACTCTTCGTCGGAGGAGCTCCGGACGACAGCAAGCGTCTGGCCCAGTTTATCTATGCTAACATGGGAAGGATCACAAAAATATTCCCGACCATGGACACTCACAAATCAATGCAGATTTTCCACTCTATGTTCTTTTTGGACAAGAATGGTAATCATGTGCCCGCTAACACTATGATCTCATCCGATGATCTGATCAAGGATGTGTATGTAGTTAATCCCGGAGTGGCCGCAAGCTTGGGCGTATCATATACTGCCCTGAGAAAGCATGTGATCCACTATGCACAGTCACTGGAAAAGAAAGGCAAATACCAGCTGACCATATGGCCTTACCATGCAATGCTTGGAGGCATCGGTCATGCACTGGTTTCGCTGATCGAAGAAGCTGTATTTTTTCATACTATCGTTCGCAACAGTGAATCCGGTATCGAAATCAAAGGCGGAAATCCATTGACCGAAAATTACTCTGTACTGAGCCCTGAAGTGTTGGATACCTATGACAATACTGCCATCGCTCAGAGGAATTCACGTTTCATCGAAAAGCTCCTCAACTACGACATGCTGATCATCGCTGGTCAGGCCAAGTCACATTGTGTCGCATGGAGTATCGAAGATCTGCTCAATGACATCATGAGCAAAGATCCATCACTTGCCAAAAAGGTCTATCTTCTCGAAGACTGTACCTCACCGGTAGTGATTCCCGGTATCGCGGATTTCACAGACCAGGCAAATCAAGCTTTTGAACGCTTCAGAAATGCCGGTATGCATCTGGTAAAGAGCACTGACCCTATCGATCAGTGGCCTGATGTCGATGTAACAAAATTGGTTTAACTATTAAAAAATTTGGAGGACAAAATTATGTCACAGACAGCTAATTTGGGACTGTTGCAAAACGCCCACGAAGATGGTGATCTCAGTCAGGGCTCATTGACTGCCTTAACCAAGATCCCAGACATTGGTGCCATTATCCAGGAAGGACTCGGCATCCCTATCGATAATGTCAAATCCAGTGAAGTCATCCTGCTCAATATCCTGGTCGATGACTCAGGATCCATCCGCATGGCGGGCAATTCCCAGCCGATCCGTGATGGTCACAACATGCTGATCCAGGCACTGATGGAAAGCAAACAGCAGGACAATATCGAAGTGCTCAACCGTTATCTCAATGGGACGGTATTGTATCCTTATACACCGCTTTCATTGGTGCCGCAGATGGATTCCAGTAACTATGATGCCAACGGAGGCACACCTCTATTTGACGAGACAGCTAAGCTTCTTGCTACAGTCATCGCCAAATCGCAGGATTTCAAAAACAATGGAATCCAGGTCAGGACGATTACCTTGATCATGACCGATGGTGAAGATTGCCATTCGCATATCAGCACTGCAGCTGACGTCAAAAAGATTGTCGCCGACATGCTGAGGAGCGAAGATCATATCATCGCAGCCATGGGATTCGACAATGGAAACTGCAACTTCAGAGGCGTATTTGGCGATATGGGGATTCCTGATCGCTGGATACTCACCACCAGTGACGACAAGAGCAGCATCCGCAAAGCATTCCAGGTTTTTAGCCAGAGTGCTATACGCGCTTCTCAGAGTGCCGCTCATTTCAGCCAGACCAATCTTGGTGGGTTTGGTGGATAATCGATGCGCCACAAAGTTGGTAGAAAAGTTCAAAAAGTTTTCTTTTTGAATCAGCCAAGAGTATTAAATTGCCCGTGCTGTATCTAGCGCGGGTTTTTCTTATTGTAAAAAATACATTTTCTCTTGATTTCTGGAACTAATTGTATATTATACACTTAGTTATGTGGCAATGTCAGGATGATGCTTTATCCACTTACCCCATATACTATGCTTACCGCCAAGGAATCATCCAAGATGCTCAAGGAGATGTCTCCTCAGCAGAGACTAGAGGCATTGAGGCACAAGGTCGGAGAGAAGACGAGAGCAGCGCTTGATGCCAAGATCCGCGAAACGGTCGCTGCCTACGAAAGGGAGATCGAGATCACACTCAAGGCGAATGTCTGCACCGATCCCGACAAAGACATCGCGGCATTGCTCAAGGCACTCGGATATACGGGAGTCAAGGTCACTTCAGACTTCCCTGGATATAACGAAAGCTACGAAGGAACGACGACCATCAAATTCTCCATCCCAGAGCTCTAATTTTTTTCTCTCTTAGTTATTGTACACAATACAATTATAGTACTCTTTATATCCTTACCCAAACCCACCATGGAAACGCTAGTCAAAAACGCATTCGTGAGCGTAGATAATACGGAAACATTCGAGAATAAGGCGCTCGATGAGCTCTATGTCCAGGACGGCGAACAGGTCGCTCTCCAAAGTAAGCAGCTCGCAGACCTCTGCAGGGCATACGGGATGTTGACTGTCAATGTCCTCGAGAAGCATCCTATCGGCCATATCTCTTTAGCAGCCAATTACAAGGACAAGCAACCATTCGACACGATCACCTATGAGGAAGTCCAATCATGGACTGAAGAGGAGAACGGGATAGGAGAGAGAGCGCAGTTCAGTCTATCAGCATTGAAAAAATTTTTATCTGAAGTCAAAGAGCAAGTGCTCTGGCCTGATCATTCCATCAAGGATACCCAATGAGTAAAATTGATGGCTCCGCTTACTGACGAATATTTTGATCTGACCTGTATCAAAGGTACGGATCCTGCGAAAGAGGCATACAGCGGATTCGACGGAACGACACTGGATCACGAGCTCAATGAGAGGGAGATCAATCATCTCATCATCGGTGGATTGGCTACTGATTATTGTATATGAAATACCGCATTGGATGCTAGGAAGTACGGATACGAAGT
>CAYSER010000018.1:16031-20700 GCA_964430205.1 uncultured Candidatus Peribacteria bacterium | reverse complement strand
CATCCGCTGCTTTCCAAATACCGTCTTTCAGATGGTCCGATAAGTCAATCGATAGTAAAGCTCAATGTCGGATATATGCATCATCTAGCAGAATGGTATGTTGATAGCACGGAAGATGCATCAATCGCGTTTTTGCAGCTTGGAGGCGGGATAGCAGCAGACTTTCCTATCTGCGTAGTGCCGCATCTGAAACATGATTATATGGCTGACGAAAGCATGGAAGTGAAGGATTCGACCATCCGCCCCTGGGCATCATTCATCGAAATCCATTCTTCGCCGATGAGCTTCGGTTCTTATTCAGGTGCGGGATGGAAAGAGAAGATCACCTGGGACAAACTCCCGACCGATCCGTTCGGCTTACAGATCTTCGGTGATTATACCGAGCACTTCCCGGATATCGCAGCGATTATCTTGGGGAAATAAGAGCACAGAACAATGACCTTACGACTTCCGGTTTTCCGGAAGTTTTTTTATAAAGGGAGAAAAAAATATATTCAAATTGAAACACATATTTTTTTCAGTACACTTCCAAAAAAGAAATAATATTTTTTTTGTAATTCTGAATTCTGCACTTGCCTGCCGTAGGTAAAATTTTACATTCTGCATTTAGGGACATGGATATACAAGCGTATATAGGAAAGCAACTCAATGAAGAACAGACAAAAGCAGCACTTCACACGGACACGTCAAGCTTGATCATCGCAGGTGCAGGAAGCTGAAAGACAAGAGTGCTTACCTACAAGATCGCCTATCTGATCCGAGGCAGACACATTCCCGTCTCAAGGATTTTGGCAGTCACCTTCACCAACAAGGCAGCGAACGAGATGAAGGAAAGGTTAATGAAAATCTCCAAAGAGATTGCACAAGCAAAAAGTGAGCAGTGACTAGTGACAAGCAAGGGGAATCTCGAGACTCCTAACTCGGAACTCGGAACTGAATGAGATAGTATCTCCGGCTTTCTAGAAAGCATAACGAAGAATGCTGAAGCATCTGCACCGGACTATTTCCATACGGCAGCTTCATTGAAATGGATAGGCACATTCCATAGCATATTCCTGAAAATCCTCAAAGAGGACATTGATAAGTTGGAAAGGAAATTCACCAAAAATTTCTGAATATTGGACGTCAACGAAAGTCAATCCGTCATCAAGGATGTGCTCAAGAGGATGAATCTCCAGGATATCTACAAGGTCAATGAAGTGAAATGATTCATTTCGACACAGAAGAATAACGGAGTGGAACCGAAGACCTATATAAGTAGTAGCACATCCGATTACGACCAACATATGGGACAAATATACGAAGAATATCAGAAATCTTTGGAAAAGGCTAATTCAGTGGATTTTGACGATCTGTTATTACTCCCCTACTTGCTCTTCAAGAAAAGCAAAGAGTCGCTTACAAAACGACAGAATAAATTCGCCTATATCCTCGTCGACGAAGCTCAGGATACCAACCGAATACAGTTCGAACTCATGAAGATGATGACCGGCGGCTGAGCAAACATCACCATGATCGGAGATGACTTTCAGAGCATATACGGCCGGAGATGAGCACTGATGGAAAACTTCCTCAATGTCAGGAGATATCGACCGGACATACAGATGTTCAAATTACAGATCAACTATCGCAGCAAACCGCATATAGTCCAAGCGGGAAACCATATCATCAAGCATAACGTGAATCAATATCAAAAAGAGATAATCCCCCATAGGACGGGTGACGATAAGATCACGATATTCTCACATGGGAGCGAGATGGATGAGGCAGCTAATATCGTGGACATGATCAAGAAGATGAAAGAAGGCAATAAGATCAAATCACGAGGAGACATAGCGATCCTCTACAGAACCAATGCGCAATCCAATCCCTTCGAGCAATTATTCCTCCAAGAAGGGATACCATACAAGGTCTATGGAGCATTCAAATTCTTCGAAAGGAAAGAGGTCAAGGATATCATCTCCTATATCAAGCGATTACTGAATCCAGCGGATAGCATCTCGCTCAAAAGGATACTCAATATCCCAAATAGAAAAATCTGAAAGACGACCATAGATACCCTCGAAGAACAAGCGATCATACAAAATATCACGCTCAACGACATCCTTCACGAAGCGACCAAAGAGCAATCATCGATAAAGATAACGCCACAAGCAAAGAAGTGAATAATAGAATTCTCAACAAGCATGAAAACAGTGACCGATTTCATGCAATCGCATAGACCTTCAGAATCCATAGACGTATTAGTCAAGAAGATCAGGTATAGGGACTATCTGATCAAAGAAGAAGGGAACGAGAATGCGGCTGACGAAAAATTCGAAAACGTCGGACAGATTATCAATATGGCAGAGAAATATGTGGAGACATGAGAAGATGTACTCAGGCAATTCTTGGAAGAAGTCGCATTATTATCCGACATATCGGAAAACGAACAAGGCGATATCGATGCAGTGAAATTGATGACGGTGCATTCAAGCAAAGGATTGGAATTCCCGATCGTGTTCGTCTGCGGTTTGGAAGATTATGTCTTTCCATTAGGCAATGCGATGATGGAACCGAGACTTTTGGAAGAGGAAAGAAGATTAATGTATGTAGCCGTGACAAGAGCCAAGGATGTGCTCTTCCTGTCGCATGCTCATTCAAGGATGACACGATGACAGACAAAGAATAATCCCCCAAGCAGATTCCTGGATGAGATACCTGAGGAATTGAAGAAGAAATTCGATCTCGGAGGAGAGATGCAACATGCACGCTGACCGGCAATCGACGAATGAGATACGGTCAAGCATAAATTATTCGGCGTAGGATATGTATTGGAAGTCTGGAATAATCTCGCGATAGTCAAATTCCACAATCCGAAATTCTGAGTCAGGAAGATAGAGAAAAGATTTTTGGAGATCATATAGCTATAATCAGAAGAATGCAACAGAGAATGATAGATTAGAAATCTATTGTTTTTTGTATTAAATAGTATAAATTATTGACATATATTTATAAATAACATCATACATGTACTATTGAGATTCACAGGATCCATATTGCAATAACGATATGCTACGATTCCAGAAAGAGCATCTTCCCATGGAAAAATTCGCCAAAGGCGATTTTTCCGAAGCTCATAGGATCATAGAGGTCTTTTCTGCATACAAGAAAAGGATTGAAGACCATCTCCTAAGAAAGCATACATGATGAGAAAAGGATATACAGAGCTACCTCCAGAAGCAATTAGCAAGATTGGAAGAGGAACACATAGAATGGACAGAGAAAAAAAATCAAGCATTGAGAGACATCAAAGATATCCAGCAAAAAATCGACCAAGCCGGGAAGGATCTCCAAGATCAATGAAAATGAGATAAATATCGGAATAGGTTCTGTGAGTATCTCAAAGATAACGGATGTAGTATACATATACTTCAAGAAGCGTTCGACAAGAGCATAGAAAACAAGCCCCAAGCATTCATAGATGAAGTGACCAAAGTATTCGATACATTCATCATATCCGCACGTGTGTATCAAAAGATTTTTGACGAGGAGAACGATAAGTTATATCAGGCAAAAAAAACGAGGGAGGAAGCGACGAGGAACCTTTCTCATAAATCCAATCGGCAGAACCTTGAGAAACAGATCAGTGATATCAAGAAAGGAAAAGCAGCGAATGAGATAATCGGATCAGTGAAAAAAGAGATATGCAAAGAGTTTAGGAAAATGGATCATCTAGATGATATGGCAGATGAAAGAAGCCTGCAAGAGATGTTCATAAGCATATTGGCGACCACACTCATCACCGACAGCAAGACCGACAAAAGAGTGAAGATGGATTTGATAAGGAACCATACAGACAAGATATGACTCTTTGATCACATATGGAGGATATATAATGAAAATACGCAGATGTTCCTGGAGATAGAGACCGGAAGAGATCTATCAAGATGAAATGATCACACAATCACTCCTCTGCAAGAAAAGATAGATGAGCTGGCGCATGCGTCAAAGGAGATATTGGATAAGATACCGCCGATTTCGTGATTCTTTCGGCTAGGAGATGATGCATCTCAAGAAGAGAGAGAAGCACGAATGAACAAATGAGATAAAGCACGAAAGGACATCGTCGTAGACGATCTGGTTTCGCACCTGAAACATACGTTAGAGCAACCGCAGAAGGATGAAAATGAAGTACGAAGATCTGACCAAAAGCTCAGAAAGCTGTTTGAGGGGATATATATCGTCACGGATAGCCACGAATTCGAGAGATACTGTGAAAGATTATGGAACCTGGACGCGAAGAACTATCGGGAACTGCTGAAGACAGAAGGCAAGATGCTCCTGATGATGATATATAAGACGATGGAGAACGACGAGAGAGAAATCATATCATACAACTACGATCATGCGCAATTGTTTGAACAGATAGAGAAAAAAATCCTGGATGAAGAATACATAGAGAAAGAGAAACAGTTAAAGCTATTCGATAGAGAGCCGATATATAACATCCAGGGATATGCTGAAAGAGCAAGCGAAAATATACAAAGATTGATAAAAGATAATTCATACAGACATAGATGGTTATTCGAAGGAATAATCAAAGAGATGCTTGCAGAGCAATGACACGACGGATATCTCTACACGGACAAGGAGATAGCTCCGCTGGATGAAAAAGACTTTATCGAAC
>CAYSER010000018.1:0-16021 GCA_964430205.1 uncultured Candidatus Peribacteria bacterium | reverse complement strand
ACGCGTCAGGAGATGCAAATGAGGGAAAGCGCTCTCAACTATGCTCAAGAAAGCTGAAGGGAAACTACTACCGGACATCAACGAGCGGATAGCAGAGATGAAAAAGGCCGGAAAGGGAGATATCGCATAAACCGCAGTGAGAACATATTGCAAGATATACGGGAAACCGTATATTTTTTTCATTGTTTCAGCATTTCATCATTTTATCATGATTGATCAGAATCTTCTCTACGCTGTCATCTGAGCATCCAACAACGAAGAGAAATACGGACATAAAGTATTCAAGGATCTCTTGGAAGGTAAATACAACGTAATACCCATCAATCCCAACGAGAAAGAGATCTTAGCGGTACAATCATACCCTACCCTTTCGGAGACAGGAAGAAAAATTGATGTCGTAATATTCGTCACACCTCCTACATTTACAGAGAAAGTGTTAGAAGAGGTGAAACAGCTCTGAATAAAGCATGTTCGGATGCAACCATGAGCACAGAGCGATGCAGCGATCGAGTTCTGTAGAGAAAATAATATCGAATGTATCCATGATGCATGCATCATGATCCAAAGAAAAATACAAAAATAGAGATAATTACGGATTTTCGCAAAAGGGATAATACGATAAAGTATATTTTTTATGGCATCAGAAGTAATATTTCTCATGAAAAAATAGGTACACATAGACAGCATTATTTTTGATGAGAAAGATAAGGTACTTCCTTAAAAAAAATTACAATCTATGGCATAGATCATATATTTAATTGAATATGTAAACTAGATTTTTTTCTGAAAACAAAAAATAAGAGTTGAGAACTGGAAAAACAGCATATCTATTTTTCAATAAAACACATCATTATATTTGCTTTTTTTATTATCTTGCCTATAAAAATTATAGCAAGGAAAATTTAACGCAACAAGTTAAATTTCTACCTAGCATTTTATTTCTTACAATAATACCGCAAATGGTAGTAAAGAAAGTTGCTAAGAAAGCTCCAGCTAAAAAAGCTGTGAAAAAGGCTCCAGCTAAAAAGGCTGTAAAGAAAGTTGCTAAGAAAGCTCCAGCTAAAAAAGCTGTGAAAAAAGCAGTAAAGAAAGTCGCTAAAAAGAAATAGTGATTTTTTTTAAAAAACAAAACAAAAAGGATACTCTGTCTTCGGACAGAGTATTTGTTTTTTGATTGAAAAGACGAATTGAATGCCTACGATAATTTAACATTTACCATGTAAAAGCTAAAAATTTGAAAAGGGTCCTCATTTGAATGTCAGGTGGCGTAGATTCGGCTATCGCAGCATATCTGTTACAAGATCAATGATATGAGGTTGTTGCGGGATTTATGAAGAATTATGTCTCTGACACAGGGAAATGCACAACATATGAAGATGCTGAAGAAGCTATAAAGGTTGCTAAATTTTTATGAATAAAGATCATATCGTTCGATCTCCAGAAAGAATACAACGAGAAAATAATAGACTACATCTACCATGGGTACCAACAATGACTGACGCCGAATCCTGATGTGTTATGTAATTCTTTGATAAAATTTGATGTATTCCTAGAAAAGGCGATAGCATTATGATTCGACTATATCGCTACAGGGCATTATGCTAGAATTGTTGAAGTGCCCAAATGATGAAACGTCACGATGAAAAAACCAATTGAACAATGAGGCAATTCGACATTTAAGCTTCTGAGATGAGTAGATCACAACAAAGATCAATCATATTTCCTAGCTGGACTCAACCAATATCAACTATCGAAATCGATATTCCCGATCTGATGATATACGAAACCTGAAGTAAGGGCTCTAGCCAAAAAGATATGACTACCGAACGCGGCACGCAAAGACAGCCAATGACTCTGTTTCATAGGGAACATCCCCATCAAGGAATTCTTGCTCAAGAAGCTTCCTCAAAAGCAAGGAGATATCATCGATACCTCAGGAAATATTGTCGGCAAACATGATGGTGCGTATTTTTTTACCATAGGACAAAGACATGGGCTGAACCTACCATTCAAAGCATATGTCATCAGAACCGACGTCAAAAGCAATACGGTCGTAGTCGGTCACAAAGAAGACGCATCATTGTTCGGTAAAGAGATAGCAACGACCGGACGACATCGAATCAGAAAGGAATATGCTCTACCGACGAACGTGTCAGCAAAAATAAGGTATAGGCAAGAGCCGCAACCAGCCACCTTGAAACGTAATAAGCAAAAAGAGATAGTAGTCAGTTTCAAGGAGAAACAACGAGCTATCGCCCCATGACAGACTGTCGTAGCATATAAAGGAGATGAATGTATCGGTTCAGGTATTATAACTAGCTAACATAATAAGGAAAAGTCAAAGATTTCTATCAAGAGGATTTGACAGGATTCGATTTTTTGGATATAATGGAAATGCTTTAAAAATAGGCATGATTCGATGAAAACAATCAGGGAAAAACAAGAAAAGAAAAAAAATCATCAAATAAAGAAAGGCGTAACTCTCCTTATCCTTCTTTTTTTTGCAATGGTCATGCTCTTCCAGAGAGAATCGCAGACTGCAGAGATGATATTTGTACGGAACTCAGAGGAAGTACCTCTTCATGGTTCGGCACAACAGCAGCGAGACTATCTCTTTGCAGATGAAGGCGCTACCCAAAGCATACCGCAAGGGACTATTTGAACAGGAGGGACAAGCATTCAGGAGACAAGCCAGACGACAGGTAGAGAGACAGAGCACATATATACAGGAACACTCTATACAGGGACTATCCAGACAGGAAACATCCGGACAGGGAATACTTCAACAGGAAGTATCTCAACAGGAACGATCGCAATACAAGAGACAGGAAACATTACAACAGAGGCCAAAGACTGTACAACGCCTTGGGGAACAATTATAAAGGACAAGGATTTCGTCTTAGCATATCAACAAAGGGAAGATGTGAATACGATATGCAATATAGAGAAAAGGACATGCAATAATGGGATGCTATGATGATCATATATGCAATCATCCTGCAAAGAGGATATTACCTATACCTATACCAAGGCAAAAGTGATCTCCTATAATCAAAAAATTCTCAATGAGTACATCCAACCCACTCCTCCAGAAAATAGAGGAGCAGAATTCACGACACAAGGAAAAATAGACGAGACAACAAAACCTATAGATAAACGAGGTACAGGCAACAATCCAATTATCAATAGATCAGGAACAACACAGATACAGCAACCCGTCAAAGCCACCTGCATCACGCCACGATGACAAGAGATTGAACATGGACAATTCGTGAAAGCATACAAAGCACCACGTGGATTCATCGATCTGCCATGCGACGTGGAAATAAGGGCATGTATTGATGGAAACCTGAAATGAACATTCAGGTATTCTACATGTACATTCAACAATACGACATACACGGATTATCTCAAAGCAGGATCACCAAAATCAAGCACCGGATTCCTATTTTTCGAACGGATAAAGAAAGCTTTCAGGCGTTAGCCTGTAGAAAAAATATATACGTAAGGACTAGAAGGCAAGTTCCAAGAGTATAGGACAATGATCAGATCACTCGACTGCAGTTTCATGGGTGATTTTTTTGATATGCGGAACGACATTCTTTGATACCCAGAAATAGTCCAACCTCCGTCATACATTCCTCGCTCTAGATCATGCCCAATGACTCCACCAGGTATAACTATCCTTCTTATCAGGATAGAAATGCCTGAATACATCGACATATCACTCACTTTCCAACTCATCTAATTCCGCTCTTTCGATAGGCAGGAATCCTATGCTTTTCTCGTTTTCTTTCGGCCTCGCGATATCTATTTCACGATGACAGATATTGAAATCTCAGCACGTGATGACTCTCTCTCCGTTATCTCTCAGCTTATTGATATAATGGAGGAAATGTTTGTAGAATTCAAGCTTATAGCTAAGCATTTCTGTGCCATCGGCCCTTTCCCCACCGTTAGGGAAATACACATTTACTAAGGTGAAATCATGGAATTTGGTCTCTATGACCCTTCCGTCCTGATGGAAATGCTCGATGGTATCGAACTTTGAGATTCAAGAGATGAATTTGAGCGTTTTCTTATAGAGTGTCGCTACGCCAGAATATCATGGCCTTTCGCCGGAATGCCGAATGATATTGTAATCAGTCATATGATAGCGGAATTCTTTTGGCAATTGTGATTCGAAAGATTTGACCTCCTGCAGACAGATGATATCAGGGTCACTTTTCTTTGCCCGATCATAGAATCCTTTTCCGGTCACGGCACGGATTCCATTTACATTCCGAGAGGCTATTTTCATCGACGAATGAGGAGGAAATAAAATTACAAATCAGATTCTTTATATACTCTCTTATAGAAAAAGTATTTAACAATTTCAACAAGAACAAGGTAGATAATGACGAGTAATATGATAGTAAGATACGCAAATACGGGCAATGTAATGAATCAGAATATATTAGCTATGAAGGGCAAAGTGAAGATAAATCCGAGGATTATCATGCCGAATGTGCTGGTAATCAACCATTTGCTTGGTCAGGATCTGAAGAATGGGATTTTCCTTGTTCTGATGATATAAATAACAAGCACTTGGGTAGCCAACGACTCGATAAACCATCATGTCTGGAACATCGAATCTTTGAAGTGATAGATAGTGAAAAGCAAATAGAACGTCAAGAAGTCGAAAATAGAGCTAATAGGTCAGAAGGTGATCATAAAGTTCCTGATGAATTTTATGTTCCGGTGTTTCGGTTTCCTTATATATTCGTTATCAACCTTATCTGTGGGTAACGACACCTGTGAGAGATCATAGAGAAAATTATTCAATAAGATCTGGCTCGGAAGCATGGGCAGGAACGGCAGAAACATTACTGCACCGATCATGCTGAACATGTTCCCGAAATTGGAACTCAATCACATCATCAGATATTTCATCGTATTTCCGAACGTTTTCCTTCATTCTATCACTCATTCGAGAAGTTCTTTGAGTCATTTTTTCACCAAAATGATATCAGCAGCCTCTTTAGCGACATCCACCGCATTACTGACAGAGATTCACACATCGGAACTCTTCAAGGAAGGAGCATCATTGATTCCATCTCAGAGATATCCGACAACGAATCATTTTTTTCTGAGAACCGATATTATCCTATCTTTTTGACTCGGCGACAATCTGGCAAAAATATTCGCTTCCATGGCTTTGACCGCAAGTTCATCATCTCCTAAGACATTCAGATCGAGATCTTCTCATGACATAATGCCTTGTATGGGTATATCAAGATCTTCGCATATCTTTTGAGTGACTAATGGGCTATCTCACGTAAGTATCTTTATTGAAATACCATGTTCCTGCATGGCAATCAATGTTTGTTTCACATCACGTTTAGGTGGATCGTAAAAAGCAAGCATACCCACCAGTACCATATTGCACTCTTCGTCCTTCATGTTCGTAATTATTCTGCCATCCAAATCCTTGGTAGCTATAGCTAAGACTCTGAATCACTGACTGCTCAGATCATCATATACGGAGGTGATGCTTTCCAAGAAAGCTTTATCTATAGGCTTAATATCGGTACCAAGAAGATATGAAGTGCATATTCTGAATACCTCTTCCGGCGCTCATTTGCTCACCATTTTTTTCTCATCATCTTGTTCTTGATAGATGATGGACGATCTCTTACGGGAAAAATCATAGGGCAATTCGTCTATTTTTTTGATATATCCTACATCTATATGCTGATAAGATAGTATAGCATCATCTAAGACGCTTTTGATCCCCGTCTCAAAATACCCATTGATATATCATAATCTCAAAACATCCTGATTGACCTGTCAGAGTACATCGATGAATTTAACTAAAGTGATCTTGTCTTCGGTGAGTGTCCCCGTCTTGTCAGTGCATAAGATGTCCATACTTCAGAAGTCAGGTATAGCGTTGAGCCTTTTGACGATAGCTCACTTGGCAGCCATCTTCAAGGATCATTTTGCCATATTGATGCTCATGATCACTGGCAAGAGTTCTGGTGCAATACCCACAGCGACCGCTAAAGAAAAAAGTATGGAGTCCAATATGTTCTTGTGATTTAGAGCGTTGATCAGAAAGATGATAACGACGATGAATATGATGGATTTGATGATCAGGTATCAGAATTTTTTCATGCCTATCTCAAACGAAGTCACTGGTAACGGTTTGACAAGCTGTTGAGCTATTTTGCCATATTCCGTCTGCACTCATGTACCCGTAACGAGGAATCTCGCGAAACCGGAGATAACATTCGTTCAAGAGAATACCAATGAAGATTTTCATTTCCCATCTATCGATTTTTCTACAGGAAAGCTCTCGCCGGTCAGTGAAGACTCATTGACGAAGAGATCATCAGCCTCTATGAGCACACCATCAGCAGGAATGATATCGCCTGCAGCCAAAAGTACAACATCACCAGGGACTATATGTTTGGTTGTGATAGACACTTGCTTGCCATCTCTAAGGAGCGTGGATTTTATTTCCAATTTCCTAAGGATGTCTTGTACGGCTTTATCAGATTTCGTCTCTTGATAATAATTCAAGATAACGCTCAAAAAGACCATCATCACGATGATTATAGCGTTTTTATATTCCCCAGTGAATCATGAGATAATCGCACAGACAAGCAAAAGGATGATAAGCGGTGTCTTGAAGTACGATAGGAAATTCAAGATTCAACCGATCTTTTTGGCTTTCTGTACTTCATTATATCAATATATCGTCACTCTCTTCTCTGCTTCATTTGTGGACAATCATCATGCCGTAGCATGCAATTGGGCATATATATCGGTAAGTGATATTTTATTTTGGTTTTCAGGCATAGAACAGATAGATAATAAATTATTTTTTCTTTAGTTTCTTTACTACTTCATCTATCTTCCCCGACATCATGACCCGTTTGTCAGAAGCATAGAATCCTATGCGTGTATACCGATCATATTGGTAGCTATCCTTGAAAGTATAGAAATCCCGCCCTACGACATGAAATTTCTTTTTAGCATATGTTATGCCATAGATGAAGAGCTGCCTTCCTATTCATGATTGCTGATAAGCAGGATCGATGACAATATCGCCGTCATTCAATATATTTCAGGAAAACAAAGGTTTGATATCAGAAAAGAGCGCTCAGACGATCTGATTATTGTAGAGTACTTTGATCTTGATGGCTTTCTTATATCGATATTCCACTATTGCACGGCTTGTCTTCGTTGTCCAAGATTCTCATACGGCATTATACGCTCTCATATATATCTTAGCAATTGCAGGAAGATCCTTTTTTTGCACTTGAGCGAATGAGATCATAGGATTATTTGAATAATCATAAAACTTTCTCATCTCTTCATTGGACCATCGCCTCATTACCTCATCATTTCAATCATAACTTATGCGCAACATCCTTTGCATTGACTCATATTTTAGGCAAAAGAAGGAAATTTCAGTCAGCATTATAGATGAGGACGGAAAGATCTTGAAACAGTCATTTGGTATAAGGAAGGATGTTCTTGAAATTAATAGAGGATGGGATAAGGAACACTCTGTCCAAATCCTTTCAGGAAGAGAAATCATTTCAAGTGAGAATAGTCTTGATAGTCATAGCTTCGACACTCTCGAGCGCTGATTTCATATCATCATATTCCTTCAGGGTCTTCTCAAGCTTATCGGATAATTGAGTATAGGTCTTGATTCAGAGTTTCGCGATAGTCATATCAAGGGTTTCCTGGAGTTCATGGATTTTCAATCCGACCTTTGGTCAGACAACAGCAGAAATCCTTTTGACACCGGAGGCTACGGCTTCCTGTCATATAATAGCGAAGCATCAGATATCCTTGGTATTCGCCACATGTGTGCCACCACACAGCTCTATGGATACTGTAGCATTAGCATGGTCGGATATCCTGACGACACGTACCCTGTCGCCATATTTATCTTCAAAAAACGCTTTCGCTCAAAGCTTGATAGCATCATCATAGGCGGTCTCCTTGACATCAACGTCACAGGCATCATAAATGATCTGATTGATATTGTTCTCGATATCATGGAGTTCCTCAGAAGAAAGCAGTCTATCAGCGTTAAAATCGAACCTGAGATAGTCCTCATCTACCAACGATCATGCCTGTTTAGTGACCGGAAATATTTTTGAGAGTTCAGCATGAAGAAGATGGGTAGCAGTATGCGCTCTCATCTTAGCATATCTCTGGGAGTGCTCTACGATAAGTTTCATAAACAAGCGCTAGAAAAATGATAAAAAGACCATACCCGCAGCATTACTTGGTTCAGGAAAGATATTGTTGCATAGTCTTGGTTGCCTCATCAGTGGTCAGAGGAGGAAGAGCTGATGCACCAGATTCGGCACCTGAAGTGTCAAGACCGGATTCGATAGATACAGTATCTGTACCTGACGGTATCGTCGTTCCGGAAGATATATCACCGGTATCAGTAGTATTCTTATTGCCTCCGATATAGGGGACAATCATAGATAATCAGGTTACCAAGATAAAGAACGCCAAGATAAAAATAATAGTAAATTTCACGAGTCCGCTTTTCTTAGCCATAACATATGATAATAGAGTAAAAGACATTCATTAGCCGGAAACGGGATTCGCCCCGCAGGCCTGCGGGGTACGATACCACGCAAATACCTATAATTTTATTAGCCGGAAACGGGATTCGCCCCGGAGGACTCCGGGGTACGATACCACAAAGTATCGTTTTACTTTTTATTAGCCGGAAACGGGATTCGAACCCGCGATCTTTGGTTTACGATACCACTGCTCTACCAGCTGAGCTACCCCGGCAAAACCTGGAAGAAAAACCTAGTTATTTTTCTTCCGGAAGATTCAATGTTATATGTAATTCATCAAGCTGATGTTGATCAACAGAAGAGGGAGCACCCATCATCACATCTTGAGCTCTTCCCGATTTAGGGAAAGCGTATATTTCCCTTATATTCTCTTCATCCTTAAGAATCATCAGCAATCTGTCGAATCCGATAGCAAACCCTCCATGTGGTGGAGGACCGAATTGGAACGCCTCGTACATCGCACCGAACTTCTGTTTGATCTCCTCTTCTCACCTTCCAACCATTTTGAATGCCTCCAAGAGCAACTCTGGATCATGATTACGGATAGATCCTGAAAGTATCTCATACCCATTGCACGAGAGATCGTATTGCTCGGAATATATCTCTAATTTATTTGGATTTTTTAATGCTTCCCAGCCTCATTTCACGATAGAGAACGGATTATGACAGAAATCCAAAGTACCGGTATCATCCATTTCAAACAACGGGAAGTCCTCTATCCAGCAGAACGCCAGATCATCTTTATCAATCGTAATATAGGTATCTCTCATATACGTTCTTAATCTTCCTAATGAGGTAGTGACTATTTCATATGAATCAGCTACAAAAAGGACCGAGTCACCCTCTTGGGCAGATGTTTTCTCTTTTATCAGAGCTATCTCTTCCTCAGTCAGAAACTTAGAGAGAGATCATTTCAATCATTCTTTATCAAAACCAATGTAAGCAAGTCCCTTTGCCTTGTTTTTCTTGACATAATCTGTCAAATCATCAGTCTCCTTTCTCGTCAGAATCTTATTTTCGATCCTAATGGCCTTGATGCATCATCAATTTGCAACCGTATCCTTGAAAACAGAGAATCACGAATTAGAGAAATCCTTTGTCATATCCACAAGTTGCATTCAGAATCTTAGATCAGGCTTATCGCTTCAATAAAGATCTATTGCTTCCCTATGTTTGATTTTCTTGAAGGCTACAGTGATCTTCTTATGAGGAGATAGTGCAGGGATAAGTGCATTGATATATCATTCGACAACTGCATACACATCATTCTGATGCACAAACGACATTTCGCAATCGATCTGATAGAATTCACAGGAGTGTCTATCCGCTCTAGGATCTTCATCACGAAAACACGGAGCGATCTGGAAGTATTTATCAATACCTCACACCATAAGAAGTTGCTTGTATTGTTGAGGTGCTTGAGGTAGAGCATAGAATTGTCAAGGATTGATCCTTGATGGCACAAGATAATCTCTCGCTCATTCAGGTGATGAAACCGTGAAGATCGGTGTCTGTACGTCGATGAATCATCTCTCGCTGAATCGATTTCTCGTAAAGGTCAGCATTTTGGATCTAAAAAGGACATTATCCAAAACCTTTCTTCTCCTGAGATCAAGATATCTATGCTTAAATCTATTCTCCTCACTCGTGTTTGGTTCGTCGACAATAGGGAAAGGGAGCAATTTAGCTTTAGTCAGGATCTTGATTTCCTTTGCATTGATCTCTATCGCTCATGTGATCATATCCATATTGATCATATTTTCAGGTCTTGCAACCACTTCTCATACTACCTGAACGACATATTCAGATTTTATCTCAGGAAGATCAATAGAGGATCTGCTTGGATCATGGGTAATCTGCGTGATACCATACCTATCACGAAGATCAATGAATGTCATTCATCAGAGATTCCTAATTTTATTGACCCATCCACAAAGGGTCACCTCTTGTCATGAATGTTCTGAAGTAAGTTCTCCACACGTATGGGTACGATACATTGATACTGGATATTTATCGATTAAAAGATTTTTTCTACAGCCAAGAGCATTCTCTGATTCCTATCACCTCTCCTATAACTATAATAGTCATCGCTACAACAGGTGCAAGCTGGATCGATGATGATGTCCTCAGGAAGGATCGCATGTTGTAATGCAGTATCCCTTATGATACTGATCATATCAAGATGAAGAGCATTTCATCTGCTACGGAAATGCATAGCATCGAAATACTCACGGAATTCTTGACCGACCTCGTAACAACAGGACTTGATATTTGGTCAGACAAACATCTTGAGGTGTTCCTCTCATTTTGTACGAAGAAGGTCGATCGTCTTATCGAGTATTCATGATTTCAGCCCTTTCCGACCAGCATGTACCACAGCGAAATAGGTCTTGCCGATGAGTGCAATAGGTGAACAATCAGCAACACGGACGGCAATCTTGGTATGCATCGTATTGGTTACAATAGCATCAGCCTGTTGCTTGGCAAAATTTTCTCCATCCTCCCGGATATAAATACTATCCGAATGAATCTGTTCGCATTTATGATAAGTTCACAAGAGAGCATCGATATCCTCATCATGTTTATCGGTCATGGATATGCGATAGCCGTCAATCTCAATGATACGCATCTAACAATCGAACAGTAAAAAAAGATATGCACTGATTGCATCTCATATGTAGGGAAAAGCTATCCGTTATCAAGAAAAATATTCTTTCTGATTATTCGTATCTCAATGCCTCGATGGGTTTGAGTTTAGCAGCCCTATAAGCAGGGAATATCCCGAAGCTCAATCCTACGAGAACAGAGAATCAAACCGCCATGGCTATAATTTGGATACTGATGATGCCTTTGACGAGATTTTGGATGAGATAGACGGTCAGATAGCTCAATCAGATGCCTATAACGCCTCCGATAAGGCACAAGACCAAGGATTCGGACATAAATTGGAAGATGATATCCTTATTCTGGGCACCGATCGCCCTACGGATACCGATTTCACGGGTTCTTTCGGTGACAGAGACCAACATGATATTCATAACTCAGATTCATCAGACAATAAGAGAGATAGCAGCGATAGCTCCGAGGAAAAGCTTCATAGTATTAGTGATGGAACTTATAGTGGAGACAACATCCGCCTGAGATGCAACCGTAAAATTAGCATCATCAGCATCAGTGATATTGAAATGCGAAAGCAAGGTCTTCTCAATAAGGGATTTCGTGGAATCGATAGCGTCAGCAGTAGAGACAGAAAGCGCTATATTGGAGAGGTATTTCGATCAGAAAAGCCTTTGTTGGGCAGTAGGGAGAGGTACGAAAACCGTACTATCAGCATTTCAGAAATTCGAAGTTCATTTCTTCTTCATGACTCAGACAACGGTCAATATGACATTGCCGAGACGGATATCTTTTCCGATCGGATTGGCTGAACCGAACAACGTGGACGCTGTAGTGCTTCCCAGTACAGCGACCTTATCTACATTATCGACATTCTGCTGACTGATGAACGTTCAATACTCTACCGAAGAATTACGTACCGTAAGATAGGAAGGAAGGACACCATAGACCGAGACTTGCATATTGTTGGAGCTATAGATGGCTTGCGATCTACTTCCGTATTCCGGAGAGATGGCGGCAACATTAGGAAGGTTAGCTATGATATCCGTTTCCGTCTCGGTAAGAACGTTCTCAGAGCTTCTTCCTCATTCAGTGCCTCTGACATTGGTTTGGCTCGTTCATCCGGGTGTGACCGACAAAAGATTCGTTCACAATGCTTCTACATTGGACAGGATCGCTTGTTGGGATCATTGACCGATAGCGAGAAGTACGACAACAGAAAGGATACCGATGACGATACCCAAAGAACTGAGTGCCGATCTTAGCTTATTTTCTTTGAACGTGATGAGCGCTGTCTTGAAATATGGTCGCAAAGACATAAGAACGATGAGGAAAAAATAAATAGCATTAACGATGGACCATGTGTTTTTTGTGCACTTCCTTGCCATCTATAGTGAACTTCTCAACTTGGCCATCCCTGACATGGATGGTATGCTTTGCATATTCAGCGATATCAGGCTCATGAGTAACCATGACGATAGTCTTGCCTTCCTTATTGAGCTGGGTAAAGATATCCATAATTTCATTACTGGTCTTGGTATCCAAATTCCCGGTAGGTTCATCGGCCAGGATAAGAGGAGGATTAGTGACTATCGCACGTGCGATAGCGACTCTTTGTTGCTCTCCTCACGAAAGCTCTTTTGGCTTCCTATGCACTTTCATACCCAATCATACTTTTTCAAGCGCTTGAGTTGCCCTTGAGAGCTGTTCCTCTAGAGGCACTCATTGATAGAACAAAGGAAGGCAGACTTGATCGATGATGGGCATCCTAGGGATAAGATTGTACGCTTGGAAGACGAATCATATCGTCCTGGAACGAAGCTTTGCTTTTTCATTTTCCGTAAGAGAAGGCAATGTCTTGCCATCCAAGATGTATTCGCCGCTCGTAGGCGTGTCCAAGAGGCCTATGATATTCATCAAGGTAGATTTCCCTGATCAAGAAGGTCACATGATCGCAAAAAAATCACCATCATAGACATTGAGATCGATTCATAGCAATGCATGCTGGATAACTTCTACACCGTTCCCTGTCACATAGTCTTTTTTGATACCTTTGAGTTCAAGCATAGATAATAGAGATAATAAGAATAAATAGGAGAGCCATGGAGAGATTAATTGGGCGGTCATCAGGCTGGTCATCATGAAGTGGATCACTCAAGAGCTCTCATGGAACCCATAGACGATTTCATAGCATCAGAAGTACCTCCTGATGTTGATGAATTCGTCTCTGTATCAGACACGGTATATCATGCAAGGGAGACCACATCGCCTGCTTGCAAGCCACTCAGCACTTCTGAATTCACTCCATCAGTGATTCATATAGCGATTGGCATGCTAATGAAGGAGGATCATTTTACGACCTGCACAAAAGAAGTGCCGCTGCTGGTAGATTGGATGGCAGTATTAGGGACGATGAGAACATCCTTCTTCCTATCAATGATGATATTGACGGTGACCGTCATGCTATCATAGATGGATTTCTCGCCTTTCACCATAGCGATCTTAGCATAATACGACACGACTCAAGCAGTGGTGACCGGTGTCGGATCGATAGTGGTTATAGTTCCCGTAACCGTGTAGCCAGGATAGGAATCGAAAGAGATCTCGGCAAGTTGTCATTTATTCACTTTGACGATATCCACCTGATCGATCAAGACATTGACCTCGTAGGTATTCGGATTAGATATTGTTATTCATTGGGTATTATCGACATTATCTCCTTGTTTGAAGCCTATAGCATTCACGGTCCCATCAAAAGGCGCGACAATCTGATAATTCTCTTTTTGCTGAGCGAGCTGCTGATAACTGAGCGATGATTGAGCGATAGAGTTCGCTTGAAGCTGTCTCGTAGTGCTATCAGGTCAATTCAGGGTATCTTGTACCGAATTTTTATAAATAGCCAATTGAGCCTCTAGATTGTGTATCTCATTCTCTTTGGCGATAATATCGTCTTTGGTAGTATTTAAGTCGCTGATATTGTTGCTGACAGAATTCTGATAGGACAATACTTTTGATTTGAAACTTGTCAAAGATGAACTCCGTCATTGAATGGTGGATAAAGAGAGGTCTGTGCCGTCTATAGAATTATTTACAGCAGTAGTTGCAGCATCCAAGAGAGTATATAATGAGGAAAGAGTATTTCTAGATTTACTCTGTACGTCCTTGATAGAAGTAAGTTGTATAGACGAAGTTGATTTTGCTATGGATAATGCGCTTTCCAAAAGGCTTAAAGAGCTTTTAGCAGCATAGAAGTTAGTAGATGTCATATCCTTATATATCGTCATATTATTTTTCGCAGATATGTATATCTGTACATTCATATAACGAGAGCTCGTCGATTTTGTGATATAGAATATTTCATCGATCGTATCCAATATCGATTTTGCATCATTTATGATGTTTTGGGTTGTAGTTATGATATTCTGGATTTTCGGAGTATTGGTATCGACAACATTTCCCTCTTCGGCTTGCAATATCTTAAGTTCATTCTTGGCAAGATTCAGTTTTGTTTGCGTATCATCGACATTCTTCTGAGCTTGGATCTTGTCAGACTCTGTATATTGGTTAAGCAGTTTCTGATAATTCAATCTAGCGTTCTGGATACTCAAAGCCTGTTGGGAAAGTTGGATATTGAAGCTTTTCATATCGATCTCAGCCAACAGCTGGCCTGCCTTGACCGTATCGCCTTCCTTGACATTGAGCTTAGTCACTTTGGAAACCGATCAATTCCCTCATGCAGCCTGAAACGTGATCGTCTGTTGGTTGGTGATCTTGGTCGTGCCTACGACCTTGATAGCGTTCTCGATAGTTCATGAAGCTACGACATAGGTAGAGGCACTGGCAGCCTGCTGCGAGACAGAGGATGTCGTGAGAAATCCCCTAACGACAAAGAAAATAAGAATGAGTATAGCAAGGGCATATCGCTTATGAGGAACGATTTTCTGCCACGTCGAAGTTGCAAATTCATGGATATTCATGGGAATCGGAAAAAGATAAAAGGATTAGTGATATCACTATCTTCAGTTGGGTCAAAAACCACCTCACATCATTCATGGAAATTCAGTATGCCTGGAGTTAGATGAAACAGAATCAGAACGATATGATCAGAAATCACGAGGACGTCTAGGTCATCAGAACACATGAAAAGATTGAAGGATGATGATCAGTACCAATATACAGATGATAACAATCAAGGTAGTCCTTACAGTAAAGAAATCCTTAACCTTCTGAAGAAATTTGTTCGGTTTCATGAAAAAGAAGAAAACAGTATAAAAAAAATGTATGAAGAGAATGTATACATTCACCTTAAATTTACCTTAAATGCATATGTAGGAGAAAAAATAGCGATAATGCAAAAAAAATTATTTGAGCACCAATATCATGATCCCCAAAAACGATAGACATACGATCAAGATGATAATTCCGCATCTTACCTATGAAATAGATACTATTGCAATTCTTGGTCCGAATGATATTCCTTGGTCACCAAATTCATCAAGGAAGGGATATAGAGCAAGGTAATAAAGAAAGATACGATAAGTCATCAGATAAAACCTATCGCCATGGATCCGAATAGTTCATCCTTGAAGGCAAGGATCAAGAGTCAGATAATCGTTGTCAGCTTTGTAAGGAATATCGGAATAAATCTCTCCGCTATGCTCTGCTGGAAACTATCTACGACAGAGAGTCATTGTTCCTCATAATAATGCTTGAAGTCCTCGATATGGATCAGGGCCTGATTGACTCAGACACCCATCACTCAAAAAATTCCTATCATAGCAGGAAAGGTAAGATCATATCAA
>CAYSER010000017.1:0-20898 GCA_964430205.1 uncultured Candidatus Peribacteria bacterium | reverse complement strand
CTGGATCATATAAAAAAACCCTTTCGTCATCGAGAAAGAGTACACCACAAATCGTTACGTTGATCGCTAGTCATATCTTTCCCGTGAGGGTAGGAATTGGCACCGTTTCCCAATGGAGGGTTGCCGGGACGCTTGGCGAGCCTAGTCTCTATCGTCCGCTCGTGATATTATCACAAATCCAACACTATGATTCCCGAAGATGAAATCAAGCCGATATTATGACCTAGCGATACACATATTGGATATTATTTTCATGATTTTGGTGAAAAAAGAGAAGAGGAAAAGAGGAAATTGAAGGAACAAAATTGCATTTCCGGATATATTCGATATAATAGAGAAGTGTATCATACACCTGATTTTTTACGAAAGAGAAGCTGATGGATAATATACTTATATTGATCATCATAGCGGTAGGGATACGATTGATAGGGAAACGTCTTATCAAGGCTATTTTTTCTTCAATGTATAAAAATCATAGGATACATCAAGCGAACAAAATAAGATATATGCAGATCAAAATCCCAAAGAGCGTCACGACGAAAGGAGGCGACGAAGGAGGAGATACGATCAGAGACATGAAGCAGAATATCCAGATCATGAATCAGATATATAAAAATTTTTATTCAATAGTTGATGATAAGCGAAAATATAAGAAACTAGGACAGAATTATATCAGCATGGAAATGCTTATAGAAAAAGAGATGATCAAATTCATTATGGGAGTACCAGAAGAGCATGTAGAGACTATGGAGAAGCTCATTTCATCATTTTTCATAGGTGCTGTGGTAGATCCTATCGATCAGCCGAAATTACTCGAAGCAGGAAAATATATGGCATGATGAGAATTTGTGCTTGCCAAAGATAATGCATACCCAATCAAAACCTATGAAGCATTTGAAGCAGATCCAATGGATAGCATTTTATCGGCATATTCCAAAGTATTTGCAGATGAGAAAATGTGCTTGCAATTGCTTATCTCTCCGCTTGATGAAAATGAGCTTAAAGCGCTAAGAAAACAATCAAAAAAGATCAAGGAAGGTAAGAATAAAAGTTTTTTCAGCCTTTTGCTCAAAGATATCCGAAAAGGAATCACAAGCACGAATAACGATGCAAAAGATACGCCAAAAGATGATGAGAAAAAGAACGATCTGACACAGCAGCAAATAGGCGATCTCGACAAAAAGACTGAAGATGAGATTTTTTCAATCAAGATCAGAGCTTTAGTAACCTCTCCTGATCAGCATAGACCAGAAAGAATAATTGAGGATCTCTGAAGATCATTCAGCCAATACAATTATATGTGACTCAATGTATTCAAATTCAAAAAATCCAAAAAGATACAAGATTTTGCTAAAGAATTCATTAATAGGATATTCCGAAGCGACAATTGAAAACTCAAAAACATCAACAAACGGGACAAAAAAATGATTCTGAGCATCAGGGAGCTCTCCTCTATCATTCATATTCCGAATGCAAAATTCAACAGGAATCCGCGCATCAGCCGGCAAAAATATAAGATAATCCCTGCACCGGACAATTTACCGACAGATGGAATTCTCCTCTGATACAATACATATGCGGGCATCAAAAAAGAAGTAAGGATTATGACCGACAATGATGATAGATTCAGACATATGTATATCATAGGACAGACAGGTTCAGGTAAATCCACATTAATAAAAACGTGTGTATTGGAAGATATAAGACTGGGGAATGGCTTTTGTGTCATTGACCCTCACGGAGATCTTATAGAAGATACTATGAAATATTTTCCGAAAGAAAGGATAGATGACCTGATTTATTTTGACCTTTCCAATACCGATTATCCGATTGCATTCAATCCATTGGACGGACCAGAAAACGACGATGAAAGAGATGTCGTAACCAATGATCTAGTGGAGATGTTCGTCTCCATGTACGGAGAAGAGATATTCGGCCCGAGAATACAAGATTATTTCAGGAATGCATGTTTCTTACTTATGGAACAACCAGAAGGAGGGACCCTCGTAGATATTATGAGACTCTTTACGGACGACGCCTTCGCAGAATCTAAGATCAGGAATGTAAAGAATCCTATCATAGCAGCACGGCGGAATAAGACCTATAGGAAAATGGGAGAAAGAGAAAAATCAGAGATCATCCCATTTCTACAAGCAAAGTTCTGACCATTCACGACAGGAACCTTCATCAGGAACGTCATCGGGCAACCAAAATCGGCGTTCAATTTCTTCGACGCGATGAATGAAGGTAAGATAATCCTCGTGAATCTTGCAAAAGGTCTGACCGGAGAGGAAAACAGTAAACTTGTCGGAAGGATGGTATCTATGCAGCTCAAGCTCTCAGCCCTCAAGAGAGCAAGGCTCGATCCAAAAGAAAGGACACCATATTTTCTCTATATCGATGAGTTCCAAAACTATGTCTCCAAATCTATCGAAAGTATTTTGTCTGAAGCCAGAAAATATAAATTAGGATTAGTTATCGCTCACCAATATATCGATCAATTGAAACAAGAATGATTATGAGGAAATCTCGATCTTTCCAAAACAATTTTTGGTAACGTAGGAAATTTATTTATTCATAAAGTCGGTGCACCCGATGCAGAATTCTTGGAAAAAGAATTTTGACCGGAATTTTCACCGATAGATATGGTAAATGGAGATACCTTTAGAGCAGCAGCAAAAATAGTAGTCAATAACCAGCCAACAAGACCGTTCAGTTTTACCACAGATCTCCCTTGGTTAAAACCAATACTCAACATCCCGGAAAAAGTAGAGATCATGAAACAGATCTCCGCCCTCAAGCGAGGGACCAAGAGAGAATTGGTAGACAAAGAGATCTTCTTCAGAGTCTGAGTATAGCAAGATAAGAAAAGATTACGGAAGCCTATAGACGGCTTTGAAATTTTTTTCGATCTGCATGGAAAGCTTATCGGGATCCATATGCAATTGCTCAGCGACAAAATCATAGATATATCTCACATTGGCAGGATGGTTATGCTGACCACGGACGATCTGAGGAGTGAGATACGGAGCATCGGTCTCCAAGAGCAGACGATCCAATGGCACCATATTCAGGGTTTCACGGATATCATCAGTTTTCTTATACGTGATATTCCCGCAAAACCCGATATATAATTTTTTGAATATTGCATTCAGGATTCTGAATTCCTCCGGTCCATATCATCGACAATGGAAATAGATAGTAAGATCAGGATAGTCTTTGAGAATAGCTAACGTTTCATGGAATCCATCCCTGGAATGTATGACCAATGGCAGATCCAATTCACGGGCAAGCTTACAATGTTCGTCGAACAACTGTTTCTGCATATCCAAGGTCTCAAGGCTATTTGGGTAATGGAGATCGATACCTGTCTCTCCTATAGCGACGATATAATCAGCATTATCAGCATACAGATCCTTGAGTTGTTGTATCTTGTCCATCATATCCTCATCACGAACCACGCCTTCGGCACATTCCAAAGGATGTCGCCCTAATGTTGCCTTGACGATACAATCCTTGAAATCATGCTCAGCGGCTCTAGCTATCTCGATACCATGGATATTATAGGCTTCGCTGGCTCATGAATTGACGAGTCATACGCCACCGATATCGATGAATTGCTGAAGATAAAATTCCCGATCATGAAAAAGCGGTTCGGTATTGAGATGAGTATGTGAGTCGATGAGTCTCATAGAAATGAGTGATTCAGATAAATGGGTATGAGAATTGAGAATTGAGAATTGAGAATTGAGAATTTAAAATTTAGAATTTAGTTTTCTGCTTTATGTTAAATTGGTTTGCTTTACTTATACAATTTCGTAAATACTAGTCAACAATATTGTTGGATATTGATTTTTTAGTTATTAGATATGATAGTATGGCAGTGGTATTAGGGATTTTGATGTTCATGGGACTCGTGCTCATCCATGAATTGGGTCATTTCATCAACGCAAAAAGGAGCTGAGTGAAAGTATTGGAATTCGGTATTGGGATACCACCGAAAGTGTGCAAACTACGAAAAGATCGCTCAGGGACTGAATACACGCTCAATCTCCTCCCGCTAGGTGGATTCGTCAGGCTCAAAGGAGAAGATCCCAAGGATGAAGCGGACTTTCATGCAAAAGATAGTTTCATCAAAGCGACGATAGGAAAAAAGATACTGATCCTGATTGCAGGGATCGGAATGAATCTGATTCTCGCATGGGTGATCTTCACGACCATCTTCACCATGGGAACAAAACCGATCCAAGTATTGCCAGACAACGCCTTGGTATCGAAGGAACATAGCTATCTGATGCCTACAGTGAAATTCCTCAAGGAACAATGATTCATAAGCGGAGAGTTAATCTCCACACCAGCCAAGATCGAAAACATATCTACTGATATGCTGGGACACAGCATGGGATTACAAATCGATGACAGCATCATGTCGATCAACAAAGAAACCGTCGACGTATGGAATATCAGCAGCGTCCTGAAGGAAGATATAGGAAAAGATATAGAGATAGCATTCATGAGGGGAAAGAAGAAGATGATCGTGAAAGGCACATGCCCGAAAGATAATTGTATCCTCTGAGTAACATTCAAATCAGAGGAATTGAACCTCAAACCGATCAAGTTCCCGTTCTTCGAAGCGATGCGGATAGGTGCAAAAGAGATAAAAGCGGAGACCATGCTCACCTTATCAACATTGGGGACATTGTGAAGCGACTTGCTTTCCCTCAATGGGGCAAGGATCAAGACATCGCTCAATAAGTTGACATGACCTGTAGGAGCGATCAAACTCTGAGAAGGATTGCTCACCATCTGAGGATTGAAGCTTTATCTGGGATTCGCCGGAATGATATCGCTGGCACTTGCGATCTTCAATGTATTGCCGATACCAGCGCTCGATGGAGGAAGATTATTGGGCGTCCTTATACAAGGCATCGGAAAGCTGAAACCTGAGAAATATTTCAACATCGAAGGATACATCAATATGGTCTTCTTCATCGCCCTTATGGCTCTCGGCGTCTACATCCTGCTCAAGGATCTCGTACGCTTCCGAGAAATCAAGATACCATTCCTCTGATAAAATCAGAGATAGATAAGCAAAAAAAACTCCGCATTCCACGGAGTTTTTTTCTCTTTAAGATCTAGAAGGAGAAACATGCTAAGCGCTAAAATCTAAAGACTATCTAGCGCAAGTATCTATCATGTTCTTGTATTCATTGGCCTTGCGGATATAGCCAGGGAGATTTTCATCAAGCGTCTTGATAGCCTCTTTCTTAAGAGCGAGGTAGGTCTCATTGATCTCTGTGAGAATTGCTGGATCAGTGCATTTCTTCATCTGTACCATATTGATAAGCTCTCCATAGGTCTTCTCATAATCGAACTTCCTTTGAAGTGCCTCGGAATTGGTATTGGTAAGCTTATGGAAGTAGACGATCCCTCTCTGCCGAAGGACCTGGAATCCGGAAAATATGGAAGCTTTTTCCGCAGGATGATGTTGAATATAGGAAAAAGAGAATCAGAGCAGGATTAATCCGATGATAAACTTGATAAGATTCTTTCTTAGAAACACTCTTTCTTCTCTATCCATTCCAGATACCAAAAAAACATAAAACGACTGATTGATACACTTTTGCGGCAGCTTTTCAAGCGCTTCTCTCACAACAACATTTCCTTGCAATAACAACGCCTAAACGATAAAACGAAGAAGCGATAAAAAAGAGAAAAATAGTTTATTCGTTTTAACAAATCATATGAAAGTTGCTTTTGTCCATTGCCGGATACTGCCATGATGAGCGCTCACGGTACTTCAGGACCTCATCGATGAAGAGAAGCACGTAGATCATGCAAAAGTGTTTACGATATATTCCGAACGGAAATATCTCAAGACAGGGCATCACGACCTAGAAGTCGTGACAGCATTACCGAAACGGCTCAATGCATTATTTCTCCGATGCAGCAAACATAAGATTCCGGTCCTTTCACGGTTGCTGGATTATCGCAATCTCATGTTCTTTTATCCGATGCTGATGAAGATACTTTCCAGGAAGATTAAAAGATACAGGCCAGAATATATCATGATCTCATCGTTCGCCATCGCAAAGAACATCACGCCGATGAGTGTGCCGATGGTACTATACCTACACTCCCCTATGCAATACATCCGGACACATTACGATGAATACAGAGAGAAACTCAAGGGCATCAAAGGTAAGATCTTCAATCGGATCGTACCGAGACTGAGAAAATGGGATCTTAAGTTCACGAAATTCGACAAAATCTATGCCAATAGCATATATACGGCAAAAACAGCGGAAAAGCTGTACGGAATGAAAAACATCACCATCAGATATCCGCGCATACCAAATAAGTTCTTTTTCCCCGCAGTGCAGGAATCACCGCTCAATTATTATCTCTACGTGGGCAGATTGGTCGCATTCGTAAGAGAAGCGGACAAGATCATCAGGTTATGCAACGAACTCAACGTCCCGCTCATCATGATGGGCAGCGGACCCGATGAAAAGCGACTTAAATCCATCGCCGGACCTTCTATCATCTTCGTCGGTCGGATCGAGGATGTGGATGAGAAAATCAAGATCATCAGCCAGGCAAAAGGCCTGATCAACCTGACGAAGGAAAGCTATGGAATCTGAACCGTTGAAGCGTTGCTTCTCGGAGTACCGGTTTTCGGTTACGGAGAATGAGCGACAGCGGAGTTGGTCGATAAGGACTGCTGAATATTGGTGAAAGACAAGAAGCATCACACGCTCATAGAAGGGTTCCAGAGATTTATGGAGAAAAAACGAGATAGAAAGATGATAGCCAAAAGAATCAGAGAGAAATGGAAGCATAAATAAAAAAAATCCCTCCGATGAGGGATTTTTTTATACCATGAGAATAGCATATTATGCGAATGATTTTGCGAATCTTAGATCGCCATTAGTGAAATATCTGATGTCCTTGATACCGTAACGTACAGCAGCCAATCTGCTCATACCTAACCCAAAAGCGAATCACGATCGTCATTCAGCAGGATCAATGCCAGCCGCCTTGAGCACTTCCGGATGGATCATTCCACCAGGCAGGATTTCCAATCGATCGGACATCTCTTTCTTTCCTGTCTTCACATTGAAATATTCATATCTAACATCTATCTCGAATCATGGCTCGACGAAAGGGAAATATCAAGGCCTTATCCTTGTCTCCACTTTCTTTTTGAGCACAGCGTTGAGCATCGTATCAATCAGATCCTTGAAATGAGCGATACTGATATTTTTGCCGATATACATCCCTTCAACTTGATAGAACATAACATCGTGGGTAGCATTCATATCTTCGAACCTATATGCTCTGCCAGGGACCAATGCCTTGAGCGGCACGCCATACTTCCTGATCATATAATTCTGCATGCAAGACGTATGAGTCCTAAGGACAAAATTCTCCCCCGAAGGATCCTTTTCTTGGAGATAGATAGTGTCATGCATTTCTGTAGCAGGATGAGTGAGAGGGATATTCACAGATTCGAAATTCTCGAATTTTGTCACCATCTCCGTTCCATATTCCATGACAAATCCAAGTGACTTAAAGATATCCTCCACTTCTCTCCTGATATTAGTCAATAATGAGTATGAGCCCTGTTCCAGAGAGACATCCAAACTGATATCTACGGGATCCTTCTCGAGTTGTGCATTGATCTGGGTTATCTTGAAACTTTGCTCTTTGGCCTCATATGCTTCCATAAGCTTGGTCTTTATCTCTGAAAGCTGAGCTCATCTCTCTTTCTTCTCTTCAGGGGAAAGGGTGAGCATATGTTTGAATTCCTCATTAAGAAGTCCTTTCTTGCCGAGGTATGTTTGGAAGAAACTATCCAATTGCGTCATATCCGTGACGTTCTCCAACTCTCATAAAACCTGTTTGAGTTCTAGCATCCGTACAATAAAAAAAATAAATGCGCTGATCCCAATGTAGGCATTTCTTTAGCATTTTCAACGATTTCCTCTATTTTGGATAACTTTGCTCGATTTCCATAAGTTTTGAATGTTTTGTCAATCAAATCCCCTCGGGGACATGGGATTTGTTTTGCAAAAATGCATTTCCGAGGATATAATCAGATATATGATAAAGCTTTTATATAGTCAAAAGCCATGGAGAAAAATACGCCGTTGATAGAGATCAAGAATCTCAGTCGATGATATCGGGACAATCCAGTGCCGCTTTTTGATAAATTGAGCTTCTCGCTAGACGTTAACGATTTTTTCGTGTTAACGGGGAAATCAGGCACCGGAAAAACAACATTGGTAAAATTCATCATAGGAAAGCTTAGGCCGCCAGAAAAGACCATCTTCTACAACAGACAGGATGTCTCTAAATTCTCCCCTGAGGATATCCAGGTCCTAAGGAAGAGACTTGGCATCGTTTTCCAAGATTATCAGCTCTTGGAAGATGAGACAGTAAAGGAAAATATCATTTATCCGCTCAAACTGTATGAACTCGGTGAAACGGTCATAGAGTCAAAACTCAAGCAAATATTGCAGAAAATCAACATCAAACACTTGCTGGACAAACCGACAAAATTGCTGAGTGCAGGAGAGAAACAGATGGTTTCCTTAGCAAGAGCACTTATCCACGATCCCGAATTCATCATAGCCGACGAACCTACAGGGAACTTGGATCGGGAAAGCACCCAAACAGTCGCCGACATCCTTATCGAAGCGAATAAATCTGGGAATACAATCTTCCTGATCACCCATGATATCCACCTCCTCAACTATCTCAAAGCCAAGAATCACATCAACCTTCACATCATCAAATAATCACCTCATCTTTATCTCTTCTCATGATGATCTTCCCATGGCAGACAGCAAGAAAGATATTATCAGCAGACATATCATCGACGAACTAAACACATTGGATATCGCATGATATCTCAAGGAAGAGGTAAAGGAGTTTTTGAAATATCTGCATTATTACAAGATCAAGAATATCCTCCAGAATATCGATGCGCTTAAGGAATACCTAATAATTCTCGACCAACAGAATACGGACCAGATCCATGAATTGGAATATGAGAAAAATCCTGATGTGACGATAGGAGACCATGATATCATGTACTATATCTCGACCAAAGGATTGGAAAAGGTTGGAGAGCATAAGATCCACCAGAAGATACGGGAAAATGATTTCAATCTGAGCTATATCATGCAAGGGATCAAGGGATTTCTCGTATTGACCGCTGATGAATTCTGTAATGCATCACCAACGAGAATGTCGATCAATAGGATACTGCGGCAGAAAGAGTTGGAAAAAGCGCAAACCGTAGAGAACGAGGACGAATCATCCGTGGATTAGCCGTGATCGTACCGGAAGATAGCATAGTAGACAGAAGAAAAAAACCTCAAACGGTTTTTTTTCGATAAAGTGCCCATGGATACCGCGAAAGCAAAACTCCTTGAAAATTTGAAGTGAATCCGTATACAAGAAACAACAAAGAAACGTACCGATTTTAGAAATGAAGAAGCAAAATTTCAGCTATGGCAGATTTTGATCAAAAACTTCTCGCACTGCTCGATGTCGTCATCGACAATTATATCAATAAAGGAGAACCGGTAGGTTCTAAATTTCTGCATTCCTTGGAAGATGCGGAATATGCTCCATCCACGCTCAGGAAGTATCTAAATATGTTGGAGAAGGCAGGCATGGTCTATCAGCCTTACAATAGTTCCGGAAGAGTGCCTACGGTACAATGACTAACAACCTATATCCAGAATTATCTAGTCGCGCAGGAAGAGGAAAAAGACGAAGAAGTCATCAAGGTGAGAAGCGGGCTCAAGGAATTGGTAGAAAGTATAGGATCATTGGCCGATGGAGTCGTCGTCGGATTCGTAAGAAACGATGAATATTATTATCTAGGCATCAATAATCTCCTCAGAGATGATATGCTCGACGAATATCATACCACAAAAAGCATTATCCGTTTCATCGAGGAAAAAAGAATAGTGAAATTCATCGATAGCAAGATCCTGAAGAAGAACCAGATCTACTATACCTTCATCGAAGATCAGAAGACGTTGATCTCCTGCCTCTACACGAAGATCACGATCGAAGATTATGACTGCATGCTCTGCATCATCGGTCCGACAAGAGTCAACTACAAGAAGAACCTAGCAATAATCCAGAAGGTACTCAACTCTTTAAGTACATAACACAAAGCACTATGACAGATAACAAAGCACCTGAAGATCTTATGCTCGAAAAAGAGCAATGAGGATGAGGAGCGAAAGAGAGCCCGAAAGAGTTTACAATCAACAAGAGTAAGCTCAGCGAAAAGGAGTACGAAGATCAAGCGAAAAAAGATGCAGAGCTCAAGGAACTTGAAAAGAATTTCGAGACCAAGCCGAAGGAAGAGGAAAGAAAAGAGCCGATAGATAAGGATATACCGAAAAGCACCCAACGAGTCGATGGACAACAATGGGTAAATCAGAATCCTGGAGAGACGAATATCAATAGGGTAAAAGCATGATCAAATCTCATAGAGGAGATCAACACGCCTCAATCCGATCCCATAGCGAGATGATTGCAGAAAGTCATCAAGCGGATAGGCTGATTCTAGTACATACCAATAATGCATATATCTCCGCATTTTCACGTTTCAGCAATCTAGCATGCAGTCATTTTAGCAATTAGTCAATTTAACAATCAATCATTTTTAACATTTTAGCATTTTTATAATGGCGATTATACAAAGCGCTTGATGAATTGTGTATTATATCGCTCCTGACGGAGAACCGAGATACTTGCTCATCAAGAGACATGCCCTCAGTGGAAAGATAGAACGGGTGGCTCCCAAAGGCAAGATTCAAGGCAACGAGAATATCCAGAAGACAGCACTCAGGGAAGTGAGTGAAGAGACGGGTATCCCTATCAACCAGATGAGGATCAAGCAACAGCTAGGAACGACGCAGCTCAGGAATGTCGAACGCCAGAAGGGACAGATGGATAAGGATGTTACGTACTTCCTCATGGAATATACCGGGAATCCAGGGCTCGTCAAGATCGAGAATGCAGAAGGATATATCGGCATCCACAAACGATGTACACTCAATGAGATCCTATCGCTCATCTACTACCAGGATATCAGGGAATTGATCAGGAAAAGCTATTCGATGATAAAGGACACGCAGAAAAACCAGAACATCAAGAAAGATTTCATGAGTAAGCTCGGGTAAATCTGATTGCATTTTTTGGCTGATTGGATATAGTTTCCAGCAAGAGACTATCACCCTATGATTTTTTATCTCTTTCCCCAAACGGAGACATGGCTAACACACCTACCACCTCTTACCAATTCGTAGATGTTCCAGTGAACATGCAAGAGATTATCAAGGACATCGTCCAAAGAAACATTGAAGGCAAGATGGATTCGTATTTCAAGAAAATCTATTCGAAAAAGGATACTGCAGTGATCAGGATCGACTATATCATCAGCAAGAATAAATTGGGAAAGCGGATAGGTGATTTCAAATTCAGCTATGATGGAGAAATATTCAAACGATCGACAGGAGAATGATGATTCAAGATCATAGAAGACATCCCAAATCATGCATTCGAACATTTCAAAACGCACCTTTCCTCATACAAATCGTAAAAGCCGGACAGGCATATAACACTGTTCCACACTCCATTTTATCATATGTATTAGTGTAAACATGAAAAAGAACTATCTGACCAAAGAAGGATACGAACAATTGGTCCAAGAGCTCAACGAGCTCAAGAAAGTGAAGCTTCCTGCGGTCTTGGAAAGATTGGGAGAAGCGAAAGCTATGGGAGATCTTTCGGAAAATTTCGAATACAAATCTGCGCTCGAAGATAAGGATTTCATCAATTCGAGGATCGGAGAAATAGAGAAATTGATCGAAGATGTCGAGATCATCAAGGAAGAAAAGAAGGGAAAATCAGATAAAATCATCGATTACGGATCCAAAGTGACCGTACAGACTGATGACAACGACACGTACACCGTCACTATCGTAGGAACAGGAGAGACAACGATGGATTTTGACAAGAACTTCAAAGGGATCAAAGATTCGATCAAGATATCACTCGAATCACCACTAGGATTAGCGATAAAAGGAAGGAAAGCGGGCGACGTAGCGAAGATGAGGATCAATAACGATAGGAGAGATATCAAGATATTGGATGTAGAATAACACCGAGAGATATTTCAAAGACAAAAAAATGGGATCTGATCGATTCCATTTTTTTTGAAAGTATCTGAGAACAAGGACTAGTTGAACTGGGTGTCGACGACATCCCGATTATTCCAAAGATCGAATGTGATCCTGCAGGTAGCAGGATCTTGCTTGTTATCAAGCCCCTTAAGACTAAGCGTTACAGTATACGGATCATGATAGGTAATCGTTCATTCTGGGTCGATACTGGTGAGCTGTGCGAAATCGTTCTGACAATGCGACTTGATGATATTCAGCTTATTATTGATGATAAAATCCGTGTTGACGATCTTGAACATATTGGAAATATCCAAGATCATATCATCGGAGATATCTTTGAAAAGGAAACCGAATTGATTGTCATCGAATGTCGTCCAGAATCCAGTTCCATGCTTATAGAAGATATATCATCGATAGGATTCAAATGTATCCTTATGGTTTTGGACATAATCGGTGATCAGATAAGTGCAATCACGAGATTTCAAGATCTTGCTGCAAACGAAACGCTCGATATGCACTACAGGATTTTCATCGAACATGACTTGGATATTGTTTCATGACTTGGAAGCGCTCAGCTGAGGTTGGGTAGAGAAATCGAGATAGAGAAGCTCTTTGACGAAGAAATACCTGTTGGCCGTGATGATAAGCCCTTGATCAGGGATCTTGATGGAGTCAACCTCCAAGACAGGAGTCAGTTTGAGGTATTTTTTCAGTCTTCAAACGACCTCGATCTTCTTGTCAGTATATGCATTGAGATTGATAGTAGAGCTTTTGAGTCCGATAGTCTTCCCTTCCTTATTGACCAAGGAATGGGTATAATGAGGGAAGTTATTGTCTATATGGATCTTACCAGAAAACGTTAGCGTAGCGCCTAAGGTATACATATTCTCGGAAGGAGCGGTCTGAGTGAATCTCTCAGAGAGAGAGGTGACGAATTTGGTCAAGAAGTAGAATGCTAGACAGACAACAACAAGCCGGAACAATGTTTTGATATTTAGTATTTTCTTTTGCTTCAGATTTCTTATAACCATTAGCATACTGATTATGTAAAAAAAACGAACACAGTAACATATTATAAGGATTTTCCGAAAGAAAGCAAGCTTATCCAAGAGGACAAAATCTTTAGTAAAAAAAGGTACTACCTATGGAAGAACAACGGAACGCGCTGATAGAGAGGTTCATGGCGATAAACGCACACACCAATCTTTCGGCGATAAGAGATCCCGAAGGGATTCGCATCAAACATATCCAGGATTCCCTGGAAATCAATGATACGATAAAATTGAAACCTGGATCCACATTGTGCGATGTAGGAACAGGAGGCGGATTTCCGCTCTTGCCGATAGCGATGACCAATCCAGGGATCCGCTGCATAGGGATAGATTCGACCAAGAAGAAGATAGAAGCTATCAAGGAAATGATAGCCGCCCTGCATATCACGAATGTCGATGCACTCCGGACAAGAGCCGAAGATCATCATCAGACCTATGATTACGTGACAGCAAGAGCGGTAGGATATATCGATAGGCTCTTGCCGCAGATCCGTCACTTAGTAAAGCCATGATGACGACTCATTCTCTACAAGCAATATACGCCTGAAGAGGCGAAAGCTATCGATAAGACAGCTAAGAGATATCATTTCACTATCAAAAAAAAACACGCCTATAAGCTTATCGAGTGAGATATCCCAAGGATGATCTACATATTGAAAAAAAATAAAGATATTGCGTTTTCATAAATAAAATATATAGTTAGGGTACAAAAACAAAATACTAGCATATGCAAAAGAGCTTTTGGAAAAAAGTAAGCGATTGGTTCACTGTTTCCAGGGTGCTCATTACCTTTTGGAACGTCATCGCTTTCTGTTATCACTTCTTCTATATAGGTATCGGATCCTGGGCAAGCATCATCATCCAGATCAGCGCCATCTTGACTGAATATCTGGTAAGTGGCCCCTATGAGCAGTTGCTTCTCTGGAGCAATATCGTAATCAACACCAAGACGTTGAAGCTATCTTCCTGGAGAAAGACGACCGTCAAGATAGTAAGCAAATATCTTATATTCGCTGTCATCTTCGGAATTATCTATGGGACGACATACTATATAAGATTGGAATTTTTCCATCTGGTCAACTGGGGAGTAGACTTCCGACAGCTCAACAAAAGCATGATAAATATGGGATGGTTTACCTTAGTAGCCGGCCCATTGATGGGAGTCGTCGTGTTGAAAAGGAAAGAAAAAAGACGGAAGATCCAAATGAGAAAACAGTATCAGAACCGAATAAAATACGGTTCCGTCAATTGAATAAGCACATAGTCAGTCCCTCCGTATCCAGGAGGGACATTTTTTTATTCTAAAATCAAAAGAGAGGACATGATACCTATGCCCAGTAGGAAAAAAAGGATCTGAGGTATGCTATGGGCCAGAGTATTTTCTTTGTGAAGTTCAGGGATGAGATCGGAACCCGCGATATAGATGAACGTTCAAGCAGCAAAAGGAATCAATATCATAACGATACCCTCCGTATAACGATACATGACGAATGCAATGAGCATACCTAATAGAGCCGTCAAGGAGATCAGGAAATTGAGCAATAACGCTCTCTTCTTGCTGAATCATCCATGGATAAGGACACCGAAATCGCCTATTTCCTGAGGAATCTCATGAAGGAAGACGGCAAGGGTGGTGGCGATACCGACAGGTATACTTACTAGGTAACTCGCCCCGATGATCAATCCATCGATGAGATTATGTACGGAATCTCAGACAAGATTCATGAATGCGATAGGATGGGTATGCTGATTGGTGACGGGCATATGACAGTGATTCCGACGGATGATCTTCTCCGTAATGAGTCCGAAAGATATTCATCAGAGTATCCACAAGGAAGCAGAGACATTCCGTCAAGAAGGACCAACCATCTCAGGAAGCAGGTGAAAGAATACATCTCCAAGCAAAGCGCCTGCAGAGAAGCTGACAAGCCGCAAAACGATCCTCTTGAGCAATGACACACGCAATCAGAGTATGACAACGCCAATCAAGGAAACGCTACTGATAATCAGGACACTGACCAATGCATATACGAAAGACATACTTCACACATAATTCAGTAAAAAAAAAGAAAGATAATGGAACAGGAAATGAATGAGAAACAAAGCATGGACTATGGTAATCTACGATAGTTTTAGCATTAAATTATCTCACGCCTCATCCCCCTATCAAGTTTCACCAACGTTTCATAGACGATAGTGCCGCTTGCTTCAGCCAAAGAGGTTACCGCATTCTTGTTACGTGGATTATCAGAGATAATCTCGACTTCATCGCCGATATGGACAGCCTTATCTACGAGATAAGTGGAAAGGTTCATACAGATGGTGCCTACTTGACGAAAGAACGACTTACGATGCCTGATGAAGATCTTGCCGGAAGCGGCCCTGGTGAGTCATTCCGCGTAACCGAATGGGACAGTGGCTATAGTCTCCTTATCACTCGGTCTATAGTCATGATGATAGCTCACTCATTCTCATGGCCGCACCGTCTGAAGGCTCACCACTCTCGAAGTAACGGAAAGGATCGGTAGAACATTGTTCCCATGCTTGTACAACGGATCCTGAGGATGCAGAGGATTATATCCATAGAGAGCCAATCATGGCCTATAGGCATTGAAGAATTCATCCTTGATTTTGAACATGCCGGCACTATTGCCGATATGCCTCCGATTTGGGGTAAATCCCGCATCCAGCACCTTATAGTACATACGTTTGAAGGTCTGCATCTGATGATCAAGCGTCGTATCGGAAATATTGTCAGCGTCGAAAAAATGAGAAAGCACTCATTCGACGATGAGATTCGGATGGCTTTGAAGCTCATTGATCAGATTCGGTAACTCATCTTCCTGGATACCCTCCCTATTCATCCCGGTATTGAAGAACAAATGAATCTTGGTCGACTTGCCTAATCTTCAAAGATATCTGATCGTTCAGGCGTTATAGACGCAGAATGTCGCTTTCTTATGATCGAACTTCCTATAATTCTCCAACAAGGTTTCGCCAAGGATGAGCGCAGGGATCTTGGAATGCTTCTTGACGACGACATATTCAGGATAGCTATCAACGGCGATATACGGAATATCCTCTTTAGCGAGCATCTTGACGACCTGTTTGAGACCATGCCCATAAGCATTGGACTTCAGGACAGGAAAAATCGCTGCATGCGGCTGGATGGATTTGAGATATTCCAAGTTCTCCAAAAGGACCTTTTTGCGGAGCCGAATGATATTCATGGGCTTGACACGAGGGTTGAAGAGCGATCTCAAGAATGAAAGCATAATCTTTATATTGCATATAAAATTTTGTAATTTTCAATTATCGATTTCTGAACGTAGGAAAAGAGTAGCAATAAGTAACAAATAATCAAGAAAAGCTAAGTCACTTTTATGCAGTACCTCATCACCTATTCTACCGTGACAGAGGTGTGCTAGACAGTGATCCCGCAAAGCGGGACTTCCCATATTCGAAGCAGGAGAAGCCAACGAACCGACATGGACCCACGCATTTCTGTAGGGCAAGAGAGAGAGAAAGAAAAAAGCGATCAAAACACAGAAAACTCTGTTGTTTTTTCTCGCGCTTTTGATATATCGAAGACAATCTTGCAAAGATCAAAAAATATATGATAGCAGGTAAACGACATAAGTGCTATTGCAATGAAAAAAGAAATATATATATTCATCCCGAACGGACTTTTACTCATCATCTCGACGTGCATGTATCCTCAGATTGAAACTATGCTGACTGAACATTCGATTTCCTGCCTAACACTTGCGAACACCTTAGCATCCGCCAAAAGACAGAGATCGATACATGGAGACGACCTTCTCCGATGAATCTCGCTCTTCCTCAAACAGCATGATCTCATGGATATCTTCCGGAAACTGCTCGGAATACCTCAGAAGATGGAAGAAGACTACTTCGAGAACAGGTATAGGATCACCGATCTCAGAAGCATCAAGGGGAATGATGGATTGCCGCTGAAAAAAAAGATCACGGAAAGCCTGGAACAACGGATCGATACATCGATGAAGAAAGTGGATCTGGACACATTACTTTCTGCATCATTTCAAGATTTGTCAAACGAATGTATCAGCTACCTTGAGAGACAAGGAATCGCAGTGGAAACCATAGTCGAAAAGCACGAAAAAATCAAAAGAATCCCCATGATAACCCAGGTGTGAGTATTTGCATTTTTGCAGATATTGAGTAAAATCTTTGTGACGTTCGATTTAGATAGTAACAAGATCACCAGTATGAACATCGAAGAATTGCAGAAGATGCACAACATCAATATGCTCCTGGATGCTGTAGAAAGCGAGATCGTGGAAAAAGATAACCCGGTCACCACAGGAGACAAAAACAAAAAGGAAGAGAAAAAATTGACGATAGAATATTTCGGAACGGACCTGACCAAAGAAGTCAACGACGGCCTCATCGATCCGATCATCTGAAGGGAGAATGAGATCAATCAGATCATCTATACTCTCTTGAGGAAGAATAAGAACAATCCTCTGCTCATCGGAGAAGCCGGTGTCGGTAAGACCGCTGTCGTGGAAGGATTGGCACAGAAAATCACCAAAGGCGAAGTGCCAGAGAAACTCCAGAATAAGAGGATATTTTTGCTCGATATGGGAACTTTGGTCGCAGGCACCAAATACAGGGGAGAATTCGAGGCAAGGATGAAATCCATCTTGGAAGAAGCCATGGATCCTACCAACGACATCATCCTCTTCATCGATGAAATCCATACCATCATCGGCGCATGAGGCCAGGAAAACGGCGATGCGGCGCAGATGCTGAAACCACTTCTTTCGAGAGGAAAGATCAAACTCATCGGTTCGACGACCTTCAATGAATACCAGAAATACATCGAAAAGGATGCTGCGCTCAAGAGAAGATTCCAGGAAGTAATCATCAATGAGCCAGACATAGAGGCAAGCAAGCAGATCCTCCAATGATTGAAAAAAACCTATGAAGACTTCCATGGTGTTCAGATAGATGATGAAGCCTTGGATGTGGCGATCAATCTCAGCAAGAGATTCATGATGAATAAATACCTGCCCGATAAGGCGCTCGACATCCTGGATGAAGCATGCGCAAGGAAATCCACCATGAACCAGAAACTCGGTAACGATAAAGAGTACAAGAAATATGAAGAGACACTGACCAAGATCCAGAAGAAAATCGAGGATGCTATAGAGAAACAGGATTACTTCTGAGCAGCGGAACTCAAAACGAAGGAAGAAGAAGCGAAGATCGAGATGCAGAAGATCAGGAACAACAAGAACATCCCGCTCAATCTCAGGCAAGTAATCACCAAAGAAGATATCGGCAATGTCCTTGCAGACAAGACCGGAATCCCCACGAACATCGTCAACGAAAGCGAAATAGAGAAACTCAGAAGACTCGATCAGAATCTCAAGAAGAATATCATCGGTCAGGACGAAGCGGTCGATGCAGTCGTCAAGACACTGACCAGAAGCAGGCTCTCAGTCATCAGACAGACCAAGCCGATCGGATCATTCCTTTGCTTAGGGCCAAGCGGCGTGGGTAAGACCTACTTAGCGAAACTCATCGCCAAGGAATACTTCGGCAATCCGGACGCGATGATCAGGATAGATATGTCCGAATTTATGGAAAAATATTCTGTCTCCAAACTCATAGGTTCTCCTGCTGGATACGTAGGATACGAAGAAGGAGGAGGACTCACCGAAGCGGTCAGGAGAAAGCCGTATTCTGTGATATTGTTTGATGAAATCGAGAAAGCATCGAGCGATGTCTTGAACATCCTCCTGCAGATCCTCGACGAAGGGCAGCTCAAGGATGCCAAAGGCAGGATCATCGATTTCAAGAACACCATCATCATCATGACCTCGAATATCGGATCCGAAGAATTCGTCAAGAAACAGAGCAGGATCGGATTCGCGACCGGAGAAAAATGAGATATCAACGATAAGGCGTTCGACCTGGTAAAGGAAAGAGTGCTGGAAGAGATGAAGAACTTCCTGACTCCTGAACTGCTGAACAGGATCGACTACAAGATCGTCTTCAAGCATCTCAGCAAAGAGACACTGGCAATGATCATGAAGAACAAGATCAAGACGTTCTTGGATACACGGAGAGCAAATTCCGAGATCTCCTTACCGAAATATACGGACAAACAGATCAAGGACATCATCGAAAAGATCTATGAACCGCAGTACGGAGCCAGACCGCTCGACAGATACATCCAAGATGAGATCGAGCCAGAGCTCATCAAGAAGATCATGAATGCAAAAACGGCCAAGAAAGCATAAAACCATATAGAGAAAAAGCTCCCTTCCGGAGCTTTTTTTTGGTAAGAGAAAATATTTTAGGAATATGGGTAATATTCCACTAAAATCGAGAAAGAAGTTTCGGAGGAATATCTTCAAAAAAACATTTAAGGTTCATTTAAGGAATATCAGTATAGATGGCGCCATCTTTATTTTTTATCGTAACAACACTCATGGACAAAAAGAATGTAACGATCCTTATCGTAGTAGCGATAGTCTGACTTGGGCTAGGATTCATCTTAGGACACTGTACAGGACATCCGAGATTCGATGACAGGATGATGCCAGGTCAGGGACAAGGTATGCAGAATTGTCTCAATCAGCAGCAATGACAGAATCCTGCCGACCAACAGCCTACAAACGGCGCAAATACTCAGCAGCCTCCAATGATGTCAGGAGATCAACAACCTACGCCTCCTACCCAGACTGCACCACAGACACAACCGGTGTCAGCAAACTAATCTTTACCAGATAACGAAAGGGATAGCGTCATGAAATACCGACAAAGATTCGCCAGCATCATAGGGATATGCTCTCTACTGGCTATATTTTGATGATGTCAGGAAAAAAAGACACCATCGCCATCAAGTGCATCTGCTACGATACAGGAATCGACGGCCCAAGGACAGACCACCCTCAACGATACCACTGCTCCGCAAGAGCAGAAGCTCCAGGTCAGCCAGAGATGCATCGGATGCGGACGCTGCATGCGCCGAGCTCCGAGCAATTTCACGATGAGCGGAAGGCACGCGCAAGTGATCTCGCAAGAGAACAGAGACTCGCAAAGTGTCCAAAATGCCATCTCTGGCTGCCCGACCCAAGCGATTGAAATCATGGAAACCTAAACACGTTAAATTGACTTTATGGAGTAAATGTATATAATAATTATAGATTTATCCTCTACTCCAGAGACCATGATCGACGCCATCAGGCACACCGCCAAAGAGATGACATCCAAGGTCATCGCTTCGATATCCATAGTAGGCACTGCCCTGCTCATTCTTTTGAAACCGGGTGTCAGCACAGCGAATGAAGGAGTAAAAAACGAGATAGCCCAGGTCTTGAAGCAATTCCCCGTCAAGGAAGTGCAGATCAAAACAGTGGAGGAAGACAACAGTCAGACCTATATCCTTGATCAGTGACAGGATATCATAGGCGATAGCGATGCATTCCAGTTCGCGCTCAATAACGTCGATAGATATTATCCGGATATGAAGTGACATTTAGATACTCTTCTCAACAATTTTTGGAATGATGACCAAAGGAAGGCAGTTGATTCACTGCTTACTGAACATATCATAAGAAACATCACCGATC